>CALGPK010000093.1 GCA_937960415.1 uncultured Bacteroidales bacterium | reverse complement strand
GAAATTTGTATTGCCCTTGATGCTCTTAAATGCCCATAAGATGATTTATTAAGTAGAACGTTTATGTTGCTGCACCTTTTATTAAGTTATCATGCACGTACAAATTTCATGACAAAGCGTGTGAAAAGTATTGATGCTCGAAAAAGCTTCTGAGGTGATAATTTTATGATATGCTAAAAAAATAAACTCCTGACTTCGTCACTTTTTTAAAAATTTTCGGTTTTTTAAAAATTTAACAAATCGACATACAGCGACTTATGTTTTTATGGTTTAAAAAAAAACTGGTTTATAGTGTCTAATGTTTTTTTTTATTTATCTGTGCAGCATATTTGTAAGAATAAAAAAATTGCCTAATTTGCTCAAAAGAATCTGTTCAAATAGTTGACAATGTGCTATTTGGGGATAAAGTCAAGCAGCGTATGGTTCACCTTTTGCCCAACATGGATATAAAAAAGAGTATATTAAGCAAAACCGGTTTAAAATTAAATGAAATCCTTTTTTAATAAAATAACCTATTGAAATATAATTACATACCATATCGTGTAGTGCCTACATGATTTTGTATGTATTTGTATATCAGTAAATTAAGCATAAAAAGTACGAAGTCGGGAAAAAGATAACAAAAAATAGTAGTGTTTTTAGAGTGTTGAGGGTTGGGCAGGCTACACTTCGACAAGCTCAGTGTACGATATGGCGGCAAGTTCTGTATTTGATACGACAAGCTCAGTAGTCGATGAGGGCGAGTTGTGTATTTGTTATGGAATGTTTTGAAGGCACAAAAACCATATTGTCGTTGAGTAGCTCGTAAGAGCGTACCGAAACGACAACCCAAAACCACACTCTCGTTGAGTTTTTCTCTGCTTTTGCAGAGAAAAATATCGAAACGACAACCTCTAAACCCAAACAACCCACATGCCCTAATGAAAGCACAAAATAGACTCTCTGATATACCATCTGTATGAGCTAACGAAGAAAGGTAAACGAATAATTAAACCTCAATTGTTCACTGTGCTCCTCAGATAGAGCGATTTAAGGAAGTCCTCCATTTAAAAAATCAAATGCATCTTCGGTACAGAAAAAAATTAACTACGAAAAGAAATTTACATAAGCTTTCTTACTTAAATAACTTAACAATATCGTTACCATTAGCATATATTAGCAAGGCAAACAACAACGCCATACCAACAATTTGAGCATATTCGAGAAACTTTTCGGAGGGTTTTCTACGTGTAACCATTTCGTAAAGAAGGAATAACACATGGCCTCCGTCGAGAGCCGGAATAGGCAAAAAATTCATAAATGCTAAAATAATCGACAAAAATGCCGTCATGCTCCAGAACGACATCCAATCCCATTCGGAAGGAAATATTTTACCGATAGTAATAAAACCACCGATAGATTCGTACGCTTTGGTTTCGGGCGAAAACAGTAATTTAAATTGCTTTATGTAACTATCGAGCATATCAAACGTTTTGCTTACACCTGCCGAAAACGAAGCAAAAAAACCGTATTTGATTTCTTTGAGTTTAAAAAATTGCTCCATGTTACTTACAGGAAAAACTCCAAGCTTACCATTGTCGGGCACAAGTACTTCGAGCGTTATAGTATCGTTGTTTCGCAAAACTTTAATTCTAACCGTTTCGTTTTTATGTGCCGATAGTTTATCGCGTACCTCATCGAAAAAGGTGGCTGGCTCATCGTTGATGGATAGAAATTGATCGCCTTTTTTGAAACCGGCTTTTTTGGCAGCACTGTTATCTATAAAATTATCAATAATAAAGGGGAATCGAACTTCTACAAACATTGGATTTTTAATAAGTGCTGGTTTAATATGCTCGGGAATAGAAATATTGAGAACACTATCGTTGCGTTTTACTTGAATGGTTTTTACATCATTGAGCAAAATATCGTGAGTAATTTTTCTAAAATTATCAACGGGTTGGTTATCAAGCGACAAAATTATATCACCATTTTTTAAACCGATAGATTTTCCTAGCGAGTCGGTCATAATACCGTAAATGGCATTGTTAGCAGGTAAGTACTTTTCGCCCCATGTAAACAATACCATACTGTATATAACAAAGGCAAGCAAAATATTGAATAAGATGCCCCCTAACATAATTAACAGTCGTTGCCAGCTTTTTTTTGAGCGAAACTCATAAGGCTGTGGTGGTTGTTTCATTTGCTCTTTATCCATCGATTCGTCTATCATACCCGAAATTTTAACATAACCTCCCAATGGCAGCCAGCCAATTCCGTATTCTGTTTCGCCAATTTTCTTTTTATACAACGAAAACCAGGGATTAAAAAACAAATAGAATTTTTCGACACGTGTTTTAAACAAGCGGGCAAAAAAGAAGTGTCCTAGTTCGTGAATGATAACCAGAATAGATAAACTCAAAATAAGCTGAATGGCTTTAATTAAAACTTCATTCATAATAATTAAATTATAGACTGTGCAAAGATACGAGTTTCTTTGTCAGTATCAATTAGTTGTTGTAATGTAGGTTGTTGAATTAACGAAATTTTGCTAATGGATTCATAAACAATTCGTGGTATATCGTAAAAACCAATTTTGTCTTTTAAATATGCATCAACAGCTATTTCGTTGGCTGCATTGAGAATACAGGGCACATTGCCTCCTTTTTTTAAAGCCTGGTATGCCAGATTTAAGCAAGGGAAGCGTTCGTGGTCGGGTTTTTCAAATGTTAAATTGGCTAAATGACTGAACGATGTTTTTTCAAATGTATTTGCATGTCGGTAAGGAAAGGAAAAAGCAAACTGAATGGGTATTTTCATATCGGGCTTACTGAGTTGGGCTTTTATGCTTCCATCCGAAAATTGCACCATACTGTGAATAACCGACTGCGGATGGATAAGTACATCGATTTGTTCGGGCATGAAACCAAAAAGCCAAAATGTTTCAATAACCTCAAGTCCTTTGTTCATAAGTGTAGCCGAGTCGATAGTTATCTTGTTTCCCATTTTCCATGTAGGATGACAGAGCGCCTGACTGGCTTTAACTGTTAGCAGATGTTCTTTGGTAAAGTTACGAAATGGTCCTCCCGATGCAGTAAGTATGATTTTTTCAACCTGATTCAAATCTTCTCCCATCAAACATTGAAATAAGGCCGAATGTTCGGAATCCACGGGTATAAAATCGACACGGTATTTTTCTACCAAACTTTTTACAATTTCGCCAGCAACTACCAGTACTTCTTTGTTGGCAAGGGCAATGCGTTTTTTCTTTTCGATAGCTTTCAGTACGGGCATCAAACCAGCGAACCCCGATATAGCCACCAGCACCGTCTGACATTCGCTAATATCGATGTAATCAATGACCGATTGTTCGCCACAAAAAACTTTTATAGGTAAATGCGAGAGGGATTCTTTCACCAACGAGTACTGTGTTTCGTCGTAAATAACCACCGCATTGGGAATTAATTCAATAGCTTGCTTTATGAGTAATTCGGCATTTGAATTGGCAGTAAGAAAATCTACTTCGTATCGTTCTGAATTATCTCTTACAACTTCAATAGCTTGCGTACCAATAGAACCAGTTGAACCTAATATGCCTATACTTTGTCGTTTCATATTAAAACTTCATAATATTTTCGGGATTTATGGGTTGACCGTTGTACCAGAGTTCGAAATGCAAATGTGGACCTGTGGTTAATTCGCCGGTGTTGCCCACAATTCCTATAATAGACCCTGCTGCGACTTTGTCGCCTATTGTAACCATTATTTGTTCGAGATGTTTATATGCCGATAATATATTTTCTTTGTGTTGTATAATAATGGTATTTCCAGACTGAGAGGTAAAACCCGCAAAAACAACATAACCATCTAAAATGCAGTTTACCACTTCTTTAGCTTTGGTAACGATATCCACGCCAAAATGCTTGCTGTTTCGATCGAAACGATTGGTAATAATACCCTTTGTAGGTGTAAAATAATGACTTTGAACAAAAACAGAATGTAACGTTTTATCGTTCGATATGCTGTATTTGGTTTCTTGTTCTATTTTTTTTCGAAAAGCCGAATCTTCAGCCGATGGTTCGAGCATCAGGTTTTTGTAATTTTTTGTTGTATCGGCAGTCATAACGGTATGTTGGGTGATGGGTTCGCCGTATAATATCAAATATTTCAAATTGTTTAAATATTTTTCCTGAATTCTCAATCGTTCTGCAATAGAGTCAATAAACATCTGGTTGCTTTTTGCTTTTTGTAATACCTCGGCATCGGGATAACCCGGTATGTATTCTCGTAAGGGGGTATAAGCAATAACAAAGGTTGTAAAAATAATAATCAGCATAGATCCCAGTACTAACAACAAGCCAACGTTCCATCTCGAAAGACGAAAATGCAAAACTTCTTCGAAGGTATTATCATTGTAGATAATGAGACGATATTTGTGGCGTAATTTGGTAAAAAATGAATGTTTATGTTTCTTTTTCATAAAGTCTTATCAGTTGTAAACATGTAAAGTATTGTTAATGGCATCGTACGATGTGTTGTATAGTACCAGATTTCGTTCTGCCGGTCCCGACAATACCGTTCCGTCTATAATAGAAAAACGCGAATGGCAACATGGACAATGTAATTGCAATATATTTATGGTGTCGTGTAGCACCCCACACTGCTCCGATGGTTTATATGTACAACAACGTTCAATGGCAGTAAAATCGTCTTGTGAGCGACGATATATAACAATACCACATACACCACCGGTTACAAACACATGATTGCCAATGGTTTGAAGTGTAACAAAGTCGGGATCACTTAAAAAAATTGTAAAGTTGACGCGTACATACGGCACCACGTCGTCTTTCTTTCGGCATGCATTTTGACTAAACAGAGAAAATACTATAAAAAGAAAAAATACTATCTTTGTCCGATACATAAACAACAAAATTCATCGTAAAATTACACAGAATAACCTTAAAATGCAATTACTTCTTAAAATACGATATATTCTTTTAATGATATTCTTTTTGTGTATCATTCAAACCTTTTATTCGCAGCCTTACTCTATCGATACACAACCACGCGATAATGTGCGAAAAACACAAAAAAAATTTACTTTCAAACGTGAACCTAAAGAAGTAAGAAAAGCCAAACGTGAACAACGAAAAAAAGAAAAAAAAGCCCAATACAACGAAATCAAAACCAAGAAAAAATACTGGAAACGAGTTGACAAGCCTAAAGAACTTGCTACCGACCGAAAAGTTCATAAGCGAATGAAAAAAAATTTAAAAAGAGCCGAAAGAATTCAGAAAAACAAAAATCCGGATAGTAAGTTGGTACAACTTTCAAGAAAAAAGATTAAATTGCCAAAAATTTCAACAACTAAAATTCGTTGGCCATGGACGAAGAAATCATCATTCGAATAATATATATTATTTTGGCTATTGTTGTTTTATATCCAATCTTTACTTCGAAAAAGAAACATTCTGAAAAAAAGACAGTTACTCCTACAAGCGAATCATCATCGCAAGAAATTTTTGAGCCGGTAGAACAGCTTGAAACAAAAAAAGGAATACCAATAGAGAGCAATAAAATTGAAGTACTTGAAGAAATAGTAAACGACGAAATTTTTGAAGACGAAACTATCGTAGATCGTCGCATCATAAAAAAACATATAGATTTTGACCAAAATACTTCTGTCGATGACAAAAAACAGCTAGTTATTACTACCGAAGATTTAAAAAAAGCTGTAATTTTGTCGGACATTGTACAGCCAAAATATTTTTAATGATCGACCTTTCGGGCATTAAACATATAATTTTCGATTTTGGCGGTGTTATTATCAATATCAATCCTAAGCTTACTATTCATTTGCTTAAAGATTTAGGTTTATACCAGGCCAACAAATTGTTTGTCGATTTCGATACCACTAGTATCCTTCACGAATTCGAATTGGGCAAAATATCCAACAATGAGTTTCTGATTTACATTAAACAACACTGCACCAAAGATGTTTCGCTTCACGAAATAACTCAGGCATGGAATGCTATGCTGCTCGATATTCCGCCTAACCGCATCGAACTACTTAAACAATTAAAAAAATGGCATCGCATTTATTTGTTAAGCAATACAAACAATCTGCATTACAGGTACTTCAAGAACCTATTTACTCAGGCTTCCGGGGGCATTTCGTTACATCAGTTTTTCGACAAGGTTTATTTCTCTTATGAGATAAAGTTACGTAAACCTTCCATCGAAATATTTAAATATGTAATAAACGATTTGCAAATTTTGCCTCAGGAAACATTATTTATCGATGATAGCATCGAAAACATAGAATCAGCTAAAATGCTAGGAATGCGGA
The DNA here is from genome assembly GCA_937960415.1 of uncultured Bacteroidales bacterium. Lineage (GTDB taxonomy): Bacteria > Bacteroidota > Bacteroidia > Bacteroidales > GWA2-32-17 > Ch61. Next base: position 31,128 of record CALGPK010000093.1, on the reverse strand, counting down.
CTCACTGGTTAGTTAATGATCTTTGCGAAAATTTTGCTTTATTGAGCGTAAAATAAAATACGAGAGAGCTATTTTTTCTTAAATTGGTCCATCGTGTTGTCGTAGTTGATAAAATAATCACCTTTTTTCAGTCCCGATATATCTACTCTGTTGCCTATACCTTTAAGAATTCGATTGCCATAATAATCGTAAATTTCGTACATAGTCTCGGCACTGAATGTTATTTCGGTTTCAAATTTTTTGTTTGTTATAGTTACGGGTGGTTGCAACGATTTAAATAGTACATCCTGGCTCATACGAGGTTTTTTGGTATAATCGACCTGTTTTACACGAAACTTATTGTTACCTGAATGCGGATATACTTTTACGGAGTACGAATTGGTGCCGGCAGTACCTTTGCCTTCCACTTCGTCAACTTTTATCCACTTGTTCCAGCGATACTGCTCAACAATAAAAGGCAACTTGCCCGACTCGTTGGTGGTAGTCCATTTTAAAAAACCATCTTTGGTAACTTCGATGCTGGTAACATTAAACGTACTCTTGGGCTTAAGAACTTCGGGGTTTAACACTTTTGGAACGCAATTATCTTTGTGTTTTATGACAATGGTAACCTTATCGCCTATATTAAACTGATAAACAGACAAATCAATCTCAAAAGCACTGGAATTAATTTCGTCGGTAGATACCTTACCATTAACGGTAACTTCGAACACACAAAAACCTACTCCCGACGATGCAAATGGATTCATTACATAAATGTTCTTTCCCTGAAAAATGCCTTCTATGACGATTTCTCCTGCAAACGCAACCGTTTGCAAAAGAATAATAATCAATAAACTAAGCCCAAGTCGTTTCATGGGTATGACCTTTTAACTTTTAAACAACGAATATACGTTAAATAATTCTTCATTGCAAAAAAAATCAAAAAAAAATTAAAATCAAAGAAATTAAACGTATTTGTACAAAACATCTCTCAATAAATTTATTTAATTTTGTACAAACATTATACTTATGAAAACGCTTACATTAGTCTTTATTTTATTGTCGTTATGTTTATTACAATCGTGTACTTCATCGTCGAGCGATTCTCTTTGTAAACCTTCTGCTGGTTGGGGCACACTTGTTTTTGCCGAAACAGGCACATTGGGCAGCCTATTCCCACACGAGATAAACAATGCTATTTCGCAGCGAATAGTGTCGCTCATACACGAAGGGCTGGTTATCATTGACCCTCAAACTCTTTCCATTAAACCCGGTATAGCCGACACCTGGCGTATCGATACCTCCGAAAAAGAGTATCGTTTTTACATAAACTCAAATGTCTATTTTCACGATGATGCTTGTTTTGCTAAAGGCAAAGGACGGAAGCTAACCATCGACGATGTTATTTATTCGCTAACTATGCTTTGCAACAAAAACGAACACAACACATCGGCCGAAATATTTATCGATCAAATCGATGGTGCCCGCGAATATTACGAAGGAAAAACCCCGACTGTTAAAGGATTAATCAAAGAAAACGACAGCACTTTGCTTATCAAGTTAATTAAACCCAACCCAATGTTTTTGCAATTTTTGGCTACACCTGCTGCTGTTATTTTTCCTAAAGAAGCTTACGAAAAATATGCAACCAACTTTACGGTTGGTGTTGGTCCGTTTTATATTAAACAATTTCCCGACAAAGATACCCCCATGATCTTATGCAAAAATCAACGTTATTTTAAGATGGACGAAAAAGGCAATTGCCTCCCATATTTGGATACCATTAAAGTATATTTCAATGTAAACCTGCATCAGCAATTAGAAATGCTTAAAAATGGCAAACTCGACATTGTGTTAAATGTTGACAATGAAACATTTACTAATTTTTTAGAACAAAATATCGATTTATTTCAGCGTAAAGATGCACCATTAAAAGCCATCAGTGGCTTTAATATTACCTCTTCCCAAGTACAACACATCATGAAAAGCAACTTAGAAAATGTGAAAATTAACGATATGTATCAAATTGACTTTAGAGAAACTAAATTTAACTCCGATAGCTTACAAACGAAAAACTCATGATAAAATACCTATTTCTTTTCTTTTTCTTTCAAATTTCTATATGGCTTTTTGCTCAAAATACCGATAGAGAAAAGCAGGAGCTAGCTTTTGAATATTTTCGAAACAAAGAATATGATAAATCAGCAACATTGTTTAACGAGCTGTATTTATCGCAACGCAATTCGTTTTTTTTTACGTATTACATTCAGTCGCTGCAACTATTAGGGTTGTACGAAGAAGCCGAAAAAGCTATAAAAAAAGAAATCAAAAAAAATCCCGCAGATCTTAGTTTTAAAATCATGTTGGGCAATGTTTATAAACTTATGAATCAACTCGATGAAATGAAGAAAATATACGATGAGGTATTAAAATCTATAGGACCCAATCAATCGCAAATATTTCAGGCTGCAAACATGTTTCTTACCTATCAGGAGTACAACTATGCCGAACAAGTATATTTAAAAGGTCAGCGGCTACTGAAAAATAGCTACAATTTTCGCCTCGAACTGGCTAATCTGTATCAAATTCAAAAACTCTATCCCAAAATGATTGACGAATATTTGACACTACTTATCGAAAACCCATCTATCATACAAGTAGTACAAAATCGGTTACAGCAATCGGTATATAATCAGGAAGACAAAACGTTGGTTGAGCTTTTACAAAGTAAACTTATTCAACAAATACAAAAAAATCCCGATGCAACTATTTTAAGCGAGTTTCTTATTTGGTTATATTTACAGCAAAATCTTTTCAATCAGGCATTAACTTTTGCCATTTCGCTCGATAAACGTTTCAACGAGGACGGTAGCCGAATTTATAGCATTGGTCAAACAGCCTTGGCTAATAAAGATTACAATGCAGCTCTTAAAGCTTTTCAATACATCGTTCAAAAAGGACCCAGAGGAGCATGGTATTTCGAAGCCAAAAGCGACTATTTGCTTACACTTTATTATCAAATACTGGATGATAAAAACATCGATAAAAACAAAATTCTGGAACTCGAGAAAGAGCTTACCTTGTATTTATCTACTACCGGAATCAATAAAAACACGTTCAGTGCAGGAAAAATTCTTGCTCAGCTCAAAGCCTTTTACCTGAACCATACCGACGAAGCCATTGATTTGCTTAAAAAAATGATTGCATCGAATGCCCTTTCGCTTCAGCAGTTCAATGAAGCCAAAATTTTGTTAGGTGACATTATGCTGATGAGAGATGATGTATGGGAAGCAACGTTGCTTTATACGCAGGTGGAAAAAGACAGCCCTAACGAGCCCATCGCTCACGAAGCACGATACAAAAAGGCGATGCTGGCATACTACACCGGCGATTTTTTGTGGGCTCAGGCTCAAGCCAATGTATTAAAGGCATCTACTTCAAAGCTCATTGCCAACGATGCTTTTGCTCTTTCGCAGTTTATCGACGAAAATATCGAAATAGATTCTACTCAGCAAACCCTGCAAACGTTTTCGAAAGCCGATTTCTTTGTCTTTAAAAAACAAGATTCGCTTGCGTTGCTTTGCCTCGATTCTATACTTAATAACCCAAATGCCTATACATTGCACGACGATGCGATGTTGAAAAAAGCCGATATTTTAACATCGTTAAAATTATATGAGCAAGCTATTGTGCTGTATGACTCTGTTTTAAACCATTTTGAGCGCGAAGTTACTGCCCCTATTGCAGCATATAAGCTGGCAAACATTTATCAGTACACTCTGAACAATAAAGAACTTGCTATGAAGTATCTAGAAATATTGTTTAATAAATATCCTGGCAATTTTTATTCGAATGAAGCCCGACGCAGGTACCGCATTTTGCGTGGCGATATTATCGAAGATTTCGATAAAAAAGAACCTACTTTTGCATTTTAATCCATGAAAAATGAAACCAAAGCTATTTTTTTTGCCATTCTGGCGGTGTTGCTATGGAGTACGGCTGCCACGGCATTTAAACTTGCTTTAAAGGAGCTACACTTTTTGCATCTGTTAACCATTGCCAGTTATACCAGCACCCTTGTTTTTTTATTATTTCTTATCATCAAAGGACAATTAAAAACTACGTTTGTTATTAGCAGTAAACTATGGATTTTTTCGGCTGTTTCGGGCATGCTTAATCCTTTTTTGTATTACATCGTATTGCTTGGTGCCTATAGTCTTTTACCGGCATATATGGCACAACCACTAAATTATACATGGCCTATCGTACTGGTGTTATTTTCTTCTTGGTTCTTAAAGCAATCGTTAAAACCTGTATCGTTAGTTGCATTTTTTTTATCGTTAATGGGTGTTTTTTTTATTGCCTATAGCAGTAAAAGCAATGGACAAGAATCAAGCCTTTGGGGTGTTTTATTAGCTACAGGTAGTAGTATTATATGGGCGTTGTATTGGATTGTAAATATCAAAGACCGGCGTACGCCTTTTCAAAAATTATTTCTGAATTTTTTGTTTGGTAGCATTTACATTAGTTTACTACTACTATTGCTTCATTTACCTTTTCCAAAATGGAATTATTCGTATTTGGCAGCTATTTATACCGGCATATTCGAAATGGGCATTACTTTCTTGTTGTGGTTGATGGCATTGACTTATAGCTCACGTTCAGATAAAATTAGCATTTATATTTTTCTGTCTCCTGTGTTGTCGTTGATTTTTATCAGTACCATATTAAAAGAACAAATTACCGTTATGGCTATTGCTGGCTTTTTGTGTATTTTGCTGGGAATTGTTATAATTAAATGGAAAGAAAAAGTTAATTTTGGTCATGACTAGCAACCATCGCATAATTTTGGGCATCGATCCCGGAACTCAAATCATGGGATACGGAATTGTTTTGCAGCAATTGCAAAAACTCACATTAATTACGTTTGGCATAGTAAATTTAAGAAAAATCAACCGTTCGTACGACCGCCTAAGCCATATCTACGAACGTACAAGCATGCTTATCAAAGAGTTTAAAGCCAACGAACTGGCTATAGAAGCACCGTTTTACGGTAAAAATGTACAATCAATGCTAAAGCTGGGTCGTGCACAGGGGGTTGCCATTGCTGCTGCTTTAACACATCAATTGCCGGTATTTGAATACTCCCCCCGAAAAATAAAACAAAGCATTACGGGCAATGGAAACGCTTCGAAAGAACAGATGGCTATCATATTACAACACCTACTATGCTTTACCGAAATGCCTAAATATCTCGATGCCACTGATGCTCTTGCTGTTGCTGTTTGTCATTCGTTTCAACATAGCATAAAAGCACCCAAAACGTTTAAATCGTGGGACGACTTTATCAAAAATAATAAAGATCGTATTGTATGAACTTGCCTATACTTCATTTTCCTTCATTTCCTCTTAAAATCAAAAAAAATCAAGCTTCGTTTCAAATATTTGATCGTATTCGCAAAAAGTGGGTAGCTTTAACTCCCGAAGAATGGGTACGACAGCACTTAATATGGTATTTAGTTGATTATAAACATTGTCCAGAATCGCTAATACAGGTCGAATACGCTTTTCAAACACAAAACAAATGGTTGCGCGTCGATGTAGCTGTTTTTTCTAACAATTTTGAGCCATTATTGCTTTGCGAATGCAAATCGCCAACTGTTAAACTATCGACCAAAAACTTATCGCAACTGGCTATGTACAATATTGCTTACCAGTCGGCTGTGATATTACTCTCCAACGGCATGGAACATTATTGCATGTTTTTCGACGACCAATGGAAATTTTTAAGCGAAATTCCGGATTATGAAAAGTTGAAGCAACTAAGCAATAGACTGTACTAAGGCCACTGCAATAGCAGCTATTCCTTCGTTACGACCTATAAATCCAATTTTTTCGTTGGTTGTGGCTTTTACCGAAATCTGCGATGTGTTTATATGCAATGTTTGTGCAATGTTTTGGACGATCTCTGTTGAATATGGCGAAATCTTAGGTTTTTCTGCTATCAAGGTTATATCTACATTTGCCACCTTATATCCAGCTTGCTTTAACAAAGTATGAGTTTTTTCGAGCAAAATCAAGCTGCTAATTCCTTTAAACGATGGATCGGTATCCGGAAAATGTTTGCCAATATCGCCCAATGCTGCTGCTCCAAGCAAAGCATCGCATAAGGCATGTAACAATACATCGCCATCGGAATGAGCTTTTGTAGTTAATGTATGAGGGATTTTTACTCCACCCAATACAATCTCGTTGCCCGGTATAAGGGCATGCACATCATAACCAATTCCGATGCGAAAGGACATCGTTATTTCTCGGTTTTGTTTTCTTTTTTGGCAGGCTCAAAATCGAACATGATGGTAAACCGAAGCGTATTGCCCAATGGATGTCGCTGCGATGTAGGTATTAAGTAAGAAAAATCGAGTGCAAATACTTTTAATCGTAATCCCAATCCTACGGTAAAAAACTTACGATTGCCTTTGGTGGCATCTTCGTGAAAATAACCACCACGCAAAGCAAATTGTTTGGCATACCAATATTCAATTCCGATAGACCAGTTTATTTCGCGCCATTCTTCTTTAAATACACTTCTGTCGTTGGGATTCGTAGGGTCGAGTTGTACACCTGGTGCATCCCAAAACGACTGAAACAAGCCTGCTGGCACCGAAACCTGTGGATCTTTGCCGTAACGCACCCATTTTTGAGGTACATTAACAATAGTGCCATCGGGCATAGTGTCTCCCACAGCATAGTAAATGGGAGGCGTAGGTACCAGCAATTTGCTTAGTTCTACAACTCCCAACAGGCTATTGTATTCGTCTAAATCCATTTTGAACGATGAACCCAGGCGGAGCATAGCTGGTAAAAAGTCTTTTTGTGCATTATCAGTGTAAGACATTTTCGAACCAACGTTCGATATATTGATACCTGCATTCACTTCGGCGTTTTTCTTGTTTATTTCGAGCGGACGAGTAAAAAATGCCGATACATCGGACGAAAACGCCTGACCTACCTTGGTTTGTACACCTGTACCCGAATATCCTCCGGTAAGATTGGAATTTACATAACGTAGTACTACCGAACCACTGAAATATTTGCTGAGCATGCGATTGTAACCAAAGTCAATGGCAAACTCGTTGGGTCGATGCTGACCCGTAACCTCACCATTCATATTGGTAAATGTAATATCGCCGAGAGAGAAATAACGCAACGAACCGCTTAATGTTTGTCCACCACCTATTTTTTTATACGCAGCTAAATACGCTAAATTTATGTCGTTCACCAGCTGACGTAGCCATGGTGTATATGAAATAGATACCCCAAAATCGTTTTTCATAAAAGCATATTTGGCCGGATTGTGATGCTGCGAATTGATATCGGGAGAAGTACTAACCCCGGCATCGCCCATCGCTCCTGAACGAGAATCGGGAGCTATGGTTAAAAAAGGTACGGCAGTGGTAATTACATTGGCTTCGCCATCGCGACCATTTAACTGCTGATTGGATATTTGAGTGTACGAACTAAACGACAGAAGCATTAAAGCAACTGTAAATAAACAAAAATAAGTGCTCATGTCTTAATTTTTTTATGCAAAATTACGTTTTTTGATTAGATATATCATAACGTTGAAAAATCAAAATTATTGTGCTTAACTTTATTTTACTTTTTACTGACTACTGAACATTCTCACGCTGATATTGATTATTGGCTACGGCTTCTATAACAGAATAACCTAATTCGACTATATTTTTAAAAATATTTTTGTTGAAGGTACTCGTTTTATCAGATGGTAAATGCAAATGGGTGTAACTGTATTTCGAAACAAAATACAATCCGGGTATTTTTAAATCATAAAACGGACTTAAATCGGCACCTCCGCCTTTCCATGTACTACCTACAACCAAAGTGCTGTGGTCGAGATTTTTTGCCAATTCAAATAATTGTGGGTTTGATTTGCCATTGCCAAGTTGGATGCTATCGCCAACAGCAATACAATCGAAGTTTAACACAGCCACCACTTGTTCGGGCTTTACGGGCAAATTTTGAGCTAGATACCTCGATCCAAGCAAACCCTGTTCCTCCGACGTGAGTAAAGCAAAGAGAATGCTTCGTTTGGTTGGTGTTTGAGCAAAAATACGTGCCAGCTCCAACACAGCAGCACAACCAGAAGCATTGTCGTTAGCACCGAAGTATACCACATCGCAGTGTTTACCAATATGATCAAGATGTGCCATAACAATTACAAACTCGTTTTTCAATGTTTCGTCGCTCCCTTGCTTATATGCAACAACATTTGGTGCCATTACTTTGGGAAAATATTGATGACCTATGTGAATGTGAGCTTTTAAAGGCAAAATCATAGACATAGGTTTAGCTGTTTCATGAATTTGTTTTTCAATGCTTTCTATCGTTTTTCCGGTTGAAGCAAATAAATTGTTTACTATTTGCTCTCCTATTTCGAGCATAGTAAAATCGCCATAGTCTTTACCACGTGCACACATTACGCTACCAAGCGGACGATTTTTCTTTTCCGATAATTCGGGAATTAACAATAGGGCTTTAGCTCCATGCTGTATAGCAATATCTGCACGCCTCGAAAGGCTGTAATTTGGCAAATTAAGCCCTTTAATGTTGGGTTTGCCTTTAAACATTATTACAGCTTTGTTTCGAACATCGATGTTTTCATAGTCGTTGTAACTTATAGTGTCGATACCGTAACCTACAAAAGCCAGTTCCAGCTCATGTTTTCCACCACCGGTAAACCCTCTTAAAGTATAATCAACTCCATGAACAAAAGTTAACTTGCCGTTTTGAGGGTGAACCAAATAAAAATCGCATGGACCTATTATACGGTTATGTTCAATGGGGACAAACTGCAAAAAGTCCGGAATTTGTGTAAATGCACTTAATTGATAACGATGAAATAGGTCAGAACAAAAACGTACTGCGCGGTCATAACCATCTGTTCCGGGTAAACGTCCTTCCATTTCGATGCTACTGAGCTTTTCTGCAAAAAACATTAGTGTATCGATAGAAATATTGTTAGCTGCTTTTTGGTTGTATGTAGTATTCATTAAACAAAGCGATGATATCAATAATGCAATCATTTGTTTCATAATTTTTATCTCTTTTAAAAAAATAGATATAAAAGTATTCATTTTTAAGAAAATTAAACATTACACGACTATTTTATCATTAAAAACGGTTTTTATTTAGAAATATTCTAATTAAATTTGCATCAAAAAACGATGAATAATGACGAAATTATACAAAACTTAACGCAATCTGACTATAAATACGGTTTTACAACGAACGTCGATACCGAAACCTTCCCTAAAGGGCTTAATGAAGATATTATACGTCGTTTATCGGCGATTAAACAAGAGCCCGAATTTATGCTCGAGTGGAGGTTGAAAGCCTATAACTACTGGAAACAAATGGAAATGCCGTTGTGGGCACATTTAAAAATACCACCTATCGATTACCAGGACATTATTTATTATGCGGCTCCTAAAACGGTAGTGGCTCATAATTCTTTAGACGAGATAGATCCCGAACTCAAAAAAACTTTCGACAAATTGGGTATTCCGCTCGAAGAACAGAAACAACTTAGTGGTGTAGCTGTTGACGCTGTAATGGATAGTGTTTCTATTAAAACAACTTTTAAAGAAACGCTTGCCAATTTGGGCATCATCTTTTGTTCGATGAGTGAAGCCATACGAGAGCATCCCGACTTGATAAAGAAATATTTAGGTTCGGTAGTTCCTTATACGGACAATTTTTTTGCTGCATTAAATTCAGCAGTATTTAGCGATGGTTCATTTGTTTACATTCCAAAAGGCGTGCGTTGTCCAATGGAACTATCAACATATTTCCGCATCAATGCACGAAACACAGGGCAATTTGAACGAACCTTAATTATTGCCGATGAAGATTCGTACGTAAGCTATTTAGAGGGATGTACAGCTCCCATTCGCGACGAAAATCAATTACATGCTGCAGTAGTTGAACTCATTGCTTTACGTAATGCCGAAATCAAATACTCTACGGTACAAAATTGGTATCCGGGCGATAAAAACGGTAAAGGTGGCATTTACAATTTTGTTACTAAACGAGGCATTTGCAAAGAAGAAAACTCAAAAATATCGTGGACACAAGTCGAAACCGGTTCGGCTATTACATGGAAATATCCAAGTTGTATATTAAAAGGAGACCATTCGGTTGGTGAGTTTTATTCAGTAGCTGTAACCAACAACTATCAGCAAGCCGATACAGGCACAAAAATGATTCATATTGGGAAAAATACTCGTAGTCGTATAGTTTCTAAAGGAATTTCGGCTGGAAACAGTCAAAACAGCTATCGTGGGCTGGTTAAAATTATGAAAAATGCCGAAAACGCTCGCAATTTTACTCAGTGCGATTCGATGTTGCTTAGCGATCGTTGCGGAGCACATACCTTCCCCTATATCGAAATTGACAACCCTACTGCCATTGCCGAACACGAAGCCACAACATCTCGCATAGGCGAAGACCAGATTTTTTATTGTAACCAGCGCGGCATTAGTACCGAAGATGCTGTTGGGCTTATTGTTAATGGTTATGCCCGTGAAGTTCTAAATCAACTACCAATGGAATTTGCCGTTGAAGCACAAAAATTATTACAAATAACATTAGAAAAAAGTGTAGGATAAAAAACATAGATTATGTTAACTATCAAAAATCTTAAAGCTCAAATAAATGGTAAGCCCATTTTAAAAGGAATAAACCTCGAAATAAAAGCCGGCGAAGTTCATGCCATTATGGGTCCCAATGGTTCCGGCAAAAGTACACTGGCATCTGTGCTTGCAGGACGCGATTACGTCGAAGTTACAAATGGCGAAGTTTTATTTATGGGACAAAACTTGCTTGAATTGGCTCCCGAAGAGAGAGCACGTATGGGTATCTTTTTAGGATTTCAATATCCAGTAGAAATTCCGGGAGTAAGCATGGTTACTTTTATGCGAACAGCGGTTAACGAAATTCGTAAATATCGCAACTTGCCCCAGTTAAGTGCATCGGACTTTTTAAAATATATGCGTGAAAAAAAAGAACTGGTCGAAATAGACACACAACTTACTAATCGCTCGGTAAATGAAGGTTTTTCGGGAGGAGAAAAAAAGAAAAATGAAATTTTTCAGATGGCTATGCTCGAACCCAAACTCGCCATACTTGACGAAACAGATAGCGGATTAGATATTGATGCACTTCGCATCGTAGCCAATGGAGTAAACAAACTTAAGCGTCCCGATAATGCCTATTTGGTAATAACCCATTACCAGCGACTACTCGACTATATTGTTCCCGATGTGGTGCATGTGCTCTATGATGGCAAAATAGTAAAAACTGCCGGAAAAGAGCTCGCACTCGAATTAGAAGAAAAAGGATACGACTGGATAAAAAAAGAATTTCAAAATCTCTAAAATATGACCACAACTGTTTTTCAGCAACTTGCCATCGACAATATAAAATCTGTTTTCGAACAACAGTTCGACGACCTTATAAACGAACCCGAATGGCTCAGACAACAACGCAAGCAAGCTTTTCAGTTGTTTCTTGAAGCAGGATTTCCAACCAGAAAAAACGAAGCATATAAATATACATCGCTCGAACAACATTTTTCGGGCAAGTTTACATATTTATCTCATGCTCTATGCGAAAAAATTAATATTGAAGAAGTATTTAATTGCGACGTCCCCTCGTTAGACACTCATTTAATTATTCTTGTAAATGGATGGTATTATGCTTCACCAAATCAAGAATTATTGAAACAAACACCAGAAGGCATTATTTTTGGAAGTCTTCGCGAAGCCATCAAACAACATCCTGCTATTGTTCAACAGCATTTAAAAACATATTTTTCGTCGTTAGCTAGTTCACTCGATTATATAAATATGGCATTGATGCAAGATGGGCTATTGGTTTATATCCCTCAACATGCCAAACTCGATAAACCTATTCAGGTCATCAATCTGGTAGTAGCCGAAGAGGCTGTTCAAATATACCCTCGTCATTTAATAGTATCCGAAAGTTCGAATGTAGTCCAAATATTATTTTGTGATCATAGCCTTAATGCCAGTCCTTTTCTTATGAATGGCACCATGGATATCTACCTGAAAGACTTTGCAAAAGTTGATTTTTATCGTATTCAAAATGCCCATAATCATTCTATACAAATTACCAATAATCATATTTATCAGTCTGCTCACAGTGTATTTAAAAGTGTGTATGTTACACTTCATGGCGGAACTGTACGAAACAATATATATGTTCACATGAATGGCGAATATTCTAAAAACTCTATGTATGGACTTTGGCTCGCCGACAAAAATCAACATGTTGACTATTTTACACATGTAAACCATAATGTACCGAATGCTGAAAGCAATCAGTTTTTTAAAGGAATTTTAGATGACGAAGCTACCGGCATCTTTTCGGGTAATATTTATGTCGATAAAAATGCTCAAAAAACTAATGCATATCAGTCAAATAAAAATTTAATTATTAGTCAAAATGCCAGAGTTCGTTCTAAACCACAACTCGAAATATATGCCGATGATGTAAAATGCAGTCATGGTTCGGCTACCGGTAAACTCAACGACGATGCCATGTTTTATCTGCGTTCGAGAGGTATTTCGCACAAAGAATCGTGCCAATTGCTTATGTTTGCTTTTGCTAGCGATATTACCAAAGAAATAGAAATAGAACCCTTAAAAGCAGAAATAGAAGGTTTGGTTGATAAGCGTTTGCGTGGTGAGTTATCGCGTTGTAATCGTTGTTCTATATCGTGTTCATAAAAATAAAAAAGGCGTTGTTTTTTTGTAATCAACGCCCGTTAAATGTTTATATTATTCGAACAAATTAAGCCTCGACCTCAATCATCTTGAAAGGCACTTTGATGATGCTCTGATAGTCTTCACCAGCTTCGAGCATGTCTTCGTCGTCTTCTTCGTAATGCCAATTAATCAACACATCGTGTCCGCTATTTACAATTGCTTCCAAACGTTTAAACACATCGAGAATACACTTCGATGAACTGGTGTTGAAATATTCGAGCTGAATATTAACTACTGTTTTAGGTTGTGGCGATACGCCGTACTTTTCAATCCATTCTATAAGAGGTTTATAAAATTCAATAGAGTTTTCAGGTATAGACCGTCCTTTTATTTCCAATACCCCGGTAGTTGCATTGAAATTTACCGATGGAGTTTTTGGTGTGCCTTCAATTACTATTGGATCCATAATATTCTTAATTTTTTATTTTAAACTAAATGAATTTTCAAAAGGTAAAGATAATTATTTTTTTCGAAAGGATAAAATTCTGCAATTAATTTTGTGTTGCTTTTTTTTGCAACATCTACCAAACCTAAGCCTCCACCTCCTTTTTTTGAGTATTCGTTGTTGCTTAATATAAGTAAGTGCAATTTTTTTAATTCATCTTTCGATAATATGTTTAGCTGTTGAATGCGTTCGTGTAATAAAATGGCTTTGTCTTTTGTGATTACATTGAGAAATTCCATTTGCAAACCATTGGGCAGATATACCATTTTAACCGCTCCAAATCTATCTACGCCATAATAAGGAATAGCATGATGAAAAATATTTTGTATAAGCTCGATAGAAATATGAACAACCGTCTTTGGCCTGGTCAAAAGAGTATTTGTTTCCGAAAGAAATTGCTCAATTTGTTTTAAGCATTGAGAAACTATTTCGGCGCTAATACTGCCTTTGTAAGCATAAACGAGACGACCTTTATAATGGTTGTTTAACCAATCGTCTATTTGAAGCGAATGATGTTGTTCAAACTTTAGCATATATGGTTGTAAACATACTTTTTTTTTTACAAATATTCAAATTTTCTTCCCGTCATTTTTTCTATTTCTATTCTGATGATAACCACGTTATCAACAGATGGTTTTGAAAATTCGAAGTGTTTATCGCTATACTGCTTCATTAATATCTGTAGTCCTTTAACTTTTTCGTCGTAATTATCAACAAAATATGCTTTGCCTGTTACCATAACACTTTTATAACGCATCCGATAACTACATGCCACATGTTCGTGTCGATGAAAAAATTCATGACCTGTGTCGAACATGACACAAACGTTATTGTTTTTTCGCAAAATATCGAGCTTTTTGCCTTCTTTTGCACAATGAAGATAAATTTTATGGTCTTCGTAGCCAAAATTAAAACCCAGTACATACGGCATATCGCCATCTACAAATCCTACATGGCAAAATTTACACTGCTTTATTACATCGAGCATTTCTTCTTTGCGAACAATTTCTTTTATTGCTTTATCACGTTGATACATAAAACATGCTTTTTTACAAAAGTAAACAATTTGGATAACAAAAAAACCGGCGATTGCCGGTTTTTTTGTTAGTATTCATCTTCATTGAATAAAAAATCTTCTTTCGACGGATAATCGGGCCAAATGTCTTCAATGCTTTCGTAAATTTCGCCATCATCTTCAAGCTCCTGAAGGTTTTCGATAACTTCAAGCGGAGCACCACTTCTCATGGCATAATCAATCAACTCCTCTTTGGTTGCAGGCCACGGAGCATCCTCTAACTTAGATGCTAATTCTAATGTCCAATACATAACTATCTGATTTTTAGATTTTTTAAAATTTTGAATACTTCCTGCAAATATATAATTTTTTTAATTATACAAACTTTTACTTTTTTATTTTTTTAGGAAAAATAAATACTTGTTAACTTTACATAAATTTTTCGCAAGAGAAAATGAAAAAAGTCCTCGTTATTGGTGGGTTAGGATTTATCGGATATCATTTGTGTCGTAAGTTTCAATCTACTTTTGATGTTGCTGCCGTAGATGCATTGATAAACTACGTACCTAACAATTATCGCAGGTGGCTATATTATACAACGTACAGGCAAAAAGAATTAGCTCGTCTTGGTATTTCTTTTTATGTGTGCGATGTAAGAGACACTTCTTTTAAACAAATTTTAGTTAACATAAAGCCCGACATTATACTTAACGCTGCCTCTATGCCTATTGCATTGCTTGCCGATATTAATCCTTGGTTTGCTAAAAAAGATATTTTTGATTCTCAATTTCAATTGCTAGAAACCATTCGAAATTCTTCTATTCAGCTCTCAAAATATATTTACATAAGTTCGTCAATGGTATATGGTCATTTTAAACGCGATGACGAAGGGAACATTATTCCAGCTACCGAAGAGCAGGAGTGTTTGCCGATAGATAGCTACGGAGCCTTTAAATTGGCCAACGAGATTATTATTCGTCAATATTGTCAAAAGCATCAGATACCTTATACCATTATTAGACCATCGGCTGTTTATGGTCCTACCGATTGTAATATGCGAGTAACAGAAATTTTTTTGCACAAAGGGTTTGAGAAAGGTACTATTGAATTAGATAATGGTGGATTGCATCAACTTGATTTTACATACATCGACGATTTAACCGATGGCATATTATTGGCTGCAAATTCCGAACATGCTAATAATCAGGTGTTTAATCTTTCTTTTGGTAAGGGCAGAAAAATTGTAGAGCTGGCTCAAATTGTATTACAAATGTTTCCATCGGTTAATATAGAAAACAAAGAATGTAAGCCATATCGTCCAAATCGAGGATCTTTAAACATCGAAAAAGCCCGTCAATGGTTGCATTATGAACCTACGCACCCGCTCGAATTAGGCATGCAGAAATATTGTAACTTTGTTTCCGAACATATTGCTCAGTATCGATGACTTTTACCGTTCCATATTATGGTTTAAAACGGTTTTACGAAATTAACAAATCAGTTATTATTCGGTTGATTGACGAAGCATGGGTAAATGGTTTTTTTCTGGATAGTAGGGAAATAGAACTATTGGAACAAAACATTGCCAAAATTTGCAACCGAAAATATGCTATTGCAGTAAGTAGTTGTACCGATGCACTGTATTTCAGTTTACATGCACTTGGTATAGGTAAAGGCGACGAAGTATTGTTGCCTTGTTTCTCTTTTATAGCAACACTTTCTGCTGTTTTGCGAACAGAAGCAACACCTATTTTTCTTGATATTCAATACAACGATTATTCATTATCGCTCAGCGAGATAAAGCAAAAAACTACTCAAAAAACAAAAGCACTGATTATTGTTCCTCTTTTTGGTAGTACACAAGATTACAGCCAAATAGAGCAATGGTGCAAACAACAAGGTATTTACTTAATCGAAGATGCAGCACAAGCATTGGGTAGTTGTATAAACAACCGTCCATCGGGCAGTTGGGGCGAGGTGAGTTGTATTAGCTTCGACCCATCGAAGATTGTTCACGCCTTTGGCACGGGCGGGGCTATTCTTACAAACGACGACCATATATTCCTTCGTGCCAAACGCATACGATATCAAGGTAAACAACATAACGACTTTGTCGAACTGGGTTTTAATAGCCGTATTTCAACAGCTCAAGCACGATTGATAAACTGGCAACTGGAACATATTGAACAAACGGTTGAAATACGTCAACGTTTGGCATCTATTTATGTTAATGAACTACAACATGTTTCATTTATAGAATTGCCTTTATTGTCCACAAATGTCAGGCAAACTTTTCACAAGTTTGTAATTAAAAGTCCTTATCGCGATTCACTGAAAGAACATTTGCAACAACAAGGTATTCAAACTATGATTCACTATCCCCGATTATTGTTCGAATATTCGCTTATGCAGCATAGCTTATACTTTGCTGAAAACATTAACCACGCAAAACAACTTACTCGAGATGTTTTATCGCTTCCGTTATACCCCGAGTTAACTGAAGAAGAGATACAAACAATATGTAATACTATAAAACAATTTAAACCATGATTATTGTAGGTGCAGGAGCATTAGGTCTTGAAACAATGGCCATACTTGTTGACGATGGCTTTAACGAAGAAATTGTATTTTTCGACGACAACCCTTCTAAATCCGATATAATACTTTATCATCGATATCGAATTATTACTAACCAATTAGAACAACAAAATTATACTAAACAGCATCCTCATTTTGTGGTTGCAATAGGTCACCCACGTTTGCGTGCCAAAAAATACAAACAAATGTTAAACTGGGGCGGCATACCTGTAAATGTTATTTCCAAAAAAGCCCATGTTTTTCCTTTTTTTGCTCCTTTCGAAGGATGTATTATTGAACCGTCTGCTGGCATTTCTCACGGTGTGAAAATGGGAAAAAGTTGCGCTATACATATCAATTGTACTGTAGGACATAGTGTACATTTGGGCGATTTTGTAAATATTGGTCCCGGAGCTAACATAGTTGGACCTTGCTTTATCGACAGCTATGCTTATGTAAGTGTTGGTGCTGTGGTACATCCCCATGTTAGCATCGGTAAATTTGCGTTTATCGGCTCAAATGTTGTAGTAAACCGTGATGTTGCCGATTACGAAACCTATTTAGGATAAACGAATATGTTCTTTATTGATTTCGTTCATTCGGACGTAATTTTTAAAATGCTTGCGTGTAGTTTGTTCTAACTGCAAAAGTTCTTCATCCGATAATTCGTCGATAAAGCAGGTTGGATCTTCGGCAAACAGGTCGTTCGATTGATAATATGCCATTACACGACAACCTCCGCATGTCCATCGATAGTTGCAGGTTTTACATTTCCCTTTTAAATTCGAGCGATTAGTAATAGTGGTCATCAATTCAGACTTAAATAAAATATCTTTCAACGGAGTTTGATATACATTTCCAGCTGTAACATTGTCCGATAGCAACGGACAAGGAGCTACTTCACCAGCAGGGTTGATAGCATAAAACGAGCCTACCCAACATCCTATTGAAGGGAATAAAGGCACTGGAGTAGAGCAAGCTTTTATACCTGTTATAGATTCGTAATCGGCAGGATGTAAAAAAAATGGTACAAAACTTACAAAACCATGATAACTTTGCATTAAAGCAGGATGTAAGTATTTTTTTAATATTTGCTTATCGAACATAAGCAATTTTTCTTTGGAATTGCGTGGAGAATAGGGAATTCGGTTAAAAGGTAAACTCATTTTTCTAATGTTTTGAAGACTTTGAGCAAAGGTTTGACAATTAAACTTTCCCATGGTAATAGAAATGTTAACATTTATACCGTGCGAAAGCAAAAGTTCGAGCTTATTAAGAAAAAATTCTGTTTCGCGACAACGTGTTTCTGCATTTTTATCGTCAAACGAATTGATGCCAAGCGAAATAAGCAAATTATTGCCAAGTAGTTTTTTGATTTGTGTAATTCTATCTTCTGTTAATAACGAGCCATTTGTAGAAATTCCTATTTTAAAGCCCATTTGATGTGTTATATCGAGCAACTCTAAAAATTCCGGATACAAAAATGGTTCTCCGCCCGAAAAATCAATAAATGTTGTGCCTACTTCTTTTGCTGGAAGTAAGATATGCGTAATAATTTCTTGTTTGCTTCGTTCATTTTCCCACAATTCTTTCTTGTTCGATCCACTAGAACAGTATGGACAGCTAAAATTACAACGACGCGTGAGTTCTAAATATAAGGTATGAAACATACATTGCTAATATTACTATACCGGTAAGCTGTAATGTAGTCCAATAATACAAATATCGTCGGTTTGTTTGGTATTGCCTTTCCAGTTTTTGTGTTCATTAACCAGGGTGTTTTTTAATTGTTCAAAATTATGATGAATATTTTGTTCTATCAATTTATAAAATCGCTTTTTCGAAAATTTCCTCGATTGTTGATTCAACTGATCGGCAAAGCCATCGGTAAATAAAACTAATTTAAATTCGTGTTTAAACGAAAATTGTTGTACCGTAAAAAGTTCGTTTGCTTGTCTATCGCACAACGAGAATGGTTGACCATATATTGTTTGAATTTCACCATTATCTAATTGTAAAATCATATCCTGATTAACTAAAGAAATCCGTAAAATTTTTTCATCCGGATGAATTTGACACAGCGAAATATCTATACTATCGTTATTAAATTCAGATTGTTCTATTTTTAGCAATTGCAAAATTTGACTTTCTATCCAATTTAGTTTTTCGGTTATATCTAGTTTAGGGTTTATTTTATGTATTTGGTCAAGAAAAACCAGCGAAATGAGACTTAAGTAGGCTCCCGGAACACCATGACCTGAACAGTCGCCGAGAGCAAATGTGATAAAGTTGTTGTTTTGATGAAGATAATAAAAGTCGCCCGAAATAATATTTTTAGGGTAATTCAGTATAAAATATTGGTCAAATATTGACCGAAAACTTTCTTCGAGTGGCATAACCGAGGTTTGAATTCGTTGAGCATATTTAATGCTATCGGTAATAAAAATATTTTTTTGTTCAATTTCGTAATTTAACATTTGTAACGATTGTTTTTGTTCTTGCAATTCATCATTTTGATTTTTAATAGTATCAATCAATCTTATTTTTTCGTCCTGCGAACGTACCATGTTTCTGTATATTGCACTTCGGGAATGTTCAAAGAAAAACAACAAAAGGGTATTGACAAGTAAACTGATGTACAATCGCAATTTAAAAACAAAATTGTAGGGTGGAAAATACTGCGGCAATAAAACAAAAGCTACAGTCATAAACAAAAAGAGAATAGAAGTATGAATTAGTCCAACTCTTTTGCCTGTTGTAGCAAACGAAACAACAGGTACCGTGTATGCCCATAGCGGACCGGTTAAGTTCTCGCCCCCAGTGTAAATTAAAAAAATTGTAAGTAATAACATGAGCGTAGAAACAGAATGACCTGCAAAAACATGGTTCTGATAAATTTGAATATATATGAAACACAAGATAAGTAAAACCTCAAAAAACAACAAGGCATAAGCCAACGTATAATTGAGCACGATAAAACCTCTCAAACTAAAGTAAGTTAAGGCAACTATGCCAATCATCATAAATATTTTTGTAAGAAAAAGACGAAATTTGTTCTCATCAACAAAATCAATAGAAAGCCATTTTTTCCACATAAAAAGAGGTAATTTTTTAACAAAAATAAGTCAATTTCGCTAAAAACAAAATAGATGTACTATAAATGATTATTTATGCAATTATGATTGCGTTGATTTCAACAACTTACTTATGGTAAATTTAACAAAACTAGTTTCAAATGTCCTTTACAAGGATTTACATCATTCAGTACAGACGCTATTCCTTATTTTTTACTGGTATTTTCGAGAACTCCGAAACAATTCGAAGAGCAAAGTAAATTCCCCACCATCTATTCGCATGTTAAGTCCATCAGAAACATACTCCTTCTATCAATAAAGCCGTAGATTTAGTTTTTAAACACAAAGTTCAAAGAGGTTTGACAACGAACACAGATCTGTTAAAGCTGGCTTTGCAACCTTGAGCTACCTTGCTTTAATCCTCCCTCTCCTTCGCAAGGAGAGGGAGCAAAGGGCGAGTCTTAAACAACTACTTGAGCTTTTCTACCTGCTTAATACTTTTTTCGATAATTTTGACTGCTTCGAGTATTTGATCCTTATTAATGATTAATGGCGGTGCAAAACGAATAATGTGCTGATGCGTTGGTTTAGCAAGCAATCCGTTTTCTTTCATTGCCAGACAAACATCCCATGCTTCTTTTCCATTGGTGGGTTTTATGACTACGGCATTTAATAACCCTTTTCCTCGAATGGTTTCAATGAGGGGCGATTTTATTTTTGCCAGTTCGTCGCGAAATAGTTTGCCCATTTTTTCGGCATTTTCGGCAAGTTTTTCTTCTTTTACTACTTCAAGAGCAGCAATAGCTATGCGAGCTGCTAACGGATTGCCTCCAAATGTTGAACCATGTTGTCCGGGTTTTATAGTTAGCATTATTTCATTGTCGGCTAAAACAGCCGAAATAGGATACATGCCACCCGATAGTGCTTTGCCCAAAATAACAATATCGGGGCGTATTTTCAGATGATCGCAGGCAAGCATTTTACCTGTACGCGCAATGCCGGTTTGTACTTCATCGGCAATAAACAGCACATTATGTTTTTTACAAAGTTTGTATGCTTCAATTAAATATTGATCATCCGGAACAACTACGCCAGCTTCGCCCTGAATAGGTTCTACCAAAAAGCCTATGATATTCGGATCGGACTTAATTACATTTTCAAATGTTTCAATATCATTGTACGGTACACGAATAAATCCCGGCACATACGGACCATATTGACCATACGATTCTGGATCGGTTGATATAGAAACTGCCAGTAAGGTACGACCATGAAAATTGTTGCGACAAACAATAATTTTACCCTCATTTTCTTTAACACCCTTTACAGTATAACCCCATTTGCGGCACAATTTAACTGCCGTTTCGACACCCTCTGCACCCGTATTCATGGGCAATACCTTGTCGTAACCAAACATTTTGGTTATATATTCTTCAAATTCACCTAGCAAATTGTTGTAAAAAGCACGAGAGGTAAGTGTTAGTTTTTTTGCCTGATCGATCATTGCATCGACAATCTTTGGATGACAATGTCCCTGATTAACAGCACTATATGCCGACAGAAAATCGTAATAACGCTTACCTTCTACATCCCATAAAAAAACACCCTCGCCACGCTCGAGTACTACCGGTAATGGATGATAGTTGTGAGCACCGTATGTGTTTTCACGTTGAATATAATCCTGAGATGTCATTTTTTTACCTTTTTGTTCATTTGTTCTGCATGATTTGCTTTTCGATTTTACTGTTGTTGTCATAAAACACTATCTTTTTGATTTTTGCAAATATGTTAAATAGTTTTTAAATTTCATAATGGTTATTTAACCACTTTCCAAAAGCGTATGATCAACATTTCGGACAATAAAAATATGAACGCCAATCCAAGCAACCATTTCCACCACTCCTTTCCTCTTTGTTCGTTGCTTATGGTATATTTTAGCAAATCTAAATCTTGCACGGTGTAGAGATTAACTTTATATCCTTTTTGCTTGAAAAAATCGGATAATTGTTCGGCTGTATAAAAATTCATTTCCGACTCTTTTCGCGAATAATTCAGAGCCAGACGATGAATTTCCTTATTATTTTGGATAATCCAATAAATGCCAGCTTCCATTTCGTTGACATTGGGACTTATGTTTAGTTCGTTGTAACGATATTGTTGCATAGGAATTTGGGTTGATAATGTATTTATGTTTTGCAGTTCAACAGGTTTGTCCATTAAAACGGTATCTACCGGAATAGAGATCGATAGCTGTGGATGCAGGGTATAATACAACGCTGTTGTTTGCAGGCTTTTTTCCATCATCCGATGAAACAATGCTACAAAAAGCGGATGAACTTGTAAATTAGTATTTTGAGATAACATTGGATGTGCAAAACAAAAAATGTTGCCTTTTTCGTATTTAAGATGTACTAATGCATTCTGTCCATTTTCGAAGGAAAGTATAACATCCGATATCACATTATTTTGCAATTGTATGGGGTATTTTAAATTTACCCATGGCATTGCTAATCGTTCTTCTTTCTTTACAAATAAGCCTTTAAAAAACTCCTGATCAATAGAATTTATGGCCAAATTAAGACGAGTTGTGTCTTTGGGCATGTAAATTATTCCAATTTTTTGAAGCAATGTATTCATTTCAGCTATTTGCAAGTTTGCCGAAGGAATTATGATAATTACCTTGCCTTTTTTGACCATTTCGAGCAACTCTGACCATAACCCCGTAGATATGTTGTTTACATGATATAAAATAATAACCTGCTTATCGGATAAAGTCTTTGACGAAGCTGCATTCCACGACAGAAAAACAGAATTAAATAAACTGTCCGATTTGAAAAATGCTTGCAAGTGCGACGAGGTTTGGTCGCTAATTACAGCAACCTTTATGCCGCTAAATACATTAAAGCTGAAATAATACGTATTATCGAACGATATAGGAAAATCGGCTATTTCGACACGACCGTTATGCCAACCTGCCCGCATATTGACAAAATCGAATACAACTTTTTCCGTAGCCTTAGATGCCAAATTTATTGTTGCAGTTGCTTTTAAGGTATCATTAATATAAAGTTTGACAGGCAAAGCGGCTACATCGTCATGGCCATGATTAGTAAGTGTTGTCCATAATTGCTCTCGTTGATAGATTAGGTGTTGTGGTTTTTCGAACCACACGCTGTCAATTGAGATGTTGTTGTTCTTTGCATGAGACATGTAAAACAACGACAACGGGATACTATCGTTTTGCCAGGCAGGATAATCTACTGCATATTTTTGTCCATCGCTAAACCATGCAACCGGTATGGTACGACTCATCATCCGAGTTTCGACAGCTTCTTGTAAGCGTTTCAACACTTCGCTCCATCGTAGCGATGAAGAAACAACCGATATTTCGCTGATTTTTTTCTGAACTTCGTCCGAAGAGAATAATTTATCGACCGAATAATTCGAATTGTTGGTAAGTAAAAAATATTTTACGTTTTTGGGTAACGATTGAACTAAAGTAATAGCTTTGCTTTTTGCTTCTTCCAATAATGATACACCTTGCTCCCCTTCGTCATTCATGCTAAACGAATTGTCAATATATAATACATAGGCATCTGTTTGTTCGATGAATGCATCGTTTGTTCTTTTTTGATACGGCTGTGCAAAAGCAAATACCAATGCCAGCACAAATAAGATACGAAGTAGTAAAACAATCAGATTTCGAAGCTTTTGTTGCGAACGAGATTGTTTGATAACGTTTTCTAATAAATCGTTACGACTAAAATATACTGTTTTGTATCGCCGGAAATAAAACAAATGTATAATAATGGGTATAGCGATAAGAAAACTAAACCACAAAACCCAAGGATAAAGAAAGTACATTTTTTGTAAGCAAAATTAATGGAAAGTTTTTGAATGAAACAAAATATTCGAAACAATCATAAAAATGTCGGGGCGAGAAGACTCGAACTTCCGACCCCTTGCACCCCATGCAAGTGCGCTAGCCAACTGCGCCACGCCCCGAACAATTTAAATGCAAAAATATATTAACCTTTTTTAATTTGCAAGTTATTTTTTACTAACTAATTTTGGAGCATTGAATTTACACAATCTATGAAGGGCAAATTCCTGTTATTATTGATAGCACTTTCGTTTTGTTTTTCTTTGTTTTCGCAAAAATATACAATAAGTGGATATGTTAGAGATAAAAAATCGGGCGAAGATTTACCCGGAGCTAACATTTATGTTGAGGAACTCAAAAAAGGAACCTCATCAAACACATACGGGTTTTATTCGCTTACCTTACCCAAAGGCACATATACAATAAAAATTACTTTTGTAGGATATCATGAAAATATTAAAAAGGTTGTACTCGACAAAGACATCAAGTTGAACTTTTTATTAGAAGAAACCGTTATCGTGGGTAAAGAAATTGTAGTTAGTGGCGAGCAAAAAAATCGTAATGTAGAAAGCATAGAAATGAGCACTTATAAACTGCCTGTAGAAATGATAAAAGAAATACCATCGTTTATGGGCGAAGTGGATGTGCTTAAATCGATACAACTCCTGCCGGGCGTTCAATCGTCAGGCGAAGGTAATAGTGGTTTTTATGTGCGAGGAGGAGGACCTGATCAAAATTTAATATTACTCGATAACGCTATTGTTTATAATCCCGGTCATTTGTTTGGTTTTTTCTCTATTTTTAATGCCGATGCCATAAAAGATGTAAATCTCATAAAGGGTGGAGCTCCAGCCAATTATGGTGGACGATTGTCGTCGGTACTCGATGTGAGCATGAAGGAAGGTAACAACCAGTCGTACCATGCCGATGGTGGAGTGGGGATCATTGCTTCGCGTCTTACCGTTCAAGGACCTATCAAAAAAGATACTTGCTCGTTTATTATTTCCGGACGTAGAACTTACATTGATGTGCTTACCAAGCCATTAATTAAAGGGAATTTAAAAGGCACGGGCTATTATTTTTACGATTTAAACACTAAAATAAACTATCGTTTCAGCGAAAATGATCGCATTTTTCTGAGTGGTTATTTCGGACGCGATGTTTTTTCGTTTAAAAACAAACGCGATGGCTTTTCGGTTCGATTCCCATGGGGTAATGCCACAGTGTCGGCCAGATGGAATCATGTGTTTAACCAAAAAATATTCCAGAACATTACAGCCACATTTAGCGATTATAATTTTACTTTTGGAGCCGAACAAGACAATTTTGAATTTAAGATGTATTCGGGCGTTAGAGATTATTCGCTTTCGGTGGATTATACATATTTACCTAATATATTGCACACTGTTAAATTTGGTGCTCAGTACACTTTCCACGATTTTCAGCCTGGAAGTGCAACAGCACGTATAGGAGGCACTTTTTTCGATTCGGGGAAAATTATTCATTATTACAACCACGATGCCGCCATTTATTTCAACGACGAATGGGAAATAAGCGAAAAACTCAAAATATCGGCTGGATTGCGACCTACTTTGTTCTCTTTTGTAGGACCATTTACCCGATATGTACTCGACGATTACAAGCGAGCCAAAGATACCTTGCATTACAAAGCATTAGAACCCATTGCTACATATAAAAACATAGAGCCCCGGTTTTCTTTAAGATATTCGATTAACAAAAGCACTTCTTTTAAAGCATCGTATTCGCAAAACTATCAGTACGTGCAGTTAGCCAGTATGTCGTCGGCAACCTTGCCTACCGATGCGTGGGTGCCAAGCACCGATCTTATCAAACCGCAATTTTCGGAACAATATGCTGCTGGTATTTTCAAAAACTTTAAAAACGATACCTACGAAACATCCGTCGAAGTGTATTACAAAACCATGAAAAATTTAATCGATTACAAGGAAGGGTTAACTAGCGACGATAATATTGGCAATAACCCCGATAATAATTTTACCTTTGGTACAGGTAAATCATATGGTGCCGAATTTTTTGTAAAACGCCGTTTTGGAGATTTAAACGGATGGATTGGATACACGCTCTCAAAAACGACGCGATTGTTTCCTGCTATTAATAACGGCAAAGCATATCCGGCTAAATACGACCGACGTCACGACTTATCGATAGTGCTTACGTACGATTTGTCAAAACGCTGGCAACTAGGAGCCGTTTTTGTTTATGCTACTGGCGATGCTACTACTTTACCCATTTCGCGATTTTTCATCGAAGGACGAATTATAAACGAATACGGCGAACGCAATTCATTTCGCTTAGCACCGTATCATCGGGCCGATGTTTCGGTTACATATCATTTCCCCGGCGAAGGAAAAAAATGGAAATCTTCGCTCAATTTTTCGGTGTATAATTTATACAACCGAAAAAATCCATACTTTATTTATTTTGATACCGATGTAGATTTGGCAAACTACTCTATTACAACCAAAGCCAAACAGGTATCGTTGTTTTCCATCTTACCATCGGTAACCTATAATTTTAATTTTTAAAAACATGAGAGCATTATTCGTTTTTTTTATTTGGTTCGTTTTATTTACTGCATGCGAAAAAGAGATAACCATCGATTTGCCTATTCCTGAACCTAAAATAGTAATTGAAGCAGCCATAGAACAAGATCAATATGCATGGGCTTTTATAACCCGTACGGCAGCCTATTTTGCTCCTGTCGATTCGTCTATTATTATGAACATGATTGTTACCAATGCCAAAGTTATTGTTAGTGATGGTATGCTTAACGATACCTTGAAACTTACGTTCGACCCATATACATTCCCATATTTAAAGTATGTAGGCAAAATTATTAAAGGGCAGCCCGGAAAACAATACTGGCTTACCGTTATTGCTGATGGCAAAACTTATACAGCAGTTACTACTATTCCTAATCCTGTACCTATAGATAGTTTAAAGTTTAAACCCGACAAAAATCAAGATACTCTTGGCTTTATATGGATTTACTTGAAAGACCCCGATACATTGGGCAATTATTATCGTGGTTTTACCAAGATCCTTGGCAAAGATAGTGTATTCTTACACCCTTACCCTTCTGTAACTGACGACCGTTTTTTCAACGGACAAACTGCCGAATATCAGCTCTATCGAGGTAGAAATCCACTCGAAGATTCTCTATACAACGATATGGGCATAGGAGCTGACGGAGTACCGCGTTGGTATTTTCGCACAGGACAAACCGTAGTAGTAAAAGTAGCTCAAATGGATGCAAAACACTATGATTTTTGGTATTCTATTGAACAACAATTTATGACCGATGGTAATCCGTTTGCTTCACCTATTACTATTAGATCCAATATTCAGGGAGGGGCTATTGGTGTTTGGGGTGGTTATGGTGTGTCGATGGATACGTTAAAAATTCCTAAACATGTAAAAAGATAGATATGTTAATATAACTTTGCAAAAAAAATAATATGAATTTCTTTTCTTCATTCAATTCAAGTGAAAAATCGGAAGAAAAAAACTTAATGAATCTTCCAACCGAACGAGTAAAATGCTTAATCCTGGGTAGTGGTCCTGCTGGATACACAGCTGCTATTTATGCTGCACGTGCTAATCTGCAACCGGTGGTATATGAGGGATTACAACCAGGTGGACAACTAACTACCACCACAGAAGTAGAAAACTTTCCGGGTTATCCCGATGGTGTTACCGGACCTGTGTTGATGGAAGACTTAAAAAAACAAGCCATGCGTTTTGGCACCGACGTGCGTTTTGGAATGGCTACACGGGTAGATTTTACCGGGCCTATTCATAAAGTATGGATAGACGACGAAAAAATTATCGAAGCCGATGTAGTAATTATTGCTACCGGTGCTACTGCTAAATATCTAGGATTACCTTCGGAAGAAAAATTCAAAGGTTTAGGCGTTTCGGCATGTGCTACCTGCGATGGGTTTTTTTATCGTGGGCAGGACGTGGCTGTTGTAGGTGGTGGCGATACTGCTTGCGAAGAAGCATCCTACCTGGCGGGTATTTGTCGCAAAGTATATATGATAGTGCGTCGCAATGAGCTCAGAGCTTCCAAAGCCATGCAAAAAAGAGTAATGAATATGCCCAACATCGAAATACTGTTCGAACATCAAACCAAAGAGATTGTAGGCGACGAAAAAGGCGTCAACGGTGTGATTTTAGTAGATAAAAACGGTAACGAAAAACGAATTGATATCACCGGATTTTTTGTAGCCATCGGGCATCATCCTAACTCCGAAATTTTTAAGCCTTATATCGAAACCGACGAAACCGGATACATCATAACCAAACCTGGTAGTACACACACTAATGTTCCCGGTGTATTTGCCTGTGGCGACGTACAGGACAAACATTACCGACAGGCCATTACAGCAGCAGGAAGCGGATGTATGGCTGCCATAGACGCAGAACGATATCTTTCGTCTAAACAAAATGTTTAGTAAAATTAAATGCTTAAACTTAATAATAAGTGCAGTGCAAGAGTCGTAACATTTTGTGTTTAATTTGTTGATGTACAAATAAGTGTAAAAATCATTTAGACAATACAAGATTAGGTATATAATTTTTTTCGTATCATCTGACTACCGGTGTGCTATTTAAACCCGATTATTGCATAAGAAAAGTTTTTTAGTGCAATACGGCTAAAAAAATTAACTTTTTCTGGTTTGCAGACGTTGCAACAGAAAAGTGATTTTTCTAAAGCGGGAAATGCATAGATTCGCTCTCTCTAAGAGAACCCAATGAATCATTAGGGTTTATACGATTTGGTACAAATTATTTGGTATGTTGACAAAAAAAGCTGCACCATGGGTACAGCTTTAATTTTAATATACAATGAACCTTAATATTAGCTCATATGTTTGAGATTAATAGCATAAAGAATAATCATGATAATAGGACCAACAAAACTCATAGCTGCCAAAAAACCACTAAAGTAAAAACCCACCAGTATAATAGAAGCAATTGGTGGTGCCAATTCACCTATGACATATACTAAAAACCCTTTTTTCTTCAAATTCCACATCCATATAACTCCTAGTAAGCAGACTAAAGCAGAAATGATACTAATTATACCCAAAACAGTAGCATTTTCTGCCATTTTAATAACATAATCAAAAGCTTCATTTACCTTAAGTGTTGCTGAGTCCATCCCTTCAAATGAATTTAAGTCTTCAGAAAATGATTTACCTCCACCTGCTACCCCAGATACAACAGATCCTGAAAGAATCGAAAATAGAGCGCTAATGATTTGAATTCCTATACCAATGAAGCTCAATATTCCCAATACAGTTAAAAAAATGGGACGTTGTTTTTTGGTTTCCATTACTTGTTCTTCCATAAATGTAATTTTTAGTTAAACATAAATTTATTTATTTACTATATGCAAATATAAAGTCTTTTTTTTTATCTGCAAAAAAATGTTAATTATTTTTAGAAAATGTGAATGATAAGTTGATTTATTATCTTAAAAACTCTTCTATAACAAGCTAATTCAATTAATATTTAGTTATATAATTAGTAAAAACATACAAATAGGCATACTTCCATCAATTGTAAGTAAAATGTCGTTTGAGTTAGTATATTTGCCTCTATAAAAATGTTTACCATCAAAAGTATAAATAATATCATTAGAATTGGTAAACCTCCCTTTGTAAATATGGCGGCCATCGTAGGTAAAAAGAATATCGCTTGTATTCGTATATCGTCCCTTGTAAAGATGTTTGCCGTCATAAGTATAAATTATATCGTTCGCATTTGTATAGCGACCTTTATAGATATGCCTGCCATCAAACGTATAAAGAATATCGGTTGAATTAGTATATTTGCCAATATATAAGTGCTTACCATCGAAAGTATAAATAATATCATTAGTATTGGTATATCGTCCTTTATATATATGAACTGCCATACAAATAAATTTTAATATAATGCCATTGTGAAAAATCAACTTTTTGCGGTTTGCTAGAACTACACCGTGAAAGCGATTTTTCTTAATCGAGATAAACCCAAATAATCCATTGATTCGCTCTATCCGAGAGATCCTAATGAATCATTGGGGTTTAATGATTTTTTTCAAAAATAATAATTTTTTTAGAAAACCATAAATATTTTTTCTGATGAAACCCATTACTCAATAGTTCACTATTTAGACAATATTTGTTAAATAAACATTATTTCAGACATTTTTACATATTTTCAGAGAATTAAAAACGCAGTTTGATTTTTTAGTAATTTTTTCTTATAAATTTCCTTCCAGGTTATTACACCTTTGGCATTGCGAGTTTTTTCTGCGAGTTTATTTATTTGCCAGCTGACGGACAAACAGAGACGTGGGCAATAGGGGGATTGCTTTGCTCACTGCGTTTGCCCGCAATGACGAGCATAGAAACCACAAGGATAAACACGACACACACATGCCTACACACATAACCCGCTCGCTTCGACTTGCTCAGCGCATCGCAGGAATCAATTATTAATCCTGAAGGCAGCGAACCGAAAACCCATAGGTCTTAATGGTGTCGTTGCGGCTCGACTGCGCATTGCCCGAGCCCAAGTTGCGGTACCATGCGTTGGTTGCAGCGTACTCCGTAGCAGACCAAAAGTAGGCGTAAGTGCCGAGATAGTAGGACGTACCACCGTGGGAGCCGCCCGCAGGCAATGCTGAGAAACCGCTGGTATTCGTGCCGTCCCATACAGGGCTGTTGCTGCTCGTTACTTTCATCTTCGCACCCGGACCAGCAGCACTATTAGTACCACGCCAACTTGTACCATTTTGAAAAGTAGAAAGCGGAGTGCTACCCGTAGGAGAAATGGTGGTCTCTACACACCACTCGTACCGACTCCACTCTAAATCGGTAGGTATATGATAACCCGCAGGGCATATCCCCTGCCAACCACTACTACCACACGGATCGCAGGTCTCAGCAGAAGAAGGAACAGGGCTAGGATTAGCTAAATTTGAATTATATGTACTGGCTATATTCATCGCACTCGCCCACTGATACAAACCACCATAAGTAGCACAATTGGCCGCTACATCATTGTAACACCACTTATCCCCGGAATTTTGAGTAGTATTCTGCGGCACCTGCGTGCCTACATTCATATTCACCGCCATAAACACCTGACTACCACACGCAGCAGAAGGAACGCAAGCACCGGTAGTCACTGTTATGGCATTGCTGTTAGCACTGGTACCACAAGCATTATATGCCCGCAGG
>CALGPK010000092.1 GCA_937960415.1 uncultured Bacteroidales bacterium | reverse complement strand
CGTAGATAGGAATTATATTATTTTCTTCGTTGAAAACTGGAATTACTACAGAAATTAATTTCGACACAATATATTGTTTTTGCAAATTTACCATTTTTTTAAATTTATGTGTTTTTTAACGGAACAAAGTACACATCTTGTTTTATCTCTATCAATTGGTCAATAGAACGGTTAATCAATTCGTTATTGAATAAAATATATGTTTCATAGCCGTTTTGTTTTAGCAGGTTGATGGTTTGAACTTTATTCTGATTGCTCAATTCGCACTGAATAATAGGCTTGTGTTTACTGAGAGTATTTAGCATATTAGACAAAACAATATATTCATAACCTTCTACATCGCATTTAACAAAATCCAATCGCTCAAGATTTTCGAATAAACGATCGGGCACCTTCATCATTACCTCAAATGTTTCGGCAAGTGTTTTTTCTGATTTCCAATCATTACTCAAAATGTGCGTCATTCCATGACGAATAATTCCATCAACAATTGGTATCCCCATGGTAATAGTTTGTTCACTTTCGCCCAATGCATAAGGCAATATACAAAGTTGCTTAAACTTACTTTTTGATACATTTTTTTCCAAAATTTGCCGAAATAATGGAACCGGTTCTATCGCAAAAACTTTTCCCTTTTGCCCTGTGTGCATACACATAAAATAAGAATAATAACCCAGATTAGCACCTATATCTAAACAAACATATCCGGGTTTTATAATTTTTTTTAAGTAGTGAAGCTCTTGGTATTTATCTTTAAAAAATCCCCATCGAATAAGGATTATATATATTTTGCTTATTAGCCTCAAATAAGCCTTAAAGCCTAATATCCGATAAAGTAGCTTACGCAAATGTTTCATGGTTTTATTTCTTCAAAATCGACATATTCGCCCTCGTCTGAATTTATTTTGTGTTTGTTCTTATAGTATCGATTAACATTTGAGTCGGAATCTTTATAAATATGTTTCTCGCTCGAAAAAATTTTGTTAATTCTTCTATTAATTCGCCACATCATGTGCCGAACAAGAATTAACACAACTAACAACGCAACTACAACAACTAAAAAAATAATAAGTATAAATTGTAAAATAAACATGCTGTTTTTATTTTCAAAGTTAAAGAATTATCAACTTAATTAAACTCCGAAGTAAAGAAAAATTCGATATCGGGAAAATTCTCTTTGGCCATTTGAAGCGAAAATGCAGAATCGGCAAGATAAACATCGCGTCCGTATTTATCTTCGGCCAAAAAATTTGCCTTACGTTTTTTAAATTCTTCTATTTGTTTGGTATTGTTGCTCCTGAACCAACAAGCTTTATACAATGGTAATGCTTCGTAGCGACACAAAGCCGAATATTCATGCTCGAGCCTAAATTGGATTACATCAAACTGTAATGCTCCTACAGTACCAATAATTTTTCGTCCATTCATCTTGTGTGTAAAGAGCTGAGCCACTCCTTCGTCGGTAAGTTGTTCTAGTCCTTTTGCCAGCTGCTTATAGCGGGCAGGATCGGCATTTTCTACATAACGAAACAATTCGGGCGAAAAGCTAGGAATACCTTTAAAATGTAGTACTTCGCCTTCGGTTAAAGTGTCGCCAATTTTAAAATTGCCCGTATCGTGAACTCCAACAATATCGCCCGGATAAGCCTCGTCGATAACCGATTGTTTCGACGCCATAAACGAGGTAGGGTTACTAAATTTGAAAAGCTTACCGCTACGCACATGTAAATAAGGTATATTACGTCGAAATACACCGCTACAAACCTTTATAAAAGCAATTCTAGCCCTAAACTGTGGATGAAGATTGGCATGTATCTTAAATACAAAGCCTGTAAACTTTTGCTCTTCTGGATTTACTAAACGCTCGTTGGCAATAGAGGTACCCGGTGATGGGGCTATCTCCAAAAACGTTTCGAGCAATTCTTTTACACCAAAATTATTTAGAGCACTACCAAAAAAAACGGGAGCTATATTGCCTTGCAAATAATCTTGACGGTTGAAAGTGGGAAAAACATTTCGTATAAGCTCCACTTCTTCAATCAATTTGTTGGCTAAAACCTCACCCACCAACGAAGCTAAACCATTTTGATTTAAATTTTTAATTACAATCGGCTCTTGTACTCGTTGTTTTTCCTCGCCTTCGAATAAATATAGCTTATCGGTATGTAGTTGATAAACTCCACGAAAATTTTTTCCCATTCCTAATGGCCATGTAACAGGAATGCAAATAATATTCAGCTTTTTCTCAATCTCATCAATTAAAACAAAGGGGTCTAATCCTTCACGATCGAGCTTATTAATAAAGAATATGGTCGGCGTTTTACGCATTCTACAAACATTACTCAACTTTTCGGTTTGTGTTTCAACTCCTTTTGCTGCATCAACCACAATAATTACGCTATCTACGGCCGATAGCGTACGGTATGTATCTTCGGCAAAATCCTGATGTCCGGGTGTATCTAGTATATTAACCTTGTATTTATTGTACTCAAAACCCATTACCGATGTAGAGACCGAAATACCTCTTTGTTTTTCAATCTCCATAAAGTCGGATACGGTGGTTTTCTTAATTTTGTTCGATTTAACAGCACCTGCAACATGAATAGCCCCTCCAAAAAGCAAAAGCTTTTCGGTCAAGGTAGTTTTGCCCGCATCGGGGTGGCTTACAATAGCAAACGTACGTCGTCGTTGAATCTCTTCAATAAATCCCATTAGTAGAACTTTTTAACTGTTAAACGATTTTTTACCAGTGCTTGGTCGTACTGTTGAATGATAGACTTTAAAAACTTCAGTGTAGTATCGACATTAAGCTGCTGTTGAATAAGATTATACATGAGCATCGAGTCGGTTTTAAACTGATACACGCCGGTAATATCTTCTCCGTCAAATTCTAAAGCAACGTTGTCCATTACAAATAAATAATTGCCATTGATGTAGTTAATAGCAAATTTCTTTTTTGATATATCCCATATACTACTACCAAAACTAATCATCGACGTTTGTATTCCCAGATAATCCAAAATAGAAGGTGCTATATCGCAATGCTGTGCTATAATAGGTAAAACTCCCCTAAGATTGGTATCATTTTCGGTATAAAAAGCAATAGGAACAGAATAAACGCCTATTTTCCTGTAATAAAACTCGCTATGCGATCCAAATACATGGTCGGCAGTAATGACAAATAACGTGTTTTGAAACCATTTACTTTTTTTTGCCTGCTCGAAAAAACGCTTTAAAGACAAATCGGTATAAGCAATACTCTGCAAAATTTCGTGCTCTCCTTTTGGTAAAATATTTTTGTATTTATCGGGCACTTTGTAAGGATGATGCGACGAAAGCGTATATATAACCGTAAAAAATGGTTGCTGTTCTTTATCGAGCATAGAACTCACGTACTGCAAATAAGGCTCGTCCCAAATACCCCAATTTCCGTCGTAATCATCTGAATTAGGATATTGCCATCGACCATAATATCTCTCTATACCTGCCATTGCCGAAAAGACATCGAATCCCATAGTACCATTAGTCCCACCATGAAAAAACGATGTTGAGTATCCATATCGTTTTAATATATTGGGCAAAGCTTCTATTTCGTTGGACGAGAATGGGCTTAATATGTATGGAGTTTCCATAAGCGAAGGAATGCTTGCCAATATCGACGGCAACGATTCGATGCTTTTGAGCCCGTTGGCAAACGAATACCGAACTACTAAACTTTTGCTCAATAAACTATCTAAAAAAGGCGTAAATGATGGCTTTTGCCCTTTGTTAAAGAAACCTATATGCTCTTTCGAAAAACTTTCAAGAATGAGTACTACAACATTTTTAAGTGGTAACTTATTCGTTTTCGATGGATGAGTAGTATATACAGGTGAAAACATCAACTGCTTTTCATCGTCAAAGTAGTTATGCACCTGATGTATAGGCTTCCCCCATGTTTTTACTATTGAAAATGGAGTATTTAAAACCAGTGGGACCAGATTAGAATTTGCATATAATGACGCACTCAACAAATTTACCGGACGAAGCCTTGTTCCTCTGAGAACAACCATGTTAATAACCAAAAAAAACAATAAGAAAACTATAAATACCACTCCTTTTTTGCCTGTTAATATTGCACTTTCTTTATCGTTAAGGAACATGATCCATTTCTTTGAGCAAAACCATAGCATCCAAACAAATAGCAACCAGATAAGAACGATATACCAGAAGTCGATTAAAAATTGTGGTAGCAATATCCACACATCGCTGCCTGTTGAAATTAAATTGAATAAATCGGCTGTTGAGCGTTTTAGTGTAAACTTAAAATATTCAATATCAATAATATTAAACAGAAATAATAAAGCATTAATTCCTACAAAATATATAGCAACCATTTTTTTTAAGCGATATCCCCATGAAAATAAGACAATTAAAAAAATGAGAATATTGAATGCTAAAACTACCCACAAATCAAATCGAACTCCCCACAATAAAGCTTTAAAAATTTCTATACTTGAACTTTGCGAAAATGATGAATAATTAAAAAGTAAAAATAAAAGCCTTTGTAAAAAAAACATAGCTAACAATGCTATCAACATAAAGAGTAAAGCTGTATATCTTGTTTTTCTGAGTTGCATAAAACAAAATAGCTACCGCAAAGGTAGCCATTTTTGCCAAAAGAAAATGTTACTTAAAATCGGTCGTAAGTATCAATTACAACATCATTTTTTAGCACCTCCCACAAAGAGTCGGGATACTGGGGAGGCCAAATAACGGTTCCCTGTGGACTCTTGCGATATTTGGTTAAATAGTATTTAACCTGAATTTTAGGATCGATACTGTCCAATATTTTAGAGTCAGCTGTTATGCCCATTACACCATAAAGATATCTGACATTATTTTCCCACATAGGAATTTTTTGATCTGGAATATTTACATGATAATAATTGGTAGTATTGTTCCATTGAATATTACCATAAATTCTTAATCCCTGTTTGCCTCCGAGTTTAGGAAACCATATTTTCATATTGGTTGCTGCATCTAC
This sequence comes from uncultured Bacteroidales bacterium, assembly GCA_937960415.1. Taxonomy (GTDB): domain Bacteria; phylum Bacteroidota; class Bacteroidia; order Bacteroidales; family GWA2-32-17; genus Ch61. The sequence goes on along the minus strand of CALGPK010000092.1, from coordinate 7,106 downwards.
TGTTAAGTCAACAGATGGATATGTAGCATTTTGAACTATGCTTTGATTCTGAGCCTGTACTATCAATTCATAACGAGTCTGGTACTTTTCAGCATCGTTTACAACTTTTACTGTGCGAGTTTTAGTAGCTACATTACCAGCATTATCCTTGCAAGTATATGTTACCGTATAAGTACCAGCTTTTTTTGTAGTACCTTCGCCATTTGCCGGTCCATTGATATCGACATTGTGAGTTAAAGTAAGTTTACTCGTTACATCCCTATCCTTATTATCTTCAGCTGTAGCTCCGGGATCTTTAAACCAAGCATTAAGACTAACTATATGTGGATTATTGCCCTTTAAAAAAATTAAAGGAGGCTGTTTATCTTTGGGTTCGCATGAAGATAAAAAAATCAATAATGAAACCCAAATACACAAGTTTATTATTCTCATAAAATCCCAATTTTTCTAAAAAGCAAAGATAACAAAAATTTTAATTGGAAAATGATTGTTTAAAAACATTTTTTTTATTGTAAAAAATCATGCATTGATAACTTTTGTAGAATGTATATTTGAGCAAAAAAAATTATGACCATATCTCATATTGAACACATCGGTATAGCTGTTCAAAACCTTGACGAAGCTATAAAATTTTTCGAAAATGTATTAGGCTTGAAATGCTATGCTATTGAAGAAGTAAAAGACCAACGGGTTAAAACAGCATTTTTTTTGGTAGGTAAAACCAAAATTGAACTTCTTGAAACAACCGATCCTGAAGGTCCCATTGGTAAATTTATAGAAAAAAAAGGCGAAGGAATTCATCACATTGCTTTTGCTGTAAAAAACATTGAAGATCGGCTCGATGAATTAAGACAAAAAGAAATTAAGCTTATCGACCAACAGCCCCGCAAAGGAGCCGAAGGTTTAGACATAGCATTTTTACATCCCAAATCGACTTTTGGTGTGCTGATGGAATTATGTGAAAATAAAGAAAATAAATAATCATGGCTAGCATTCAAGATAAAATTAAAGAACTCATAGAGCTTCGCGAAAAAGCACGCAAAGGAGGCGGCGAAGAAAGAATAGAAGCTCAACACAAAAAAGGTAAACTTACCGCTCGTGAACGATTGGAAATTTTACTCGACGAAGGTAGTTTCGAAGAGTTTGACATGTTTGTTTCGCACCGTTGTATCGACTTTGGACTCGATAAAGAGCAATACCTGTCCGACGGTGTGGTTACGGGCTATGGTACCATAGATGGGCGATTAGTGTATGTGTTTTCGCAAGACTTTACTGTTTTTGGCGGGTCACTTTCGGAAATGTACGCTGCCAAGATTTGTAAAATAATGGACCATGCCATGAAAGTTGGAGCCCCTATTATTGGAATCAACGATAGCGGCGGAGCACGTATTCAAGAAGGTGTTAAGAGTCTTGGGGGATATGCCGAAATTTTTCAACGCAACATTTTAGCTTCAGGACTGGTACCCCAAATATCGGCCATATTTGGTCCCTGTGCCGGTGGCGCTGTCTATTCGCCTGCTCTTACCGATTTTATTATTATGTCTAAAAATAGTAGCTATATGTTTGTCACCGGTCCTAAGGTAGTTAAAGCTGTAACAGGCGAAAATGTTACTACCGAACAACTCGGAGGTTCCAAAGTTCATGCTACTAAATCGGGAGTTGCCCATTTCATTGCCGATACCGAGCAAGAAGGACTTTTACTTATCCGCAAATTAATTAGTTATCTACCACAAAACAACCTCGAAGATCCACCCTTGGCATATTGCGACGACCCTATCGATAGAGTTGACGATAAATTAAACGAAATAATACCCGACAACCCTAATAAACCCTATGATGTAAAAGAAGTACTTCATAGTGTGGTGGATTATAATGAAATACTGGAAGTACAACGCGACTATGCACCCAATATCGTTACAGCCTTTGCTCGATTCAACGGCATGTCAGTTGGTATTGTTGCCAATCAGCCAAATTATCTGGCGGGTGTTTTAGATATTGCTGCATCGCGAAAGGCTGCGCGATTTGTTCGTTTCTGCGATGCTTTTAACATTCCGATTGTTACATTTGTGGACGTACCCGGATTCTTGCCCGGTACAGGTCAGGAATATGGTGGCATTATTCTTCACGGAGCAAAACTCTTATACGCATACGGCGAGGCTACCGTACCTAAAGTTACCGTTATTCTTCGCAAAGCATACGGTGGCGCATACGACGTAATGTCGTCGAAACATCTGCGTGGTGACATAAATTACGCATGGCCTACTGCCGAAATAGCCGTTATGGGACCCAAAGGAGCCATCGAAATCCTCTATAACAAAGAAATTGAAGAAATAAAAGACGAACACATAAGAGCTATTTTCATTGCAGAAAAAGAAAAAGAATACAGGCATAAATTTGCAACTCCATACAACGCTGCAAAGTTTGGTTATATCGACGACGTGATTGAACCACGTAATACACGATTTAGAATAATTAGAGCCTTACAAGCTCTTCAAACAAAAAAAGTAACCAATCCACCTAAAAAGCATTCTAATTTACCGCTTTAAACTTTTTGAATATGATTTTTCTTATGGAGCATATTGCAGAAAAAAATAAGTTTTTTATCGAAAATGACCCCAATGGAATTATATTAACTATCATTGCCATGGGTGTAGTTTTTATCTCATTAATTCTTATTTATACATTCTTTCATAATTTTGGCAAACAGTATAACCGTTTTTCGGAGAGAAAAAAACTCATCAAAGAAGGCCGACACGAAGAAGCATTGCAAATCGAAATAAGCCATTCTGGCGAACTTAATGCAGCTATTGCATTAGCCTTGCATCTATATCATTCGCAAATACACGACATTGAAAGTTTTAAACTCACCATCAACAAAGTATCAAGAAACTATTCTCCTTGGAGTTCAAAAATATACGGATTAAGACAATATAACAAAGAAAATTGGAGTAAATAATAAATTACATTATGAAAAAATTTAAATTTACGATAAACGGGAATAACTACGAGGTTGAAATACTAAATATCGAAGACAATATTGCCGAGGTTGAAGTAAATGGTAGTATATACAAAGTAGAAATAGATAGAAATTTTACTACAACAAAAACACCTAAATTAGTTCGTACGGTAAGTATTCCCTCTACAGATACTCCAAGGTCAGACGAACATAAAACCATTGAACCATCTAATTCAAAAGAACCAAAAAATATACTTTCGCCCCTACCCGGTGTAGTCATCGATATTTTAGTTAAAAAAGGCGATTACATAAAAGTAGGACAAAAGCTACTGATACTCGAAGCTATGAAAATGGAAAATAATATTGAAAGCGATATCGAAGGCACCGTTATTGACATTAAAGTTTCGAAAGGCGATTCTGTAATGCAAGGCGATGTATTGATTGTTATTGGATAAAAAAAAATGAATTATGGGCGAATCATTTAATTTTTTGATAGATCAATTAAAAACATTTTACGAATATACTTCATTTTACAACTTTACACCTGGTCATGGTATTATGATTTTGATTGGACTCATTTTTATTTATTTAGCCATAACCAAAGAATACGAGCCGTTATTGCTTATCCCAATAGGATTTGGTATTATTCTTGGGAATATACCATATAATCCGACCATACAAATAGGTGTTTACGATTATTGCAAGGGCGATGTGTTTAGTAGTGGATCGTGTGGAAGTGTTTTAAGCTATTTATACATAGGAGTACGTCAGGGTATTTATCCACCGCTTATCTTTTTAGGCATAGGTGCCATGACAGATTTTTCTACACTGCTTAGCAATCCTCGATTAATACTTATTGGTGCCGCTGCACAATTAGGTATTTTCGGTGCATTTACCATTGCCTTAATGCTGGGTTTTACTCCAAACGAAGCTGGAGCTATCGGAATTATTGGTGGTGCAGATGGTCCTACTGCTATTTTTCTTTCATCTAAGTTAGCTCCCCAATATATGGGAGCCATTGCCATTTCTGCATATTCTTACATGGCATTGGTGCCGGTAATACAGCCACCAATTATGCGACTTCTTACTACACAAAAAGAGCGAGTTATTCGTATGAAACCTCCTCGAGCTGTTAGCAAAACCGAGAAAATTTTATTTCCCATTATTGGTTTACTTCTTACGTGCTTTATTGTCCCCAGCGGTTTACCATTATTAGGAATGCTATTTTTCGGCAATTTACTAAAAGAAAGCGGTGTTACACGTCGTTTAGCCAACACTGCAAGTGGACCATTAATTGATATTGTAACTATTTTAATTGGTCTTACCGTTGGAGCTTCTACACAAGCTGATGTTTTCTTACGAAAAGAATCTGTTTTAATTTTTACTCTCGGCGCTGCTTCATTTGTTATTGCTACCGCAGGAGGTGTTTTATTTGTTAAATTGTTTAATCTCTTTTTAAAAGAAGGAAATAAAATCAATCCACTCATAGGCAATGCCGGTGTTTCTGCCGTTCCCGACAGTGCAAGGGTATCCGAAATGATTGGACTTCATTACGATCGCACCAATCATTTGCTCATGCACGCTATGGGACCTAATGTAGCTGGAGTCATTGGCAGTGCTGTTGCAGCCGGAGTTTTGCTTAGCTTTTTGTATTAATAAAAAAAGTTGTATTTTTGCACATCAAACATTTGGTTCCGTAGCTCAGCTGGATAGAGCAACAGCCTTCTAAGCTGTGGGTCGTGGGTTCGAATCCCGCCGGAATCGCTTGATATTTTTTTCTATATTAAATACCATTTTTTCTTTATCATTACTTACTTAACAGAATTATTAAAAATGTCGAATTAATGATTCGTTGGCATAAATTGCTTTAAACCAAATTATTCATTGGAGCTATCAGTTAGTACGAATCTATGTATTTTCCAATTAAAAAAAACTTTTCTTAGAATCGCCACTAAACTAAAAAGTTAATTTTTTCTTGATCGTATGGCATTAGAAGCTTTTCTAAATGAAATAACTGTGCTTAACTTTAATCGATACATTTATTTTTTACTTTTTTTTCAATAGTTTTAATCTGAATATCAACATTTTTAACTTAAAAATTTTTAACATTTTCATTCATTAAAATTTTATTTTAAAATTTTTTTTCCCTATCTTTGTAAAAAATTCATATAAAAATTTACAATTATGGAAGATACAAAATTAGAATTTAGTCCCGAAGAATTAGAAGAAATGAGACAATTCTATCGTGATGAATTACGTACGCTTATAAAAAAGATAGAAAAAGTTAGTTCCATGCTCCAAAAACTGGGAGCTCCGTCAAATATTGACGTAAGTGTTTACAAAAAAGCCCTTGTGCCTAACGAGATTTATGCTAAACAAATTATTATTAAACCAGAAGAAAAAACAGAAAAAGTCGAACTAAAAGAAGGAAAAAAACAAAAAAAATCCGAAGCAAAAATGCTCAGTAAATGGGAAGATATAGTTAAAAGAGCTGAGACAGACCCATCGGTAAAAGAGTTTCTTGAAATAATGAACGACAACAGTATTCCTGTTATTGATTTTGGTTTTAAGAAAAGAGAAAAAAAACAAAAAGTGGAACAAGTTGTTGACAGAATTATTCCTTCAAACTACAAAAGAGCTAAAAATATTCTCTGGAGCGACTATGTTTACGACAAACTTCGCCTAACGGGCTACCCACTAACCGTTGAGGAACTAAAAAATGCTGCTATCGTTGAATTAGAATTAGACGAAGATGATAAAAATGCTGCTTTTTCGGCCATTCACTCCGCTTTATTCCGTCTTAAGAAAAATCAGAAAAGTATCAATAATTATGCTTTAAAAGGCAGTAGAACAAGCTATTATGGTTTGTCTGAGTGGTTCACTAAAGAAGGGAAACTTCTGAAAAAGTACGCTCGTCCATAAGACCAAAGATAATTAAAAAATAAAGGGGCTGTCTTTAAAGAACAGCCTTTTTTGTTGAAAAAAACTTAAATACATCCGACAAAATTTAAACGTTTTAATATATTTTTGTCGCTAATGAAACAAATAGGAATCATAGGCGAAGGAAGCTGGGCTACTGCTTTACTTAAAATATTACAACAAAATGGTAATTTTGTTCAATGGCTCATACGATTTGACAACATTAGACAAGGCATTCTCGAAACACATCACAACCCAGAATATTTAAGCGATGTAGAAATAAATCTTGAGCAATTAAAAATTTATACCGATTTAAATACCTTTTTAAACGATACTGAACTTATTTTTCTTGTATTACCATCGGCTTTTACCGAAACTCTATTATTTGATATTCAGCCATCTCTGGTTCAACAAAAATTTTTCGTTTCAGCAACCAAAGGAATTTTGCCCGAAAGTCATTTAACCGTTACACAATACCTTCATCAAAAACTCAATGTTCCCCTATCTCAGTTAGCTTTTATTAGTGGTCCTTCACATGCCGAAGAAATAGCCATGGAACGGCTTACCTACTTATGCGTTATGTCCGAAAATAAATTGCTATCCAACGAAATCAAACATTTGCTCTCTAATCGATATATACAAATTTACATCAATAGCGATATTATAGGAGCAGAATTTGCAACAGCCCTTAAAAATGTTATGGCCATTGCCTTTGGTATTATTCGTTCACTAGGTTTTGGTGATAACTTTCAGGCCGTATTCATTACCTACGCCATTAAAGAAATTGAAAATTTTATAAATCATATTGCTCCAAAAAACAGAAATATTAACGATTTTGTATATCTGGGCGACTTACTGGTTACTTGCTATTCGCAATTTAGTCGAAACAGGACATTGGGTATCATGATTGGTAAAGGCTACTCTGTAAAAGCTGCCCAATTGGAAATGAACATGATAGCCGAAGGATATTATGCCGTTAATAGTATTGTAAAAATTGCTCAATGGCATAATATCGAAATGCCTATCTGCCAAGCAGTTTATAATATTCTTTATCAACGTTATGCACCATCTATAGAAATCAAATTGTTAATTGACAAACTAAATAAACTATGGAAACAATAACTGTAAATACGGACTTCATAAGTCCTTTTATATCACAAAACAAAATGGACGAATTAACATCTACTGCCTATAATCACTTAATGGCACTTAAACACAAAACCGGTAAAGG
>CALGPK010000091.1 GCA_937960415.1 uncultured Bacteroidales bacterium | reverse complement strand
GCGAGTTTGATTCATTTATTAGCAGGCGGATAAACAGAGACCTGTGTAAGGGGGATTGCTTCGCTCACTGCGTTCGCTCGCCATGACGGCACTTTCCCGTCATTACAAGCCCCGAATGTAGTTCGGGGCGTGGTAATCTCGCGTTGCGTTTTTGCATTATGCCTTGTAGTACTGTGAGTGTTGAGGGGATTGCTTCCTCCCGATATTCATCGGGACTCGCAATGACGGGGGGTGGTTCAATCGTAATGATAGCTCTACCTGTTTTAGATAATACTTCTACCAAAAAGTAAAAATGGCTTTGGCAAATATACTGCCCTTCGAACATGCTGTGGCAAAGTAAGCTGGACTGGATTTTTATTCGTCTGTGTGTAATTGAAAAATTTAATATACATTTGTATAAAGTTTGATATTTGAAAAAATGTCTTTATGTTTGTATTTAATCCATTAAAAATGGTATGAAAAAATTACTCTTTCTTTCTATAGTAATGTTTATTTCGTATGGCATATTTGCGCAGGTAGTTTATATTTGCCAATATAAAAGTGATGCCGATATAAAAGTTTATGTTACTAAATACAAAAGCGATGCCGACCTGGTGGTTTATAAATGCAAATATAAAAGCGACGCAACCGGAAACAACGGGTTATGGTACTTTACCAGGTATAAAAGCGACGCCAAAAAGAAAATTTATTTTGTTGATTATAAAAGCAATGCCGATTTGATAATATATTTCTCCGATTACAAAAGTGAAGCAGGTTGGATAAAAAAGTCAAAACAACATTTGATGTACTAATTATATGAAAGTCTGGTTTCATTTTTTTATACTATTTCTATATTACTTTTGCAAACACTCAAACTATTTAAATAAAAACCGATATACGGTGCTGGTTTAAACTCAAATTATTTATTGAGAGTTCTCAGATGGAGCGAATCGATGAATTTCTTAATTACATTGAATTAGTAATTATCCAATGCCATAATTGGGTTAAATTATCTACATTATACAAATCTATACTCAAAAAATATTTTCTGCTAAAAAGCATTTGTTTTTTTATATATAAAAACTACTTTTGAAATTCTTAAAATAACTTTTAAAATATATGTTATGGCAAAAGTAAGAGGTGCTATTGTGGTTGACATAGAAAAGTGCAAAGGATGTGGTGTTTGTGTACCCGCATGTCCTCAGGATGTCATCCAGCTTGCAAAAGAAGTAAACGGTAAGGGCTATCATTATGCTTATATGCATTTGCCCGAAGAGTGTACAGGTTGTACCAATTGTGCTGTTGTATGCCCCGATGGGGTAATAACTGTTTATAGAGTTAAAGCAGAAACTGTATAATTTAGAATATTATGGGAGAATTACGATTAATGAAAGGTAACGAAGCATTTGCCGAAGCATGTATTCGTGCTGGGGTAGATGCTTATTTCGGATATCCAATTACACCCCAATCGGAGGTTATTGAATATTTAATGGCGGCTAAACCTTACGAAACAACCGGAATGGTTGTTCTTCAGGCCGAAAGCGAGATTGCCTCCATCAACATGTGTTATGGAGCTGCGGGTGCAGGTTTTTTGCCTGCAACCTCGTCATCAAGTCCGGGAATTAGCCTCAAAATGGAAGGTATTTCGTATATGGCTGGGGCCGAATTACCGTTAATCATTCTTAATGTGGTTCGTGGAGGTCCCGGACTTGGAGATATTCAGCCTGCTCAAAGCGATTATTTTCAGGCTACCAAAGGTGGTGGGCACGGCGATTATCGCTTATATGTTCTTGCTCCATCTTCAGTACAAGAAATGAGCGATTTTGTTCTAATTGCCAAAGAAATAGCATTTAAATATCGCAACCCGGTTATGATTTTAAGCGATGGTGTTATTGGGCAGATGATGGAAAAAGTTGAGCTTTTTGACCCAATACCACGCCGAACTATTGAAGAAGTTGAAAAGCAATGTCCATGGGCAACAACGGGTAAAAAGCCCAATCGTCAACGCAATATTATCACGTCTCTTGATCTTGATCCGTACAGACAGGAAAAACATGTGCTTAAGCTCTATGAAAAATACAAACGTATGGAACAAGAAGATGTTCGTTACGAAGAAATACAAGTCTCGGATGCCGAATATTTACTTGTAGCTTATGGTTCAAGTGCTCGTATTTGCCAGAAAACAGTTGATTTAGCTAGAGTAGAAGGCATTAAATTAGGTTTGCTTAGGGCTATCACGCTATTCCCATTCCCCGGTAAACGTATAGCCGAGCTTGCTAAACAAGTCAAAGGCATACTTGCTGTTGAAATGAGTACTGGACAATTGGTCGAAGATGTGAAACTATCGGTTAATTGCAGCGTTCCTGTTTATCATTTTGGACGTACTGGTGGCGTTATACATACTCCAACCGAAGTTTTAGATGCTGTTAAAAATTTGTTAATGAAATAAATATTTGAGCGTTATGGATATAAAAGACATCATAAAACCCGAAAATTTGGTTTATCGCCGTACTCCACTGTTAACCGATAAACCTTTGTCGTATTGTCCTGGATGTGGTCACGGAACCATACACAGGATCATCATGGAAGTAATAGAAGAAATGAACATTCAAGACAAAACCATAGGTATCGCACCTGTTGGATGTTCGGTTCTTGCATACGAATTTATGGACATCGATATGCAGCAAGCTGCTCATGGACGAGCAACTGCGTTGGCAACTGCTATCAAGCGTTTGTTACCAGATCGTTTTGTGTTTACTTATCAGGGCGATGGCGACTTGGCTGCTATTGGTACAGCAGAAACTATTCATGCATGCAATCGCGGAGAAAACTTTATTATTTTCTTTGTTAATAACGGTATTTATGGAATGACTGGCGGACAAATGGCACCTACTACATTGCCTGGTATGAAAGCTTCTACCTGCCCATTTGGTAGAGATACTAAGATTATGGGTAATCCGCTTAAAATTACCGAATTAGTAGCTCAGCTCCCCGGAACATATTATGTTACACGTCAGGCTGTTCATACTCCCAATGCAGTTAGAAAAGCCAAAAAGGCTGTTCGCAATGCATTCGAATACTCGAAGTTGAACAAAGGTTTGTGTTTTATTGAATTTGTATCGAATTGCAATTCGGGGTGGAAAATGAATGCAGTTCAAGCCAACAAGTGGATGGAAGAAAACATGTTTCCATTTTATCCTTTGGGCGATATAAAAGTACCACAACCTGAAAAAGTATAACCTTTAAAACTAACAAGTATGACAGAAGAAATCATTATAGCCGGTTTTGGTGGTCAAGGCGTTTTATCGATGGGTAAAATCCTTGCCTATTCGGGTATTATGCAAAACATGGAAGTAAGCTGGATGCCCTCCTACGGACCCGAAATGAGAGGTGGTACCGCCAATGTTATCGTTATTCTTAGTACAGAACGAATAAGTTCGCCAATTGTAAATGAATACGATACCGCAATTATACTCAATCAACCATCGCTCGATAAATTTGAAAATACAGTAAAGCCCGGTGGTACACTTATTTACGACCCTAATGGCATTACTCGACACCCAACGCGTAAAGATATTAACATTTACAGTATTGAAGCTACCGAAGAAGCTGCAAATATGGGAAATACCAAAATATTCAACATGATAGTATTGGGAGGTTATATTAAAATTAAACCCTTAGTTTCGGTTGATAATGTAATTAAAGGTCTCGAAAAGTCGTTACCGAAACGTCACCATCATCTCATACCCGAAAATAAGGCTGCGATAATAAGAGGAATGGAAATCGTTAAAACGAAGTAAACATTTATTACCATTAAAACACTAATAAACTGCTTTCATTTAGGAAGCAGTTTTTTATTAAATAATGCTCAAAATAAAAATATTTTATAATTTTGACAAAAAACTTGTTTATGAATACAAAACAATTGCTAATTGTTGTTCTTGTTTTACTTATCTTAATCGTTGCAACTTTTGCTATAACGCTGTGGAATAAAACAGACAAAAAAGTGCTTTCTAAATATGAACTGTATGCAGAATACATAACAGCGTTTACATCGGGATATATTTCAAAAAATTCTGAGGTTGAAGTAGAATTTTCGTCTGCTGTCAATTTAAACAAACATCTTGATGAAAAACAACTAAAACATCATTTTCAAATTGAACCAAACATTGACGGAACCATATATTGGAAAAATAATCGTACATTGGCTTTTCGACCCGGCAAGCCCTTCGAATACGATAAGCAATATTATGTTACGTTGAAATTAAAAGATTTAATACTCGACGAACATAAACTTGAAAATTTTGTATTTACTTTTAGTATTATTCCACAAACCATTACCATGGAGCAATATGCTGTAAAAACGCTTAATGATAAAGATTATGCTTTTCAATCTGTTACTGCATATATCAAATTAAACGATGCAGAAAACCTGGAAAAATTAAAATCTGCAATAACTGTTAAGCTCAATAACTCGAACATACCATTTAAACTTACCACTAACGATCAGCTAACTTATCAAATTATAGTTGACAGTATTAAACGAACAAATACCGAACAACAATTGTCTGTTGCATGTGATGGAAGCCAGCTAGGTGTAAAATCAACTCTTGAAAGGAAAATTCGTATTCCGGCATTAGATAACTTTCAATTGCTCGACATGTTTATAAATCAGTATCCCGAACAAAATATAACACTGGTATTTTCTGACCCCATAGACAACTGGCAAAATCTTGGAGGCTTGATTGCACTTATGCCCAATAAATTTTTGCGATATACAATCGATAGGAACATGGTATATTTGTACCCAAACGAACTTACTATTGGCGATTATAATCTTTATGTTTATGGTGGAATTTTAAATACCAAAAAACAAAAGCTTGTACTCCCAAAGGAATTAGTTTTTTCGGTTACCTTTTTCGACATAAAGCCTCAGGTAAAATTTGCTGATAATGGAGTGCTTATTCCAACGCATTCGCAGGGAAGTTTAATTCCAATTTTGACAATGAATCTTAAAGAACTCGATGTTCGAATTATTCAGATTTTCGAAAACAACTTATTACAATTCTTACAAAATAATAATTACAATGGCAAAAACGAATTACGTAGAGTTGGAAATATTATTTATCAAGGAACTATCAAATTGAATGTAAGCGATCAAGATAAAAATATATGGAAACGCTTTTATTTAGATATTTCAAAATATGTAAAAACCCAACCCGGAGCCTTTTATCGTATTTCGTTGGGATTTAGGCAGCATCAAACTCTTTACGAATGCAACAAAACTATCAATGCTTCACAAACCAATATAGAGAATAGTTTCGATTATTTCGATTATAGCTACTACAACTATAACGATTATTTCGAAGATTATCCCGAAGAAGATGATGATTTCGAAAATTATTGGGAAAATGTCGAAAATCCCTGTCATAATGCATATTATGGAAGTCGCAGATGTGTGTCAAAAAATGTTTATGCCACCGATATTGCACTTATTGCAAAGAAATCGCCTGCTAACCAGCTGATAGTTTTTGCTATTGATGTTAAAACTTCGGAATTACTAAGCGGTGTTGAAATAGAAGTGTATAATTTCGCAAAACAATTAATACAAAAGGCATTTACCGACGGTGATGGTAAAGCAGTATTTGACTTAAAAGAAGATGCGTTTTTTATGATCGCAAAAAAACAATCGATGCATTCTTTTTTAAAACTAAGCCCCGAACTTACTTTGTCTATGTCTTCGTTTGATATTTCCGGGCAGAAAACGGTCAATGGATTAAATGGTTTTATATACGGAGAACGCGGAGTTTGGCGACCGGGAGATAGCCTGTTTTTTACGTTTGTATTACAAGAAAATTCGCGACCATTGCCAGCCAAGCAGCCTATTGTTTTTGAATTGCTCGACCCATCCAGAAACGTTATCAAAAAGAAATTATGTAATAAAAACGAAAGTAATGTATATGTTTTTCGCACCCGTACGGAACCAGATGCTCTCACCGGTGATTATTTGCTTCAAGTAAAAGTGGCTAATTCGGTTTTTAGCAAAACCGTTAAAATTGAAACCGTTAAGCCCAACCGACTAAAAATAAATTTAATTGCTTCAAAAGAGCCTATAAGCCCATTCGATAATGTGGAACTTAAATTACACTCAGAGTGGCTGCACGGTGCTATGGCTTCTGGACTTAAAACACAGGTAGATATGATGCTTGTCCCTATAAAAACTACATTTAAAGATTATAATGCTTATACGTTCGACGATATAACAAAAAAATATTATCCCGAACAGCAAACTATTTACAACAACAATTTAGACGAATACGGTGATGCATATATTCGACCTAAATTACAATTGCGTGATGATGCTCCCGGAATGATGAAAGCCTTATTTACGACCAAAGTATTTGAAAAAGGTGGTGAATTTAGCATCGATCAAACATCTTTTACATATTGTCCATACGAGTCATTTGTAGGTTTTAGCCTTAAAGAAGACGATAAAAATTACAACATGCTCTACACCGATAAGGATCATAAAATAGATTTGGTGGTTCTAAATCCAGATGGAAAGCTTATTCAAAAATCGCATTCTATTGAAATGAGATTGTATAAACTCGATTGGCGTTGGTGGTGGGATCAGTCCGACGAATACTTCGACCTAAATTATCGAGGTTATTCTTATATCAGATTGGTTAATAGAGATACGCTAGTAACAATAAATGGAAAAACATCGTGGATCATACGTGTTAATAAACCCGAATACGGACGATTCTTGATTGTTTCGAAGGACTTGCAAAGTGGTCACTCGGCTTCACGAATTGTGTATATCGATTGGAGCGACTGGCGCAATCGTGCAACCACCGAACGCGAAATGGCATCAACTCAGCTCATCTTTACTACCGATAAAGAATCGTACCATGTTGGCGATGAAGTTTTAGTTACATTCCCAGGTGGAACCGATGGGAAAGCTCTTATCTCTATTGAGAACAGCAAAGGGCTATTACAGTACACGTGGCTAAAAACCGTTGCCGGAGTGAATTCCTATCGTTTCAAAGCAACATCCGATATGTCGCCCAATGCATATATCAATATAACACTTGTACAATCGTATAATCAAACCGAAAATGATAAACCTATACGACTGTACGGACTTAAAAATATAACAGTAGAAGAACCAAATTCAAAACTCTATCCATTGATTCAAATGCCAGAAAAAATAAGATCGGATAATACTTGCCAGATAACTATATCCGAGAAAAATGGCAAAGAAATGTATTATACGTTGGCTATCGTTGACGAAGGGCTATTGGCACTTACTCGCTACAAAACACCCAATTTGTGGAACCATTTTTATGCCAAAGAAGCATATCCATTTATGCAGTGGGATTTGTACGATTATTTTGTCAGAGGACTTACGGGAAAACTAATGAACATTATAGGCATTGGTGGTGATCTTTACGATCAAGCCCTCGATGCCATCGAAGCTCAAAAGTCAAGACGATTTAAACCTATGGTTATTTTTGAAGGACCATTGCATCTCAAATCGGGCAAGAAAAATACTCATACTATCAAAATTCCCGATTATATGGGCGAAGCAAGAGTAATGGTCGTAGCACGTTACAAAAACGCTTATGGATCAACCGATAAACAGGTTAAAGTAATTAGACCGATTGTTGTAATGCCAAGTTTACCAAGGGTTTTATCGGTCGAAGACGAAATCATTATGCCTGTTTCGGTTTTTGCTTACGAAAAATCGTTAAAAAATGCTGTCATAAGTCTTAAAACAACTGGTCCGATAAGTGTTGTAGGTAAAAATCAGGAAAGTATAATTTTGCAATATCAGGTTGAGAAAAATACCTTTTTTACTTTGAAGGCTGGTAAAACTGCTGGATTAGCCAAGCTAGAAGTAATAGTAAAATCTGGTAACGAGCAAACGGTTCAAACGATTGATATTTATGTGCGTAATCCGAATCCATTTATTACCAAAACGCAAGGTTGGGTAATAGATGCTTCTAAACATACCACAATTACGTTAAAACCCATAGGTATTGATAATACAAACTTTGCCTCTATTGAATTTAGTAGTATTCCACCGTTGAATCTCGAAAAGCATATTGATTATTTAACTACTTATCCTCATGGTTGCATTGAACAAATAGTGTCGGGTGCTTTTCCACAACTTTATTTAAGCAGCTTAATGGATCTGCCACCACAACGCATACAAGAAATAGAATATAATGTTAAAAGTGCAATCCAACGTATTATTAAATATCAGACATACCATGGAGGTTTCTCTTATTGGCCAGGATATCAAGATGTAGAAGATTGGGTAACATCGTATACCGGACATTTTCTTTTGGAAGCACAAAAAGCGGGATATACGGTTCCGTCAACCTTATTGTTAAAATGGAAAAAGTATCAGAAAATGGCTTCCCAAAAATGGTATAGCAAAGGTTCGTCGTCGCAGTACATTCAAGCCTATCGCTTATATACTTTAGCTCTTGCTGGCGATGCCGACATCAATGCTATGAATCGATTGGCAGCCGAAAAACAATTATCCGAATTTGCAGCTTACCCTCTGGCTGCAGCTTATGCTCTTACCGGAAGGGATAAAATTGCCAGCCAATTAATTACAAGTCGTCCACTATCGTTTACCCCAAGTATGTTTAACGATATTTATGGCAGTGATTTAAGAGAAAAATCGTTTATCGCACTTTCTTATTCTGTTATGAATCAAAAAAAACAAGCCTTTAAGTACATTATGGATATTTCTAAGATGCTTTCTTCGAATAATTGGTATAGTACACAATCGTTATCGTTTGCTTTACTTGCCTGTGCTAATTATTTGCAAGGAGAACGATTGCGTTCGCCTATGAAGATAGAATATTCGATAAACAACAAAGCCAATCAAGCAGTTGAAAGCATGAAGTATTTACATAAAATAACCATAGAAAATGCAAACACTAACAATAGTTTGACTGTTAGAAATTTATCTACAATCCCTATTTACGTTCAATCCATTAGTAAAGGTATATTGCCTCTGGCTTCTGAAAAATCTTATGAAAGTAAACTAAAAATGACTTTATATTATCAGAATAGTTTGGGGTTGCCTGTAGAATGGAAGTCAATAAAACAAACCGAAAATCTTGTAGCAGTTATCCAGATAACCAATCATTCTAACGAAGTGCTCAATAGATTGGCACTGACTTATGCTGTCCCATCGGGCTGGGAAATATTGAATGATCGACTGAATGAGACTTCAACAAGCAATAGCGGAATGTACGACTATAAAGATATTCGCGATGATAAAGTAATGTTTTATTTTTCGTTATACCCCATGCAAAGCAAAACTTTTAAAGTGCCGGTAAATGCAAGCTTTGCAGGGCGTTTTTATCATCCAATGATTGTTTGCGAAGAGATGTACCATTACGATGTTCGTGCACAAATCAAGGGCGAGTGGGTTGAAGTGCAAAAGTCGTTTTAATGTTTGTTTTTGAGTTTGAAAATAGTCGGTTCGAATGGCACCAAAAATTAAGCCCTCTTCAGAGAGGTCGTTTTTCTTTGACGTACATATTGACTTCAAATAATAAACGTTGTTTAGTCAAACAATATGCACCATTAAAAAATGATTGCCATTTTGAGCAAATGCGTTTTAAAGAGCAAGCCAGGATTTTTCCCTTGCTATATCCCAACGAACCCGTATTACTTATCGAAAACAAGTGGGGCATTTTTTTTGTACGGCCTTATTACGAAGGTAAAACATTAGAGCAATTCCAACTCAACAAGGTTCAGATACCCTTTTTACTAAAAGCCTTACTCAGTGAAATAAATAGGTTACATCGTTTTGGTTATTTGCACATCGATATTAAACCATCTAATTTTTTAGTTGATACGAATTTTATCATTAAAATTTTGGATGTTGGTGCTTGTATTCCTTTTCCTTTCTTCAAACACGATAAGTATGTTATTCCTTTCACCATGATATATGCTCCGCCCGAGATGGTGTTAAACTACTACGAATTGTGCGATGAAAGCAGCGATTGGTATATGTGGGGTTTACTGGCTTATTATCTTTTTACCCAAAAGCAGCCATTTGATCATTGCAATCCGATTATACTTATGCATCAGCAAATCAATAATTTTCCAGATTATGAACGTATAAAAAACAATGAATGGAAAGACATAATAAAGAGAGCAACATTCAAAGAACCATTTAAACGTCCACCACATCAATTGCCTTTTGTTGAAGTAAAAGAACATTTAAAACGTTCAATTACAATGAGAAAACAACTTTTTGAACAAACAGGGTTAAATCGTTAATTTTTTCCTATTAGTAAAAACAAACCAAATTGTAAGCTTTTACTGTTGAAATATGAATGTAAATAGCTTTCGTGTTCGCTAACTTTGTCGAATGCATCGGTCAAACGAACGGAGTAATGAACACTATGTCTGCTGGGTAATACTTCGCTATATGAGATATTTATACCAAAAACGTTATTAAAAATAAATTGAATACCAGCACTAAATCCAAGATAACCCATTGTATTAATACGGGTACGGTAGTTTACTTCAATCCATTTATTCTCTATCTCGCTATAGTAAAGATCGATTGAAGGAATGTTGAAACTTCGAATTCCAGCATTACCCTCGCCATATATATTGATAACGAGATTATCTTTACTCATTACAATTGGAATATTTTGTACGATGTTAAGCCCCCAACGGGTAGAATTGTATTTGCCTCTAATACGATACTGGTCGGTATGAGCAAATTCGGCAAAAGCTGGTTTGTTAAAATTGTACCAGTCGAATTGTAGATTCATTCCCAGTCCAAAACCATAAGCAATCGTATGGTTATAGTCTAATCCAAAGAAATAACCGTTTTTGGCAAAAAGACCGGTTTCGTCGGTTCGTTTCATGTCTTCGTTCGATTCGATATTACCTCCAGAAAGTTGGAAGTAACCACATTTGTCTATGTATTTGATATCAAATTGAGCCTTCAATACTAAACTCGTAAATACGGCTAATGTTAATAATACTAATGTTTTCATAGTTTAATAGCTTAAATATAAATCAATAAACATATCATCGATAGGCGGTATTGGGCGAATAGTGTAGTAAATTCGAGGATAGAAGTTGTTTTTGATATCGACCGAAGCTAAAGCAATTTCATTGATAAAGGTAGGTTGTGCATTTGCACCGTTATCTTTAAGGATAACGAATTTGAAAATTTCGTTACTGGTAAATTGAACGTAATCAAAGAAGTATCCGTCAATAAAGTCTGCAGGATGATTAAATTTAATGGGGAAACTACCGCTTTTTACTTTTGTTTTGCCAATATACGTGGTATTGTGATACATTTCAATATAAATACTATTGCCCTTATAGCTTTTGGGTAACATAAGGTTTATAGCATCAATAAAAACACGCTGAGGTTTAGGACTTACAAAAATTTGTTGCTGATAATCGCTATAGCTTCCATCGGTGCAGTAACTTCGCAACTGAACAGTATATGTTCCCTGTTGTTGAAAGATATGAGTGGGTTCGTCGTCGTTGTCTTGCTGTCCATCGCCAAAATCCCATGCAAAAATGTTTGAGCCGGACGATTTGTTGGTAAAAATAACTTTGGTGGGAGCATAATTGTTGTTGTTGTAGTGGCGATAAGTAAAATTAGATATAATAGGAATAGAGTTTAAATTCAACTCAGGTACGTCTATACTTGCCGAATCAACACCAATTTCGTTTCTAATAATCAGTTTAACTTTATATGTACCTGTAACTGGATAGATATGTGTCGGGTTTATTTCGTTGGAGCTTGTTCCATCGCCAAAATACCAGGTGTAAGTTACATTGCCTATAAGGTTTTCGCTAGTTTGATAGAAGGTAACAGGATAAGGAGGTATGCAGTTTTTTACAACATAATAAAGTTCTTTAATTTTAGGAGGTGGCGGCGATTCGATAAAGAAATCCCAGCCGCGAAAAGGATCTTTCTCGCAGCGTGTAAACAATACTAATATCAATACAAAAATTATTAACTTACAATACTTTAAGATCATAGCACAATTTTTTTTATGAAAGCATTATACAAAAATAATTCCTTTTATTACGAAAAAAAAAGAAATGCTAATTTTTCCAGAATTCGTCACTTTTTTAAAAAATTTCGGTTTTTGAAAAATTTAACAAATTGACATACATCTACTTGTGTTTTTATGGTTTAAAAAAACTGGTTTGTAGTGTCTAATGTTTTTTTTATTTATCTGTGCAGCATATTTGTAAATATAAAAGCATTGCCTAATTTCTCAAAAGAATCTGTTCAAATAGTTGATAATGTGCTATTTGGGAATAAAGTCAAGCAGCGTATGGTTAGCCATGTGTACAATATTGATCAACAAAAGGATGTAGTAAGCAAATCTGGTTTAAAATTAAATGAAATCCCTTTTTTAATAAAATAACCTATTGAAATTTAATTACATACCATATCGTGTAGTGCCTGCATGATTTTTTTTATGTATTTGTATATCAGTAAATTAAGCATAAAAAGTGACGAAGTCGGGAAATAGAATTAAGGTATAGTATCTGCAAAACACTTTTTAAATTATTTAACAATAAAAGCATTAAGTTTTCATGTTTTACCAAGATATTAATGCTTTAAAATAACTTTTTTGCCTGTAAATTGACTGTTGCGAACACTGATAATGTAGGCTCCTGCTGGCAGGTGATTTAGGGGCACTAAATAACTATCGTTGCTATTGTGATTGAACTGTTGATAATAAATTTTTTTACCGCTTATACTCATAAGCTCTATAATAATATCTCCTGATGTTTGTTGGCTATCTAAACGCAAGCAAACATAGGAATCGGCGGGATTGGGAAAGACATTCAACCACGATAGACTGGTAGCATATAATTCTTGAACCTGAATTACAATACTGTTCTCATTTAGAGTAAATTCTATATGTTGCTGCTGACTTATATCCATACTAAAAAATTGAGAGGTAAGCCCAAACTTTTCGGGTTTTAATTTTACGATTTGTCGAGGAATGTTTTTAAACAAAAATTGTCCATAATGATTGGTCAGTGCAAAACGTTGCACACTATTTTTTTCGTCGTATAGCAGAATTACTTGATTGGGTGCAAGATTTAAGTTGTCCTGCGGCGGTAATGAATTGTCGAACCAGTTGTTGAGATAAACGTTGTATTCGAAATATGTTGAGTCGGAAATATGAACTACTCCCGAAACAGAATCGTTGCCAATAAAAAATTCTTGACTACACAGCAAATTAATGTTTTTATCGTTATGCATGCCTGTTACTGTAATTGGCACTGCATCTTGCCATAAAAGTTTATTACCAAAATAAGTTGGGAAATAATTCGGATAGTAAAGCGTGTTAACATTAAAATAAGGTATTGCATACAACCAGTATTGTGAAGGTGTTAAATTAGTAAAAGCATAATAACCCTGATGTACTTTGGTATAAGAAACTGCCCTGAATGAATTATTAATTTTGCGGAATAAAACAACAATTCCATCGGGCAATAGAGCATTTCCGGCATAGATATAGCCCGAGATACCAAAATTTTGATTAGGTTCCAATAATGAATTTTGTACCACAATAGTATCGCAATAGGTAGCGACGCAATTGTTTTCGAAGGTGACGGTTAAGCATGTAATATATTCTCCTTCGTTTAGAAAAACATGCTCTGGATTTGCCATTTGTGAAGTATATCCATCACCAAAATCCCAAAAATAAGAGACAACACGATCAACGCCATTAATTATCTTGTGCGAAAAATATGATAGTTGATTGTCTTGTAATTCGAAAGAAAAAACTATCTCGCAGTTACCTTTATTTTCATCTTGCGAATACGTAAAACTAAACAATATCAATAAAGTTAATATAGTAAGGTATTTTTTCATCGTATTCGATATTTTAAACTCATAAAGACTACCCAAGATTGTGTTTTTAACGACATAGGAATCTCCGATGTTGTAATACTGGTAAGAGTATGTTTATACATAGGTACAAACGAAACCGACCAATGCTCATTAATCCAATACTGTAGCTCAATAGCAGCGAGGCTATTTAAATAAATGGATTTAAAATAGCTGTTTTTAATAGGTATATTCCCATACATACCGGAAAATGATGGTAAAGTTCCTTGTGTGGCAACAGTATATGCTACCGAAATGCCTGCCTTGAAATGAACATTAAAGCGATCTAAATGCTGTGTGTAGGTTAGCATAAAAGGTATTTCGAATGTTTTATACGAGAAATAATGCAAAGCACGTCGATCGATTTTCATTTCATTTATTTCGGTTTGATATGTAGTATCAAAAACGGCTATGAGCGTAGAGTCGGTATAGTTTATCCAAACGGTATCGCCTGTCTGCAAAAGCGTATCGAGGTTTATGATTTGAATGGTTGAGTACTGATAGTAACTCAAATCGTTAATATGCATGTTGATAATAGTATCGTTGCTAATAATAGGATTATTGTACGAATACCTTTGTTTGATGGATTGAAACATAAGCCCCGTTTCAAAATCAAATGCATTAAATGAATATTGAAACCAAATAGCTGCCGAAAAAGCCTGTGTTGTAAGCAAATCAAAATACGGATCGTATTGCTTCTCCTTCAATGGCAGTAATTTAAGTTGATGTTGTGGCCATACATATCCTAATGAAATACCAAGATTTACGTTGTTGTTTCTTTTGTATTCTTTAACTTCTCGGTCCGAAAAGTTTTCGGTAATGTCGTTAGAATATAAGATGTTTTTACACATTTGCAAAGAAGCTAATTGATCTGCCATCGTTTTTTCTTTTTCAAAATGGCTAATGCTGATAGTTTGCTTGGGTTTATTAACAATAATATTTTTTGCCTTGATTGCAAAAAGAGGCTTTTCTGAATAAAAATCGGACTTTGTAAATATATGACGGATATCACGAGGGGTATTGATCGTATTTTCTGAAAAGTGATTGTTACTATTTTCTGAATAAAAATTCCCATTCGATTTATAAAATATGATACTGCCTACAATAAGAATTGAAAAGAAAAAATAGTAAATATTGAAATACGTAGGCGAAAATTTCACAAACTTTTTCCACCACAAAGCCACAACAATATTACGCCAAACACGATTGTCAGGATTAACGATATATTGTTTAAAAAGCGATTGAGACTGTTTTTCAAATAGGGCATTATCTAGCCTGTGCCAAAGATTATTGTTTGGCTCTACTTCGAACGACTCGAACTGTTGCTGCCAATATTTTTCAAATTCGTCGCTCATGTGTTTGTAAGGCATTTACGTTCAGAACGAATTTTCGACAGTCTATATTGTATAATTTTTCGTGCTCGTGAATATTGCGATTTCGAGGTTGCAATATCAATGTTCAGCATCTCGGCAATTTCTTTGTGTGCATATCCTTCAATAGCATACAAGTTAAACACCATACGATAGCCGGGTGATAAAGATTGAATTACGCTAAGCATTTCTTCTAATGTAAACTCAAGTTCTTCGGTATTAATATCTTCCTCGGATTCTTTGATTTCGTTGATGTCGAAATGATGATAGTGTTTATAATTCTTTCGATAATTTGATATTGCAGTATTGACGATTATTCTACGCATCCAACCTTCGAAAGCACCAAAATAATTGTATTGTTCAATGCGTTCGAATATTTTTAAAAAACCTTCCTGTAAAATATCCTCAGCTTCATGCTTATCTTTTGCATATCGCATGCATATACCTAGAAATTTCGATGCATATCGATCGTACAACATTTTTTGAGCTTTTCGGTTTTGTTTCTTACAGCCTTCTATAATTTCTTTTTCATTATACATGAAGCTGCTTGTATTAGACTCTAATTGAGGTTAATTAGTTGCATAGATTTACAAATTTACAATCATTATTTGACAAAGTCAATGATTTGATGTATATTTACAAAAAAAACATTATTGCTGTTCAATGTACTTTTTTAAGACGATATTTCTTTGTTTGGTCTTTTTCTGTATTGTTTTTTCAAATAAGTCGCAGAATGCTTTTGTCGAAAACAAAGGACAATGGCATCCGAATGCTTTGTATCGAATATTGTTGCCCAATGGCGCTATTTTTCCGGAACAAAATGGAATAACTTATTGCTTTTTTGATGAAAATGAAGTTAAAAGCTCAGAGGCACACCATCATAAAAAAACAAGCAAATCCATCGAAAAAATCAATTTTCATGCATACCGAATGACATTTTTAAGAGCCAAAACAATCATTCCTTTAGCCGAAGAACCTTATCCCGATTACGAAAACTTTTTTTTAGGCAACGATCCTGCAAAATGGGTGAACAAAGCCCGTCGATTTAGACGACTAACATGGAAAAATCTTTACGATGGTATCGATTACACCTTGTATGTAAATAAAGACAATCATTTGCAATACGACTTTATTGTACATCCGGGTGCCGAAGCCGAAAACATTAGGCTCATGTACGAAGGACACGATTCGATTTATGTCGATGCCGAGGGAAAGGTGGTTATTAAAACCTCTATTAATCGGGTTCACGAATTACAACCTTATGCTTACCAAATTATAGGCAACAAAGAAGTAAAAGTACGTTGTAAGTTTTTCATTTTTAATCAAAAATATCTAACATTTCAATTTCCTGATGGTTACGATAATCGATACCAACTGGTTATCGACCCGGTCTTAGTTTTTTCGACCTACTCTGGATCCCTTGCCGATAATTGGGGGTTTACCGCCACTTTCGACGACATGGGAAATGCTTTTTCAGGCGGTATTGTGTTTAATACGGGCTACCCTACCACATTAGGTGCTTTTCAGGTTAACTTTGCCGGGGGAGAACCTTATAGTTCCACATGGTATCAGTTTGGTTGCGATATTGGTATTATAAAATATTCAGCAGACGGCACACAACGCTTATGGGCTACATATCTGGGCGGAACCACAAGTGAGGAGCTTCCTCATAGTATGGTATGCAACCGAAGCAACGACTTAATTATCATGGGGACAACAGGCTCAAACGATTTTCCTGTTACGTCCAATGCATTCGACCCTACTTTCAACGGAGGTACTAGTATCATATACGACAATGTTATACGATTTTCATGGGGAATTGACATTTTTGTTACTCGATTAAGTGCCGATGGTACTACACTGCTGGGATCTACGTATGTAGGCGGTTCGCAAAACGATGGTTTTAATTTTAGAGACTATTACGAAAACTTTTTAATGCACGGCAACGCTAACACACTTTATTACAACTATGCCGATGGAGCACGTGGTGAAGTAATTTGCGATCCTGCTGGCTACATTTATGTTGGAAGCTGTACATTTTCGAGCGATTTCCCTGTTACGCAGGGCGCTTTCCAAACAACTTATAGCGGACAACAAGAAGGTGTTTTATTCAAACTCAACCCCAATTGTTCGCAATTGATATGGAGTACGTATTATGGAGGCAGCGAAGACGATGCTATTTATTCGTTAGATATCGATCAGAATAATGATGTATATTTTGCTGGTGGAACTTTATCATCCAACATCCCTACTACAGGAGGTGTGATACAGCCTACAAATCCTGGAATTGGCAGTGTTAATGGTTTTATAGGACACTTGTCGGCTAACGGTTCTAATTTAATTGGAGCTACATACTGGGGCACTGCTGCTTACGATCAGATTTACTTTATCAAACTCGATAAAAGCAAAAATATTTATGTAGCCGGACAAACCGAAGCCAACGGCAGCTTTTTCATTGTTAATGCCGCCTATGGAGTGCCCAGTAGTGGTCAGTTTATTACCAAATTTCCTAACAATTTGTCTTCACCTATATGGAGCACTGCATTTGGAACGGGCAATGGTAAGCCCAACATATCGCTTACAGCTTTTTCGGTCGATTATTGCAACCGTGTTTATATTAGTGGTTGGGGACGCGAATGGGCTGGCAGCGGATATACATGGAGCAGCATTCAGGGGACTAAAAATATGTATGTAACCAGCAATGCTTACCAGAATCAAACAGATGGACAAGACTTTTACCTGATGGTGCTTGCCGACGATGCTTCTCATGTAGAATACGCAACTTACTTTGGCGAACTCAATTATAGTTCGTGTGGATATAGCGGACACGACCACGTTGATGGAGGTACCAGCCGATTCGATAAACGCGGAAACATATACCAATCGGTCTGCGCCAGCTGTGGAGGTTGCAATCAGTTTCCTACCTATCCCAATCCGGGAGCATGGTCAAATAATAATGGCAATGCCGGAAATAATTGCAACAATGCCTTATTTAAATTTAGTTTTGCCCTGCCACTTACTATTGCCGATTTTAATGCTCAACCGGTTTGTGTAGGTTCACCCATTCAATTTCAGAATACAAGTCACCTTGCCACCGATTATTTCTGGAACTTTGGCGATGGAAATACTTCTACACAAGCCAACCCTACACATACCTACTCCTCTCCGGGCACTTACAACGTAACACTAATTGCCAATAATCCCACTTCGTGCAACATGTCCGATACTATTGTTCGACAAATTGTGGTAGAGCAACTTAATGTTCAAACGTCTGATACATCTATCTGTTTTGGCAACAGTGTTACTTTAACAGCAAATGCAACAGGAAACATTCAGCCTTTAACGTATGTATGGGACATACATAATCCGCTTGTGGATACGCTAAATAATAATTTAAACAACCCCCATTTTACCATTACTCCTTCACAAACACAAACTTATTATGTTCAAATATCATCGGGTATTTGCACCGTTTTGGATTCGGTTGTGGTAACTGTCCATCGAATACAACTACAAACATCGCCCGATACCATGATATGTCCTTTATCGCAGATTCAACTGGAAGCTACTCCATTATATTCAACTGGAAATGTTTATTATCAATGGAGTCCATCTTCAAATATCGTAAGCGGAGCACAAACATCGTCGCCAGTAGTTAATCCTACCAACTCTACTACTTTTTATGTAACTGCAACCGATGATTTTGGTTGCTTTACCATTGACTCTATCCTTGTTGAAATAGACCCTTTTAGTGCAAGTTTTGCACAAGTAACGCCGGTACTTTGTTATAACGAATGCACAGGCTTTATTCAAGTTTCGGTCAATCAACCGGTATTACCGGTTAGCTATCTTTGGAATACCGGGCATCAAACATCTCAAATCAATAATTTATGTGCCGGTGCCTATTCGGTAACAGTTACCGATGCGTTGGGTTGTTCTAAGGTGCTCAATACATCGTTCGCTAACCCTCCCTTGCTCGAAGGTAGCATACAGGTTCTTTCGCCAGCATCTTGCGACCCTGTAAATCCTAATACCGGTTCAATTCAAGTAAATGCATGGGGAGGCACACCTTCGTACCATTATCACTGGAATACCAACGACACGATACCATATCTACAAAATCTTTTTGCAGGTACTTACACCGTTACCATAACCGACCACAATGGCTGCGATACAGTTTTGTCGGCAACCATTTCCGACCCTTCTCCCTTACAAATTTCGGCAACCGCTCAACCAACCCTGTGTTATGGCTCGTGCGACGGTAGTGCACAAGTATTCATCACCACACAAGGCACACCACCCTACACTTACGTTTGGAGCAATGGACAAACAACTACTACCATCCATAATCTTTGTGCAGGAGGCTACGTTGTTACTGTTACCGATGCTGAATATTGTGTAAGAGTTTTTCCGATAACCGTTTCTCAACCCGATAGCATACGTCCTGTTTTAAATATTCCCCCTATTAAGTGTTTTGGCGATACTACACATATAACTATTACTCAAGTTCTGGGCGGCACTTCACCATTTACTTATCTCTGGAACAACAACCATACCAGCAGCTCCATTTATGAGATAACTGCTGGACAATATTGGGTTATCATAACCGATGCAAACAACTGTAAGGATACTACGTACATCAATATTACACAACCTGCTTTACTTACGGCAAGTTCTAATGTTGCCAACACACTATGTACAAGCTCCTGCAATGGCAGCATCAATGTAACCCCGTCGGGAGGAACTTCACCCTTTTCATACACGTGGAGTACGGGGCAAACTAGTTCAAGCATTTCATCGTTATGCGAAGGAAGTTACAGAGTTACGGTAACCGATGCTAACGGATGTACTTTTGTTCAAGAACTCATTGTTGGAAACAATCATTATGCACCTCCGCTCGATGCTCAGGCAAATCCGATTTATATATACAATGGGCAAAGCTCGCAATTATATGCTCAAACATCGGGCACAGCACAATATCTATGGTCGCCATCGCAAACCTTATCGAACTGGCACATCAAAAACCCCATAGCAAGCCCAACCCAAACCACAACGTATTACGTTCAAATTACTGATGCCTACGGTTGTACCAATGTAGATTCGGTTACGGTAAATGTACTCGACGTTATCTGCCGAGAACCTTACATTTATGTTCCCAATGCTTTTACACCAAATAATGATGGCAATAACGATATTCTATATGTACATGCCGATATGGCTACCGATTTATATTTTGCTATTTACGACCGTTGGGGCGAAAAAATCTTTGAAACCACCAATGCACAAATAGGATGGGACGGTAAATATAAAGGCAAACCAATGGACCCTGCCGTTTTTGTTTACTATCTAAAAGTAACCTGTCTCGATAAAATGCAATTCGAAAAGAAAGGAAATATTACACTAATCCGATGAAGTTTGTTACTATTATAGTATTAATTTTTTCTGTTCTTTTGTTGAAGTCGCAGGATATACATTTTTCGATGCCGCACCTTTCACCTATTAACTTAAATCCTGCCGAAACCGGTAATTATTTAGGCGACTATCGCCTGCACCTCAACCATCGCAATCAGTGGCGTTCGATAACGGTACCCTATGTTACTTTTTCTGCCTCTTTCGAAAATAAATGGAGAAAAGTAGCACCATTAAGTACAGGTATTTTATTTAACAACGACAAAGCCGGCGATGGACATTTCGGTACAAACCAAATGGGGCTTTCGGCATCGTACAAATTACCTGTTAAAGATTCTACCCTTTCGCTTACTGCTGGAATAGTAGTTATGTGGAATCAACACTCGGTCGATTATACTAAGTTTTATTTCGACAATCAGTACAATGGATATATGTTCGACCCAAATATTCCACCCAGCGAAATTTTTACCCGTCAAAACATGCAGTATTTAGATGCACATGGAGGCTTTTGTATTCAAAAATGGTTCAACGAAACGCCTATATCGGCAGGTATAGCATTTTATCATATCAACAAACCTCGCAAAACATTTTACAAAGATATCAATGTAAAACTCGATCGTAAGTTTACTTTTTATATTCATTCGAAACTTTCTTTGTCTAAACAAACGTTTTTATTGCCTCATGCATACTGGTATCAGCAAAATATGTTACGCGAAATATACGCCGGTGGTTACATACATCGAAAAACACAGGATTATTCGTTTAAAGGATACTATGTTGGTGGATGGTTTCGCATAGGTGATGCAGCCATATTGTCGGCTGCTATTGATTATCAGGATTTTCATCTTGCTGTGAGCTACGATATCAATATTTCGCCATTGGTAGCAGCCAGTAACGGACGCGGCGGATTAGAAATCGCCATTCGATATATTTTCTCACGACCTCAAAAAACTGTTCTTTACGATAAACACATTTGTCCAACGTTTTTATAATATGAAATACACTAATGTAATTATTATAGTGTTGATTTGTGCAAGTGTTTGGGGACAAACAGCCAGAACTTTTGTAAAAGCCGGTAAAAAAGCCTTTAATCAATCGAAATACGAATCTGCTATTTATTATTTTAGCAAGGCACTTGAATTAGAACCCAATGTATCCGTTGCATGGCTCAATGCCGAAGCTGCACGATATAATAAAGATTACGAAATAGCCGAAAAATGGTATCAATACGTTGTCGAAAATGAGCCAGAAAAATACCCATTAGCTTATTTCTGGCTTGGATTGATGCAAAAAAATTTGGCAAAATATCAAAAAGCACAAATAAGTTTTAGACGATATGTTCAAAAAAATGCAGCCAAAAAAGATTATTATACACTTAAAGCTCGCCACGAAATTTTATCGTGCGAAAATGCACTGATACTTTCGTTCGAAAAATCGGAAAAATCTTTTTTTACATTCGATACGATTATCAACAGCCCATTTAGCGAATTTCAGGCATACCTCGATCGCGATTCTACGCTGTGGATTACTTCGTATCGTCCACTTAACAACGAAGACAGTATCCATTTTACCTCGAAATTACTAAGTTATAGATTTGATACGAATAATTGGAAGCAACAAGAATTAGACAGCATTCTAAATACATCGCAACAATTGGTTTCAAGCTTTTGCTTCAATAAAAAGCAAGACATCATTATTTTGAGCCGATGCTCAACATCAGGTTTACGATACTATTGCAAATTATACAAAAGTAAAAAAAATGACACACAATGGACACCTTTAGAACCATTGAACTCCCATATTAATGTTAGCAATACAACTCACCCGTTTTTAATCGAAACAGACACAGCAAGCTATTTACTTTTTGCTTCGGATCGCAAAGGAGGATACGGAATGCTCGACCTATGGGGTGTTAAAGTCAATCAGGACATACAACCCATCGATTCTGTTTTTAATTTAGGTAAAAACGTCAATAGCATCGACAACGAATGCTGTCCATTTTATGATATAAAAAAGAAGACATTGTATTTTAGCAGCGAATGGTTTACTAATCTTGGCGGATTCGATATCTTTTCTTCGTATGGATGGATCGACAACCTTTATCCACCACAAAACATGGGCTTTCCACTAAATACCAATCACGATGAAGTGTTTTTTCAGATTTCGCACAACCGGTCAAGAGCTTTTTTCGCTTCCAATAGAGTATCGCATCAGTTAAGTTCATTCGAAAAGTGTTGCAACAACCTTTTTTATACCGAATACGAAACACCCGAACCCGATGCTATCAAACACGAACAGGAACTTATTGCTATAAAGAAAAAAACAGAAGAACTCATTCCTGTTACATTATACTTTCACAACGATGAACCCAATCCACGCACATGGGATACAACCACAACATACACATACGCACAACTTTACGATAATTACATACAAAAACGCGAAGAATTTATCCGCATGTACGGTTCAACATTAAAAGGCGAACAAAAGCTTTTAGCCGAATCTAAAATAGACGCTTTTTTTACCGATGAGGTCGAAAAAAATTACCTTAAACTTTTACAATTTTTATCGTACTTGAAAGAATTGCTTTCAGAAGGTTCAACTATTGCTATGACTATAAAAGGTTATGCCAGTCCTTTAAACAATCATGCTTACAATTTAAACTTATCTAAACGAAGAATCCAAAGTTTAATAAATTTATTATACCAGTACGAAGATGGTGTTTTTGTACCATATCTCGATAACACAGCAATAAACGGCGCCCGACTTATTATTATTCGCGAAGCATTTGGCGA
The DNA here is from genome assembly GCA_937960415.1 of uncultured Bacteroidales bacterium. Taxonomy (GTDB): domain Bacteria; phylum Bacteroidota; class Bacteroidia; order Bacteroidales; family GWA2-32-17; genus Ch61. The sequence continues at coordinate 3,915 of CALGPK010000091.1, read as the reverse complement.
AAACATGGTAAAAGAAGGTGTAAGCGACGATCTTCGCGATGTTCGCAATTCGGTTTACAGTCCCGAGGCTTCGCGTGAGCGTAAGATTGCTGTTATTGCGGTTAAATTCGACCATTAAGGGAAATAAACAAATACACTTCCTGCTCGCTCTTTTGTATTACCATCTAGCGTTCGGTACATTACATAATACGTATACATACCTGGTTGAACAACTTCATTTCCGCTTTTTCCGTCCCATCCAACTTGTGGATCGTTGGTTTCGAAAACGATAAACCCCCAACGATCGAAAATTTTAAAAACATAGCCGTCTTTTTCAACAAAAGCGATGCTCGGCTTGAATGTTTGATTGAAATCGTCGCCGTTGGGGGTAAATGTGTTGGGAATGAAGACTCTGGGGGCTTGAAATGTACATGCTGTATTGGAACGACTTCGTCCTTTTAAGCCAAATGTGTTACCACTTTGTTCGGTTTGTATTACATAATAACAGAATTTGTTGGTTATAGAAGGATTTTGTAAAACAGCATTTGTCAAATCGTCTATTTGTAAGGTATCGGACGTTGTTGTTGAGGAATAAACCAGCTCTGGAGAGGGCAAATCGTCTCTAATTCGGTACACATATACACTATCTATAGGCTGCTGCCACATTTGATAGCGATTCCATTGAATGAGATTCTGCACTTCTTCATTAGACGAAGCACGAACAACAATATTCGAAGCAATGTTAGACGATAAACGTACCTGATTACATTCGTCAAGTGCTAACAACTGATAATAATAACGCTTTTCAACATTCACATTTGCATCGGTAAATGTATATTTGTTTGTTCCACATTGGTTAAAAAAATCTATTGGCTCAAAATTCAATCCATCAGTAGATCGTCTTAATTGATAACGACATATTGTTGCTTGCTGATCGAGCATAAACGAAAGCTGAATTTTGTTGTTTTCTACGGTGGCGTATTCGGCATAAATAAAATTTGGCAGGTTTGGAAAATCGGTAAAAAAACAGGTTTTATTGGAGGTTGATGTTCGATTGTTATTGCTTACAGCTCTGATGATATAACAATACGAAGTATTATCATTTATATTCAAGTGATAAAATTGATTGACCGAACCCTGAACTGTTGTTAATAAAGTAAATGGACTAAAATTCTCACTAACGTAAATCTGATATTCTTTAACTCCTTCTTCCCAATTGATATAACGGTTCCAGTTGAGCCTGATGGCGAAATGACAGTTTATACTATCTTGATAAGGGAAAACATAAATAGTTTGATGATAAAGGTTTTCGGGTGTCATCGGGCTTAGGTTGCCGGTTTGATCGTAAGCTGCAATTCGATAAAGTTCGGGATGAAAATTTGCAGAGGCACTATTATCAATATACGAAGTTGCCGGTGCTTGCACATTGGCTATGGGCTGCCAAAGGGCATTGATAGAGCGATATATGCGATATCCGGACACATCGGGCGAGTCGCACGGCTGCCACGAAACAATAACTGCTCCCGTAGTGGCATCGTACACACTTACCGAGTCGAGTTTGGGAACATCAGGGGGCCATATATCCTGTGCATGCAGAATATGCGATAACAAAATGATCCAGAAAAAACAAAACCAACGCATATTAGTTCTTCTTTCCAACAACAATTTCGGTATAACCATCAGATAAATAACGTTGTGCCATGGTTAAAATTATTTCGGGTGTGATGTTTTGCAATTCATTAACATATTGTTCTAAATATTGCATATTCCTCCCATTGATATGAAGGTTCTTAAATGTATCCATACTACTCAAAGGTCCATCAATAGAGCGAATTAATTGACCCATTAAGTACGATTTCAGGTTATCGAGTTCAATTTCGGAAATTTTATGTTGACACAAATCATCTATCTCATTATATATACACTTGAGTGCATCGGCAGTATATTCCGAAGCCACTTCGGTAGTAATGACCATTGTATCAAGTTTTCTGTGCGAGAAAATAAACGAGTAAATACCATAAGTATAGCCTTTTTCTTCGCGAAGGGTTTTCATAAGCCTCGAGCCAAAATATCCACCTAAAACGTTAATCGTAATAGACAATGGAATAAAATCGGGGTGATCTCGACTTATGATGATTTTACCAATGCGGATAGCATTTTGAATGGCATTCGTTTTTTCAACAAAAATTTGCTGTGGTTCATTAACTGTCAATTTGGGAATTTCTAACTTTTTGGTTCGAAATGAATTAAAACGCAAGTGAGTTCTTAATGTTTGCATAAACGAATTATCTACAAAACCTGCAACATACATTTGAGCATGGCTACTACTGTAAAGACGATAAAAATGCTGACGCAGTTGCTCAGGTTCTGTTTCATTAAAATGATTTAACTCTAAAATATTGCCGTAGGGATGTCCTTTTAATACATGTTTTAAAAAGGTTCTTCGTGCAACAAAATTTACATTTTCAAGGTCAATAAGAAATTTTTTGTGCAAATTTTGCTTTAAAATATCAAACTCATTGGCATCGAAACGTGGCTCTGTAATACATTCGGCAAGCAATTTTAAGGCATTGTTTGCATGCTTATTGATACAAGCCAGCACCACCGACGATGTTTCAAAAGTGGTGTAGGTATAAATTTCGGCACCAAGAAAATCCAACTGTTCCGAAAAGTCTTTCGATGAAAGCGACTTAGTACCTTCTACTAACATATTGCACGTCATAATCGATATAAGTGGATTATCGGCATGAGCATCGCCAGCTTCAAACGTAATGTCCACTTTTACGAAGGGCTGCACCAAACCATCTTGCCAATAACACGACACATCGTCAATATACGTATGATGTACCTGAGGAATAGCAATCTTAGTTAGTTTATGTATTGTAGGTATGTTCATATCAAACTTTCTTTTGATAATACAAAACAACCGATTGGTTGGGGACTAGCTCGTTTTTCAAAACATTTTTAAGTACATCCTTATCAATCGAATGATATTTTCTTATTTCATCAAAAAGGATACGATAATCGCCAAAGACATATTCATAAAAAGCAATCATTTCGGCACGATTGTTCATATCTATCATATTACTAATAAAGCCTGCTTCGTACTTATTCTTTACTTTTTGCAGTTCGTAATCGCTTATGTGTTCGGAAATATAATTTATAACATTCCATACCTCTTCCTCGGCTTGTTGCAATGTATAATGGTGATGTATTTTGCCTTCAATCATCAAAAAACCTTTGTCGATACTACCTGCAATGTACGACTGAATGGACTGAAACACTTTTTTTTCCTTTACCAGCGATTGATATAACCTCGACGAAGGTCCATTGCCCAAAATATCGGATATCATGTCGTAAACACAATACCATGGATGCGTTCGTTCGGGCATTAGAAAAGCCATGTACAATGCCGAAGCAGGAACTTCACGTTCTACACAATCAAATGTTTTTTCTTTCTTTTTGGGCTCAACAGGCAACAACCTATGATGTACATTAGTCGATGGAATATTGCCAAAATAGTATTCAACCTGTTCGATAGTTTTAGCAGCATCAATGTTACCAACAATACTCAATATGGCATTTTGTGGATTGTACCATTGTTGATAAAATTTCTTTACCTCTTCGAGAGTGGCTTGTTCAATATGTTCGGGCTTTAAGCCAATGGTTGGCCAACGATAAGGATGTATCTGGTAAATCATCGAACGCATCAGATGTCCTACATCGCCGTATGGTTTGTTTAAATAACGTTGCTTAAACTCCTCAACCACCACTTTTCGCTGTACTTCGAGCGACGTTTCGTTGATATTTAAATACTGCATACGGTCTGCTTCGAGCCATAAAGCAACTTCAAGATTTATAGCGGGCAAGTTGATATAATAATTGGTAACATCGGTATTCGTAAAAGCATTGTTTTCGCCGCCAGCCAATTGTACT
>CALGPK010000090.1 GCA_937960415.1 uncultured Bacteroidales bacterium | reverse complement strand
TCATTTTCTAAAATCAGACCCGGTTCTTTCGTGGCTCGATAAAAAACAAAAGCAAAAATTATGACTAATAAAACAGTTAAACATGCATAATTTTTATTTCCGGTTTTAATAGCTAAAGGAATAAATATTCCTGTACCTAATATTGCAAAACCACCCACAATTGCACTTTGTGTAAGCGGGTCTAACCATTTAATTTTTGTGCGCATATTACAACAAACGCAAAATGTTTTTATTTATTGCGATACGCATCGATAATTTTCTTGATTTTCCCGACTTCGTCACTTTTTTAAAAAATTTCGGCTTTGAAAAATCTAATAAACTGACATACAGCGACTTATGTTTTTATGGTTTTAAAAACTGGTTTGTAGTGTCTAATGTTTTGTTTTATTTATCTGTGCAGCATATTTATAAGAATAAAAAAATAGCCTAATTTGCTCAAAGAATCTGTTCGAATAGTTGACAATTTGCTATTTGGGGATAAAGTCAAGCAGCGTATGGTTCGCCTTTTGCACAACATCAATCTAAAAAAGGATGTATTAAGTAAATCCGGCTTAAAATTAAATGAAATGCCTGTTTTAATAAAATAACCTGTTGAAATCGTGGAGTGCCTGCACGATTTTTTATATATTTGTATATCAACAAATTAGGCATAAGTAGTGACGAAATTGGGAGCAAAGGAATCTTGGAACTTTAAATTAGGATTAACTAAACTTATTCAATAAGTTCATCATTTTCAATGGTTTTCTTAGTTAGGTTAAAAATTTATAAAGCATTAGTAAGAATGATAACACCCAATCATATTTATGTCAGTATAACTGTTTTGAATTTTATGGCAAATTGTGCCCCATTTTTTTCTTTTTTGTATCTAAATATTTAAAATTAAAAGGATTAGGTGGTATTACCAGTGGAATATTTTCGACTATTTGCAATCCAAACCCTTCCAGTCCGGCACGTTTCTTTGGATTATTGGTAATTAGGCGAATTTTTTTTAGTCCCAAGTCTCGTAAAATTTGTGCACCTATGCCATAATCTCTTTCGTCGGCTTTAAATCCAAGATGTAAGTTAGCTTCTACGGTATCCAATCCTTCTTCTTGCAGTTTGTATGCTTCTATCTTATGAAATAGTCCTATTCCTCGTCCCTCTTGATTCAAGTACAATAGCACCCCTCTACCTTCCTTCTCTATCATTCTCATAGCCTGATGCAGTTGTGGTCCACAATCGCAACGATAGCTCCCAAAAATATCTCCTGTTGCACACGAAGAATGAACCCGAACAAGCACGGGCTCGTCAGAATTGATTTCACCTTTGATGAGTGCTATATGTTCCAGTTTGTTTGATAATTGCAAATATGGTATTAACTCAAAATTTCCGTATTTTGTAGGTAGTTTTATTTTTTCGCCTCTTTTGATAAGCGTTTCATGTTCTAAGCGATATTTAATTAAATCGACAATCGTAATGATTTTGATGCCAAACTTCTTCGATATTTCCATCAATTCGGGGACACGAGCCATTGTGCCATCTTCGCTCATAATCTCTATTAAAGCCCCTCCCTCGGTCAATCCGGCCAATCGGGTAAGGTCTACCGCAGCTTCGGTATGTCCAGCCCTTCGGAGCACACCATTGGGCTTGGCTTTGAGCGGAAAGATATGCCCTGGTCGTGCCAGTTCCTCTTTTTTAGTGTTGGGATCTACCAAGGCACGAATCGTCTTTGCCCTATCTTCGGCTGAAATGCCTGTTGTACAACCATGACCAATTAAATCGACCGAAACCGTAAAAGCTGTTTCGTGTAACGAAGTATTGTTGCTTACCATCATTGTTAGGTCGAGTTCATGGCATCGCTCTTCGGTTAATGCTACACACAACAAACCCCGTCCGTACTTAGTCATAAAATTGACCATGGTTGGAGTAATTTTCTCGGCTGCAGCAACAAAATCGCCTTCGTTCTCTCTATCTTCGTCGTCAACAACAATAATCATCTTGCCATCACGCAAATCTTGCAATGCCTCTTCTATTGTGTTGAATTTGTATTCGGAGTTTTCCATAAAGTATATTTAATGCAAAGTTATATGAAAAACAAGCTAATTTTTATGATTTTTCTCCTGATACGACATCGCTTTTTTGATAAATGACAACGTATCGCTTACAATGGTTTGAATATTGTAATGCTGATTGACAAATTCAAAAGCCTGTTGACCAATGGACTCAAAGGTATGTTTCTCGGTTAATAGCATTTGTATAGCGCTTAAAAATTGCTCTTGCGAATCAGCAATCAAAATGTGTTTATTATGAATAGCAGGTATCCCTTCGGCTCCGATAGATGTTGTTACAATTGCTTTTCCTAAAGACATCCCCTCAAGAATTTTAATACGAATACCACTACCCGAAAACAAAGGGACTACCATAATTGCCTTTCGTTTAATAAAGTCTTTTGCATCGTCTATCTCGCCATGAAAGGAAACATTTGGGTAGTCCTTAACTTTTTGTTGTAACCACAATGGAGCATTTCTTCCGGCAATATCAAAAACCAAATTAGGGTATTGCACATGCAACTTTGTCCAAATAGAACGTAAAAACCAAAGCAATCCTTCTTGATTGGGTAACCAGTCCAATGCTCCTATAAAAAAGATGCCTGGATATTGAATCAAGTGTCGTTGATGGTTTGATGACGATATGCTTATTCCGGCTTTAGAAACATAAATGAGTTTTTTACATCCCATACTTTTTAAAATACACTCATCACGTTGAGTTAGCGTTAATACTAAATCGGGGGTGTTTATGGCTTTTTTTTCGAATTTTTCTAACCGCTGAGCTAACGACGATAAATACCATTTTTGGAGCAAATTTTTTTTATTGGTTGCCATACGATGCCAAATTTCGCTTTCGATATTATGTGCCCTATATACTGTAAAAATTCCTTTTGTAATGCGAATATATGGCATAACAAACAGGCCTTCGAATAAAACTACATGATAGATATGTTTCGACAATTCTTCTTTAAGAGCATTTTGGAACATTTGAGAGTTAAAACGTACCAAATGGTAGGGTTTAGAGGAAAACAAAAAGTTTATAAGTAACGAAAAAGGTTTTACATCGGCATCTACATCAACGGCGACAATTCGAATAGCTTTTTTTATCTCGTCGGGGATATATTCGACCGGGAAATAGTGTTTTTTAGTATTCATACACAAAAGTGTAACAGTATGCGATTGGCGTACTAGCTCCATGCAAAACTCCAAAACAGCAATAGCACCACCATCCTTTGGAGGATAAGGCAATTTATTGTGCAGTACCAGAATGTTCATACTTTTTATGTTTTAAACGCCCGATAAGTTCGTACAAAAATGAAACAAAGTTTTGTAGCGGCATCATCGTCGAATCGGTCATTGCTTTATATGTAAGCCAAATACCAACTGGAAACAAAATACCCGACGAAAACCAAATACCTTTCCATGCCGGCCAATACAATTCCTTAGCAAACTTTTCGCCAGTTAATGAAATAACGTAATACAGAATAAACAACAAAACCGATACTACAACAGGCATACCGAGCCCACCTTTGCGAATAATGGCTCCTAAGGGTGCTCCTATAAAAAAGAAAATGATGCATGCAAAAGCTAACGTAAATTTTTGATGAAACTCTATTTGATGGCGAGCAATCCAACTTCGTTTTGACTTGTCTTCTTCCATAGTAATTTGAATAAATGATTGTTGGTTGCGAGCTTGAATTAATGCTAAATTTGCAATATCTTCCCAATCTTTTTTCGAAAAACGACTGTAAACATCGTTAAGAGTAATGTAAGTTGTGTCGGTCGTTAAAGAATCGATAGTTTGGGCTTTAAAAAAAGCCGACTGACAAACAGAAGCTTTATACGTTTCGATAAATTTATTGTGTTCCTGCCATAATGAATCCTCGGTTTGTAGTAATTGCTGAATATTGAGCATTCGATAATGTTCTTTAAACAAGCTTTCGTCGGAGCGACTAAACGTAAAACCCGACAAAGCAATTTTTACTTTTTGTTCTTCAAACGTTTGATACTGATGTGGATATGTACGACGCAGATATCCTCCATCTTCCATTACTTCTTCGTATTTTTTGCCATTATAAAGTTCTATAAGCAAAAAGTCTTTGTTGGGCGATAAATACATTTTCCCTGAATCGGCAATCAATACACTTGTATTGCCTCTACGTTCTGTATGATCGTAAATCATCACATCATACATCATGTTGTTGTTCGGGTTACGGCTTTTTATACGTATGCTATAATCGTCTATCCCATTGTAAAAGATTCCGGGTTTTATCATAATTTCGGGACGTTGACTACGAACATCGAACAACAACGAATAAAATTTTAGATTTGCTACAGGTAAAACATAATTAGAAAACAGCAATGCAAGAATACTCAGAAATGCCACAAACATGATGAGCGGATACATGATGCGATAAAGCGAAATACCTGATGCTTTAAGGGCAGTTAGCTCAAAATGTTCGCCCAAATTGCCAAAGGTCATAATCGACGACAACAAAATAGCCAACGGCAAAGCCATAGGAATAAAGTTAATAGATGCATAACCAAACAACTCTGCCATAACCGACCACTCGAGTCCCTTGCCTACAAACTCATCAACATATTTCCAAATAAATTGCATCAGCAAAACGAATACCGTAATAAAAAACGTAAAGACAAAAGGTCCCAAATACGTTTTTATCATGAACAGATGAAGTCTTTTAACTCGCAGCATAGACAAATTCTCCACAAAGGTTACGAAAAATAATTAAAGATGCAAACGTGTTTTTTCAAGCTTTTCGCTTTACTTTTTCCCATGCTGCAGGCTGTTTTTTTCGAATATATTTAATAAAACCCAAATATTGAGCTACATTCATCAGAATAAAATAATAGGGAACGTAAAACACTCTGGGAAGTTTTTTGGTCAGCAAGTTTAACCATACAATGGCATAAAAAATGACCTGAAGTAAAAAAAGAATCTTTAACCAGATTGCATCGTTAATAAAAATTATTAAAACAGCATTGATAACAAAGATAAGTGGCAATGCAAGAGGTACAAAAAGCCACCGAATCACTTTATACGAAAAATACTGAAATGACAGAACAGGATTTTTGAAAAAATTCAACCAGTGCAAGTATCTGAATAACGCCTGAAAAGCACCTGCTGCTATTCGTACCTTACGCTTCATTTCTTCTTGTTCGTTTTCCGATGGTTCTTCCACTGCATAAGCATTAGGCTCGTATGCGATAATATAACCCTTGTAAGCAACTTCCATAGATAGCACAAAATCGTCAACAATTGTATCCTCGGGCAATGGATTAACCAGCGATTTGCGAACGGCAAAAAGCTCACCCACAGCACCTATAGAGGTAAAAAACTGAGCGTTTAATCGTTTTATCCACGACTCGTATTTCCAGTATAAGTTTTCGCCCGTGCCTGCTACATTATTAGACGAAAAAACCCTCTTTTCGCCAGCCACTACACCAACCTTATCATTAGCAAAGTGTTTAACAATTTCCTTAAGCGCTAGATGGTTAAGCATCGTGTTGGCATCGCAAAACACAAGTAGTTCTGTTTTTGCCAAAGTCAATGCTCTATTTAAGGCTGCTGCTTTGCCCTTACGCATTGCTTCGTGCCAAACCAGCACATTCGGATAATGCATGGCAATGTATTTGTTGCTACCATCGTCAGAACCATCTGTAATCCATGCAATGGTTAACTTTTCTTTTGGATAATCGAGCGAATACGTGTTTTGCATTTTACGGTCTATCACATATAATTCGTTGTAAGCCGGAATGATTAAAGTAATATCGGGCAGGTTGTTTTCTTCGCAACAGGTTATCCAGTTTTTTTGCTTTTTAAAGCGTGTCAATATCCATAACAACAAACCATATCCCACATAAGAATAAAAAACGACCGCTATCGATATGAAAAAAAGTGACAGCAAAAAAGTAAAATTATGCTACGCAAAAATAGAATAAATTTTTAAACGAAAATGAACGCTGAAAAGATTGACTTTTGTCCTAAATTGTGAAACAATAAGCATTTGATAAGAATAGAGTAATTTAGATATGCTAATATATTTCGATTTTACCATTTTCTATATCGTGATAGTACTTTGCCAGCAAAGATATCCATTTAGCAATCTTATCCATTGCTTGAGCAGTTTCGTCAAAAATATTCATTTTTTTCAATCTCATCAGAAACAAGCTGTACAAAGCCGTTAAAGCTGGTTCTACATCACCATGTTCAGTTAGTTGCGACTTTATCTTAAACGCCTCTAAATCGTCTTTGCATCGTTCGAAAGCCATCTTATAATCATCTTGCTCAGCCGAAGTCATCAATTGCCAATGAAGATTCTCAAGTTCGTTTATCTTGTGCCTTAAAAATTGCAAATGACCTTTTTCGAGCAAGTTTTCCTCGCACATCATTTTGCATAGCACTTCGTACCAACGTTTTATTTCATTCAAAGTTTGTGGTTCTACCTGAAAATGCCGTACATGATGTTCGTAAATCTGTTCTATATTTCCCTTATATGCCCTAACTAAATCTTCGAGCTGAAACATATAGATCAGATACTCGGCAATGTTTTGCTTACGCAATTCTTTGGCAATAATCATAAATTACGGTGATAGTTTTGAACAATACGATGCTTATAATTTTTAGCAAAGTAAATTAAAAACCAATAATTATTTATTACTTTGTAAGTTGAATTTTGTTGAATGATTTTTATGGTAAAACCCGTTTCTAATGTATTGATTTTTACATTATTATTGTTTTTTTCAATATCTACACAAAGCCAATCTTACATAAATTTACAGGCATCTGGAATTCAAGAACTCTATCAGCGTCCTATTGATCCGGAAGATTTTCGTCCCGAAATCCTCAATAAGTTGGTACTATTATACATCAACACTTATCGCGAAAAAGAAAAACTCGATACTCTTTCTCTCGAAAGCATTTTAAACAATGCAGCCGAAGATCAGGCAAAATTTATGGCCGAGATACAAAATGCCACAGTCGAAGGCGAAGGTAAAAAAAAGACCACAGCCTCTCGTATTATTTATTATGGTGGTAGTGGCACGGGGGTCGAAATGGTGGCAAAGATTCCTATATCTAAAGGCATAGAGCGTTTTACATACGGAAAAGTTGCCGAGGATATTGGTTTTAAATGGGTAAACGACAAAAAAACACTCGAGTACATAAACAGTACTCGATATGTATTGGCTGGCGTTGGATCGGCATTAGATGCCGATAAGAAAAAAGTTTATGTATCGATGCTCATGAGCAATTTTACATTATTTAATCAGGGGGCCGCTTTGCGAAATCAACTGGCAGTGCCATACAGCACTAAAAAGTATGGATTAAAACCATATGACAGCAAAATATGCAACCGATGCGAAAAATATCGAAACATTGAAAACCTTCACAGAGGCTTATATATCAAAGACGGTTATGTTTATTTTAAATACGACCAATACAAGCAACTAAAAAAACTTTTAAAAGACCCCACCGACGGATTGGCTATAGATTTTATTCAAAAAGATCAGTACTCATGCAATCGTCCCAATATTGTCGATTTCAGGTTGGTCAATAAGGGTATTATGTCTAAGCGAGTGAAACCTTCTAAAATGGAGAAAAAGAATCTGATTTTTGACGAAAAAGAGCGTAAACGTCGCATTGATGTTCCATTGGCTAAAATTCCCGAAAACATTGGTTCTGATTATGAAATTAATTTACTCGTCATAATCGACAAACACGTTTGCCGCGCTATTATGCCATTTTTCGACGACGAGGCCGCCATCGAGTTTACCAAAGAAATAGAACTGCTTGCCGATACTTTATTGGTAGGTACTCCCGAATATACACCTTTGGTAGAAAAAGCCAGTTTGGAATTTATTATTCCATTTGAACGCAATAAGTATGAGTACAAGCCCGAAGATATTGAACCACTTATAAATAAACTTAACGAGCCCGATTTTATTATCAACAAGCTAACCATCGAAGCTTATTCATCTATCGAAGGTACGGATGAATCGAATCGTATGCTGCAAAGAAAACGTGCCGAAAGCATTGTCGAAGCTCTCAAACAACGTCAACGTGTAAAATTCATCAGCAATATTATTACCGATTATAACATCGAAGACTTTAAACGCGATGTAAAAGGCACTGAATGGGAAAAATTAGCCAATTTGAGCGTTAAAGAAATTCAAGATTACATCAAAATTAACAATTTAGAGAAACGCATGGAACCCATTTTGCAAAAACATCGCTATGCACGCATTAAGATGGACATTACTTACAAACTCGACCCCAACAATGAAGAAAAATATGTACTAAATCGTTTCAATAAAAATGTACGTGAAAATAACCTTACGCAGGCTCTTGCTATTCAAAAATACATTTTTAAAAAAGTAGTACAAAAAAAATACAGTAAAGAAGCTGTATTTGGACAACAAATACCCGAAAAACCAGAATTTGCCGGGTTATTATTGAACAAATTATGGCTTTCGGGCTTGTTGATGAATAAGTTGTGGCTCGAAAAATATGTAAACAAGGACGAAATTGGCGAAGATTACTGCAATAGAATTGCTAAGTTGCACGAATTAGCTCCCGATAATTTCTATATCCGATACAACCATTATTACTGCCGAATTTTGTTCGATGATTTTAAAAACGAAAAACAATTGACCGATTTACAAAAAGACATAAGCAGTCTTTATGCCACAGGACTTAAGCGTAGAACAGTTGATTTACTCAATCTTGAATTTCAGTTTAAGAAAATTCAGCTGCTCGATACCCTCGATATCCCATCACCTTTACTTTTAGCGGCACTCGACACCATTAAAGTTATATCTAAACTCACCGAAACCAACTGGCAAAACTCACTCAAATTGGCATATATTTTTATGGGACAAAAAGATTACGAATTTGCCGCAAAACTTATCGAACCATACATTAACAAAGACAACGTATTTGACGAACTTATTTTTAGTTACTTATCGATATGCAGCCATTTACCACACAAATATTCCTCGCCTAAATTTACTTTAGCTGTACAAAAGGCAATTGAACTTAATCCTAATCAATTTTGTTCGTTATACCGAAAGAAAAAACTCTCGATACAATCGCTCGAGAACCCTTTTGTAAAAGAACTTTATTGCAAAACATGCAAACCGTAGTATGCTGATGCGCATAATTTTTTTTCTTTTTCTGCCAGTTTTTTTATTCGCTCAAGAAACATTTTCTGTCGACCCATTTTTTAACAGACAACTTACTCTTTACGAACGCGATAGTTTAAATAAGCGAATAAACTACCTAAATACCATTGTTAATAACGATAGCCTTAATATGACCGCATATTTCGAACGCGGATGCACTTATATTCTTCTCGGCATGCATCATAAAGCATACTACGATTTTTCGAAGGTAATAAGACACGATTCTACCAATGCTGTAGCTTTTTACAACCGTGCCATCAGTAGAGCAAAATACACATACAATTACGATGCTTGTTTTGATTTGTTTAAAGCAAAAAAACTGGGATTACAACAGGCAGAATGGTTATATTTGCAAAAATGTGGCTACTATAAAACTAAAATAGAAAGCGAAATAAAATGAACGAACATTTTTGGATAGCAATACTTATTACTCTTCTGGCAGGAATTTCTACCGGAATTGGTGGAAGTATTGTATTTTTTTCAAAGAAAATTAACAAAAAATTACTGTCGGCATCACTGGGATTTTCGGCTGGCGTAATGCTATATGTGTCTTTTTTAGAATTGATGCCTCAAAGCTTAGATCATTTAAGTATTTTGTTCGACGAAAAATGGTCGTCTGTTTATACAGTCCTTTCCTTTTTCTCGGGAATTATGTTTATAGCATTGATAGACCAGTTTGTACCAGAAGCCGATAATCCTCACGAGTTTACTCAATTCGACAATAAACAGTCGCAAACAATGCTCAAACGCACCGGTATATTAACAGCTTTAGCCATAGGTATTCATAACTTTCCCGAGGGATTAGCTACATTCATTAGCGCATATAATAATGTATCTATTGGCATTAGTATTGCAGTAGCTATAGCTATTCATAATATACCAGAAGGCATATCTATAGCTGTGCCAATTCATTTTGCCACAAACAATAAGAAAAAAGCTTTTTTACTTTCGCTTTTATCAGGTCTTGCCGAACCTATTGGAGCATTAATAGGTTTTATACTCTTACTTCCGTTCATAAACGAAACCATGCTGGGACTTATTTTTGCTTTTGTAGCAGGTATCATGGTGTTTATTTCTCTCGATGAATTGCTACCTAGTGCCGAAAAATTTGGACATCATCATTTGTCTATTTTTGGGCTAATTGCCGGTATGGCAATTATGGCTTTAAGTCTTATTTTGCTCAAATAAAACAATTTATACTTAAAAAAAGTAGTAGAAACACTTTGCTTACGGATATTTTAAAAAAAAGCCAATAAATACAAACTTTACGTATTACCATTTTTTTATGGCTTTATGTTTTGCTTATTGGTATTTTTTTTACACGATTTACATGCCTACCACCTTCGAATTTGGTATTTAAAAAAGCATCGACGCATCTCAAGGCTTCGTCGGTTGTAATAAACCGTGCTGGTAAAGCCAATACATTGGCATCGTTGTGCAATCGGGCTAAATAGGCAATTTCGCTATTCCAGCATAAAGCCGAACGTACACCAGAATATTTATTTACCGTCATATTTACACCGTTGCCACTGCCACATATTACTATACCAATTTCTACAACTAAATTATCAATATCGAAGCCAACTTTATGAGCAAAATCGGGATAATCGACAGAATCCTCCGAATATGTTCCTTTATCATCAACTTCGTAACCTTGTTTTATTAAATATTCTACAATAACCGACTTTAACTTAAAACCAGCATGATCCGAAGCAATAGCTATTTTTTTCATGTCTATCAATTTTTTATTATCGCACTTAATATTGTCTTGTTCATAAATGCAAAAGTAAACATACTTAACTCGATATTTACTATCAGGCTATTAATTTTTATTAGTACTTTTTATTTGTTTATTTTCAGTCAAATATAATTGTGTTAAAAAATGGTTAAAAAAATGCTTAATTATAATCATAAAATAATTTTTTCAATTAAATGATTCGACCATATAATCAATTTAATTAATCTACAAAATAAATTTCGATAGAAATATTATCCAAATTCTAACAATTAAAGAACCAAATATAAACAAATATTTTATCAAAAAATGGTAGTTAAAACTATTTATCAACATTGTTAATAAATGAATATATATCATTTTTAACCAACAAAAAAATGATGTTTATAAAATGTTAATTTATACAAAAAGTTGTTCGTGTACTAATGACTCAAAAAATTTTTTAAACCTTTTCAACAAAGTATATTCATTACATTTTATCATAAATAAAAAATAAAAATAGTAATAATTTTGTATCAAAGATAAAATTATGAAAAACTCGATACTTGTCGAAAAAATAAATCAACTACGCAAGGAAAAAAATGCCATTATTTTAGCACATTATTATCAAGTTCCTGAAATTCAAGATATAGCTGATTTTATAGGTGATAGTTTACAGTTATCCCAGCAAGCGGCCAAAACTAATGCCGATATTATAGTGTTTGCAGGCGTTTATTTTATGGCCGAAACCGCTAAAATTTTAAATCCTACCAAAAAAGTCATTATGCCCGATAGAGATGCAGGTTGTTCATTAGCCGATTCTATTAATGCCAAAGATTTTGAATTATTTTTAAAAAAATATCCCGATTATATTGTAATTTCGTATATTAATACTACTGCTGAAATAAAGGCACTTTCGGATATAATTTGCACATCATCAAATGCAGTAAAAATAGTAGAAAGCATACCAAAAGATAAAAAGATAATTTTTGCACCCGATAAAAATTTAGGAAATTATATAAAAAAGCTCACAGGACGTGATATGGTTATATGGGATGGAGCATGTCATGTCCACGAAGAATTTAGTTTAGAGCGAATATTAGAGCTAAAAAAGCTACATCCTGAAGCCAAATTAATAGCTCATCCAGAATGTAAAGAACCTATTTTGTTAATTTCCGATTTTGTTGGTTCTACATCAGCTTTATTAAATTTTGTAAAAAATGATACGGCTAAAACATTTATTGTAGCAACCGAAACAGGAATTTTGCATCAGATGATAAAAGCATGCCCGGATAAAGCTTTTATACCTGCACCACCTACCGATTCGACGTGCGGTTGTAATGATTGTAAGTACATGAAATTAAATACTTTAGAAAAGATTTATTTTTCTTTAAAAAACGAACAATTTGAAGTAAATTTAGAAAATCATTTAATAGAAAAAGCTTATTTACCCATTAAAAGAATGTTAGATTTATCGTTATAATGAAATTTTATTTGTACATACTCATTATTATTTTCTTTATCACAAGTATAACACTTTTTTCGCAGCAAAAAGGCATCAGCGACGGATATGTAAAATTTTATTACGAAAATGGTACATTATCGAGCGAAGGTTACATGAGAAATGGAAAGCCCGATGGTTACTGGAAAACATATTATCCAAACGGAAAATTAAAATCCGAAGGTAATCGCAAATTTTTTATGCTCGATAGTACATGGGTTTTTTTCAATGAAAAAGGTGATACATCTCAAATTATTAACTATAAGAACGATAAAAAGCATGGTTACTGGATAACATACGAGTGGAAATATGATAGTATTCGCGGTAAAATAGGTGGAATTGTATCGAAAGAGTTATATGTTGAAGATAAAAAACAGGGTTTATCGTATTATTACAAAAATGGTAAGCTTTGCAAGGAAATTTACTACAAGGATGGAAAAAAAGATGGTATAGCTCGAGAATTTGATGATAGTGGAAACATAATAACTATTATAGAATACAAAAACGACTTTATTGTTAGCCGAGAATATATAAATCGTACCGATTCAAAAGGTTTAAAACAGGGTTTATGGCGAGAATTTTATCCCAACAATAAAATCGCAAAAGAAGTAACATATAAAAACGATACCATTGTTGGATATTATAAAGAGTATGAACCGAGTGGCCAAATACGAATAAAAAAATTTTACAATGAGGGTAAAGAAGTAGAAGTAACTGAAAGCGATACGATGCCAATAATAGAATGGAAAGAAGAATTTTACGAAACAGGACGCAGAAAGTATTATGGTGCTTTTAAGGAAGGCGTAAAAATTGGTCTGCACAAAGAATACGATCCCGAAGGAAAAGTCATTTATGCTAAACAATACAATGATTCTGGCACACTGTTAGCCGAAGGTTTACTGGATTCGCTAGATAGGAAACAATCGGAATGGAAATTATATTACGAAACTGGCGAATTAAAAGCCAGAGGAAAATACCTCAACAATCTTAAAACCGATGAGTGGATTTTTTATTATCCAGATGGCAAAATAGAGCAACGTGGTAAATTCAAAAAAGACAAATACACCGGAAAATGGATATGGTATTATTCCAATGGTAATGTTTGGAGAGAAGAGAATTATGAAAATGGTAAAGAAGAAGGTACTTTTACTGAGTATGACGAAAAAGGCAAGGTTATTTTAAAAGGACAGTATTTTGATGGTGAGCGTACCGGTAAATGGATATATGCAGTGGGTGATATAATAGAGGAAGGTAAATATGTGGAAGGATTAAAGGATAGCACATGGAAATCGTATTACGAAAATGGAAAAGTAGCAGAGGAATGGCATTACATACAAGATATGCCCAATGGTAAATATCGTAGTTATTATCCTAATGGAAATTTAAAAATCGAAGGCTATTATATTATGGGCAGAAGAGAAAAAAAATGGTATTATTTCGACGAAAATGGTCAGTTGTACTTAACAATACAATATAAAAATGATAAAGAGGTTAGACTGAATGGAAAAAAAATAAATTTACCCAAAGGATCTTACGAATAGTCGCTTTTCTCTGGGTGAAAAAATTGATATATTATGGTTGCTTTATGTTTCCCTATAACCGGCTCTAAATCAGAACTATTAGCATTTATTATCGCATCCAGCGAGTCGAAATGTTCTAGTAACTTGTCTTTTGTTGATTTGCCTATGTTTGGTATGGTATCAAGTATGGATGTTAAAGAATTGGTCAACGACTTATTTCGGTGAAATGATATTGCAAATCTATGTGCTTCATTACGAATTCGTTGAATAAGTTTTAAAGTTTCAGAACGCTTATCAATATAAAGAGGGAGCGAATCGCCAGGTTTAAAAATTTCTTCGAGGCGTTTTGCTATAGAGATGATATCTATATTGAGGTTTAATTCGTTTAATGCTTTTAAGGCAAAAGATAATTGCCCTTTACCGCCGTCTATTATTATTAGGTGTGGTAAGGGTTTTTGTTCTTCTAATAGTCGTTTATAGCGGCGGTGTACAATCTCATACATCGACGAAAAGTCGTTTATTTGTTCTACGGTTTTAATCTTAAAATGTCTGTAATCTGCTTTTGAAGGCTTGCCATTTATAAAAACAACACACGAGCCTACTGTTTCGTGTCCCTGGTGATGCGATATATCAAAACACTCTATACGAACAGGCAATTCATTAAGTTGTAAGTCCGATTTAACTTTTTCTAGTAATTTTATATTTACGTTTCCATAATTTGCTTTTAACTTATTCATGTTATATTGATGTGCAAAAACATCCAGATTTGAAAATGAAAGTTGAAGTAATTTGTACTTATCGCCCGATTTAGGTACAGAAACTTTTACATCTTTTATTAGATTATGTATTTCGTAAGGTACGACAATTTCTTTTGAATTGGATTTAAATTGTTCTCTAATATGCAATATACCAAAAATAAATAAGTCTTCAAATGCTTCGTCTATCTGTGGTTCTAAAACCAGATTGTGCGATTGAACAACCGAACCTTGATAAATTTTGATATAGTTAATAAATATTTTATTATTTTTTTCTTTTGCTGTAAATACATCTAAATCATTAAGTTTTGGGTTTACTACGACCGATCGTGATTGATATTGATTCAACAAGTCTATTTTTAGTTTATATTCTTGTGCTCGTTCGAATTCAAGATTTTTTGCGTATTTATGCATCATTTCGTTAAGATAGTTGTTAACGGCTTTTAAATCTCCTTTTAAAACTTTTTCTGCAAGTACAATATTATTAAGATATTCGTTGCGACTAATAAATCCTGTGCATGGTGCGTTACAATTGCCAATATGAAATTCTAAACAAACCTTAAATTTTTTTTGTTGAATGGTTTCAGAAGTTAAGTTCAATTTGCAGGTACGCAAATGAAAGAGTTTGTGCAATAGTTCTAAAAGTGTAGAAAGTAAATTTACCGACGGATACGGACCAAAATATTTTGAACCGTCGTTAGTATATTGTCGTGTTTTTATTATTCGAGGATATTCATCAGCCGTTATTTTTATCCAGGGATAAGTTTTATCATCACGCAAAAGTACATTATACTTTGGTTTAAGCGATTTTATAAGATTATTTTCAAGCAAAAAAGCATCAGTTTCGTTGCGTGTTACTATATATTCTATGTTTTGTGTTTTAGATATAAGTACTTTAACTTTACCGCTAGATTTATCAAAATGAGTCCAGTACGATTTTACTCTTTTTTTTAAACTTTTAGCTTTACCAACATACAATACAGTGCCGTTTGAATCGAGAAATTTGTAAACACCTGGTTTATCAGGTAGATTAGATAAAATTGCTTCTATTTTAATATTATGTTTCACGTGAAACAATTTTAGGAGAATGATAATGGCACATAATTCAATTCGTTAATTTTAAACAAGCCTTTATCTCCAATTTTTATGTGAGGAATAACTAATAAGGCCATAAATGAAAGCGTCATAAATGGTGCCGATAGTGTTGAGCCGAGTTCCGATTTAACGAACGATTGTATCGTATGATAACGATTTGCTACTGTTTCTGCATCTTCAGCACTCATCAGTCCAGCAATTGGCAAAGGCAGCTCAAGAGTTATATTTCCCACCGATGAGGCCATGCCACCTTTGTTTTTGTAAATGCTTCTAAAAACGTTTAGTATGCTTTCGTCATCGTGACCCGTAATAATAATATTATGGCTGTCGTGAGCTACTGTACTACCAAAAGCACCTTTTTGCAAGTGGATACCTTTAATTATGCCAACTGCTGGTTTTTGAGCTTTGTATCGATCGATAACCACTATTTTGTCGAAACCACGTTTTAAAAATCCTTTTTCGTCAAATATTTCTTCGTGTTTTATAATCAAATCGTTGGTTAACAGCTCGCCATCGTAGCATTCAATAACATGGTAAAAGTTGTTTTTATCTATGTGCAGGTCGTCAATTACTAGCTCTTTGGGATTCCAGTGGTTGATAGTTTCATTTTTTTCGTTATTATCAATATTAAATGTTGAGCATGGTTTACCGTTTATATATGTTTCCAATATTTGGTATGCATATTTATCGGCACAAACAATAAAATCTGATGGATCGTTTACTTGCAACAAGCCTATCGGTAATTTATAATGTTTTATGGCATTGTACGATGCTGCTCTAAGAACATTAAAATAGTCGATATGTTTGCTAAAAGCTTTATGTACAATAGTATTGATATGTCCATGAATTAAATCATCTGGATGTGAGTCGTCGGTGCATAGCATCACCGATTCGGGGTAACGATCGATTAATGTGAATAACGACTCAAAATTCTTTGCTGCACTGCCTTCGCGTATTTGAATCGTCATGCCCAGACTTATTTTTTCTATAGCCTCATCGATATGAGAGCATTCATGGTCGGTTGTAATACCTGCTTTGACATAATTACATAAATCCAGTCCTGTAAGCAATGGTGCGTGGCCATCTATGGGTTTTTGGTATTGTTTTGCACAATGTATTTTATTCAATATTTCTACGTCGTTGTGTATTACAGCCGGAAAGTTCATCACTTCGCTAAGTGCAACGAAATCTTTTTTTTGTAATAGTTCGCAAACAGTTTTACTATCAATAACTGCCCCAGATGTTTCGAAATTAGTAGCTGGTACACACGAAGGAACGGTAAAAAATATTTTGAGTGGGCTTTGTTGTGCATTGTTTATCATGTATTGAATCCCTGCAACTCCGCAAATATTGGCAATTTCGTGAGGATCGGTAACTATACCAATAGTACCATGTTTAATTGCGTATTTTGAAAAATTTGAAGGAGTTAGCATGCTGCTTTCAATATGTACGTGAGCATTCACAAATCCCGGCATGATGTAATTTTCTTCTTTTACTTCTTTTTCTACGATAGCGTGTATAATATCTGTAAAATGAATCTCCCCTTTAAAGATTCTTTTATTTATAATATCTACAATGTTCCCCTTGATGATGTTCATAAGTCTATTTATTAAAAATGTTTCACGTGAAACGATATTTATCTACCCAAATATACTAATAATACATGAATATCGGAAGGTGATACGCCCGATATTCTGGAAGCTTGACCAATGGTAAGGGGGCGTATGCGATTTAGTTTTTCGCGGGCTTCTGTTGACAATGATTGAATTTTGTTGTAATCGAAATGTTCAGGTATTTTAAGTTCTTCAAATTTTCTTATTTTTTCGGCTGTAGCCTTTTCGCGTTCAATATATCCAGAATATTTAATTTCTATTTCGGCTTGTTCTATAATTTCATCTTTTATTGTAACAGGCAGTTGATTAATATATTCATTTAATGGAAAATGATAAGTTAAAATGTTGATTATATGTATGTTAGGTCTTGATAAAATATCATCTATCTTAACTTTTTGCCGTATAGGGCTCGATGAAATCGATTCTAAATAAGAATTTATCTGCTCCGGACCAATAGATGTATTTTTTAAAAAATTAATTAAATTTTTAGTTAGCTTATATTTCAGTTGAAGTAAATCTATTCGCTCTTTCGAAGCTAAACCGATACTATAACCTAGCGGAGTAAGCCGTTCGTCGGCATTGTCTTGTCGTAACAAAATGCGATATTCGGCACGCGATGTAAACATACGATATGGTTCATCTACCCCCTTGGTAACTAAATCGTCGATCAGAACACCAATATATGCTTCATCGCGATTCAGAACAATAGAGCTTTTATTTTGTAGATTGCGTACAGCGTTAATACCCGCCATCAGCCCCTGAGCAGCAGCTTCTTCGTATCCTGTTGTACCATTGATTTGTCCTGCAAAGAAAAGATTTTTAATACGTTTGGTCTCGAGAGTAGGGAATAATTGTGTGGGATCGAAATAATCGTATTCTATAGCGTACCCTGGACGATACAGTTTAACATTTTCTAAACCAGGCACTTTGCGAAGTGCTTCGTATTGTATGTCCCATGGCAAACTACTCGAAAAACCATTAACATAATATTCGTTGGTATAAATTCCTTCGGGCTCAATAAACAAATGATGACTTTCTTTGTCTTTAAACGTTACAAGTTTTGATTCGATACTGGGACAATAACGTGGTCCTATACTTTGTATAGTACCGTTGAATAAAGGTGCAAATTCAAAACCTTGTTCAAGGGTTTTGTGTACTTCGGGATTTGTATAAGTAATATAACAACTTTTTTGAGGTAGTGATGATTTGATGTAAGGTAAAAAGCTAAATTTTCCGGGTTTTTCATCGCCGGGTTGTTCAATCATTTTCGAAAAGTCGATGGTTTTGCCATCCAGACGAGCAGGTGTTCCGGTTTTCATTCGCCCGGCTAAAAATCCAAGCTCCGAAAGTTGCGTCGTTAAGCCTTTCGATGCAGGTTCGGCAATTCTACCACCTTCCGATTTAAAAGATCCTATGTGTATAAGTCCGTTTAAAAAAGTTCCACTGGTTAGAATAACAGCGTTTGCATAAAAGCAAACACCCATTGAAGTAACAACCCCACGAACTTGTTTGTTTTCAACTATAATTTCAGCAACGTTATCTTGCCAGAACGATAGGTTTTCAAGAGGTTCGAGGTGTTTTCGCCATTCTATCGAAAACAGTATGCGATCGCATTGAGCACGTGGGCTCCACATGGCCGGTCCTTTGCTTCGATTAAGCATTCGAAATTGTATCGATGTTAGATCAGTGATTATGCCAGACATACCACCCAAAGCGTCTATCTCTCTTAAAATCTGTCCTTTAGCAATTCCTCCCATGGCCGGATTGCACGACATTTGAGCTATACGCATCAAATCGTGAGTTATAAGCAGAGTGTTTGCTCCCAGACGTGCACAAGCCGAGGCTGCTTCTGAACCAGCATGTCCAGCACCTACAACAATAATGTCGTAATGCTTTGGAATCATAATGCAAAGATATAGGATTATTAACGTTATTTAATAGTTATTAAAAAGCAAAATTGTTCATAAAAATATAAATTTGTTAATAAATTGAAACTAATCGTTAAAATGTGCGTATAATAAAATAAAGCTTAAACCCTAAAACAAAATTAAGCTTATGATGTTAGATTTTTCAAAAATGATTTTAAGCAAAGTCAGTTTCGACCCAAAACTCTTTCACAAAGAGTTAAGAAAACTGATTATGTGGCTGGGCGACGATCGTGAGGAAATAGAGAGCCTCTATCAGTGGTGCAGCGAAAATTATGGGGAGATCTATGGAGATATTATTAATGAAGAATTTCGCCAGAATGGTTACCTCGATTAAAAAAGGTTAGAAACTGATTTTGCAAGCGTGCATGTACTGGGGTATCTGCAAAGGTACCCCTTTATGCTTTTTAAGGAACTATCGCAAGCTTTTGTATGTATTTGCCTCTTGAGGTTGTAAAATGTATAAAATAAGTACCGGTATTCAAAAATTCTACAGAAATAGTTGATGAAGGGTTTTCGTGTTGATATAAACATCTACCCTGAATATCTGTAATTGCAATTCTTTCTGTATTAGAGTTTAGCAAATGTATGTAATCTTTTGCTGGATTAGGATAAAATAATAGTTTATCAGATTCATATGTATTGTTTGATATAGAGTTTGAAGCTTTGGTGTATTTTCTAAAAAAATACCAAATTTCGAATGTATACGAAATATCGTTAGCTGGTAAATATAACCACTGATGTTGTGCTCCAATAGCTTTATATAACATAACATCGTTTGATGCAGGCGATGGGTACAAATAAGTTTCAACGGTTATGTTATCGTTTGCGGTGTTGGGTAAAGTAGAAAAAATAACATTATTATCGCATTGATTGTAGTTTTTCCAGAACATAATCATATCTTCCGGGTTTAATCCGTAGGCATTGGCAGTATATGATACTTGTTGGTCGTTGGTGCCATGAAAATGACAAACAGGCAAAGGACAAACAGGATTGCAATTGAGGCTATTACCAATAGTTCCAGCAACCGATGCAATGGCGGTTAGACGATGTCCGGCTTCGCATGCCATACGGTTTGCCATAAAACCACCCATCGAAAAACCGCAAACGTAAATACGATTGGTATCGATATTGTATTGCGAAATAGTTGTATCGATAAGTTTAAGCAAAAAGCCAACATCGTTAATGTTGTTATTTAGTACAAAGCCCATATAGCTTGCACCCGAGTTCCATGCTGTACCCATATTGCTGGGTAAAGCCTCGGGATAAAGGGTAATGAATCGAGCAGTGTCGCCTACCCAATGCATGCCTATGTTTTTGAAATGGTCAATGTTGTCGCCTAAGCCATGCAGACAAAGAACCAAAGCAAAAAATTCGTTGGGCTGAGTAGATGATGGCACATATTCGAGGTATTTTCGTTGAATCCCATCAAATGTAAGAAACTTTACGGTTTGCGATGGAAGGTAAATAAACAAAAAGGCAACAAAAACAAATAAAACCGTAATTTTAAGCATATTAGTAACGATAATGATCGGGCTTATATGGACCGTCAACAGAAACGCCAATATATTGTGCTTGTTTTTCTGTTAAACGAGTAAGCTTGACGCCAATATGTTCGAGATGCAAGCGAGCGACTTCTTCGTCGAGGTGTTTGGGCAAACGATAAACACCTATATTGTAGCGATTTTTATAAAAATCAATTTGTGCTAATGTTTGATTGGTAAACGAATTGCTCATTACGAATGAAGGATGACCAGTAGCACAACCAAGATTAACCAATCGTCCTTCGGCTAACAGTATAATGGAATGACCGTCGGGGAAGATATATTGATCGACCTGAGGTTTAATGTTTACTTTTTTGATTCCGGGATACGATTCCAGCCGAGATACTTGAATTTCGTTGTCGAAATGACCGATATTGCAAACAATACTTTCATTCTTCATCTGCAACATATGTTCGAGTGTAATCACATCGCAATTGCCGGTAGCGGTAACAAAAATATTGCCTTCTTTAACAGCTTCTTCCATGGTAGTAACCTCAAATCCTTCCATGGCAGCTTGAAGTGCACAAATAGGATCGATTTCTGTAACAATAACACGTGCGCCATAACTACGCATAGAACGAGCCGATCCCTTGCCAACATCGCCGTAACCAGCCACAACAACTACTTTGCCAGCAATCATTATGTCGGTAGCGCGTTTAATACCGTCGGCAAGTGATTCGCGACAGCCATACAAATTGTCAAATTTCGATTTGGTAACCGAGTCGTTTACGTTAATAGCCGGGAAAAGCAACTCATTTTTTTCGAACATTTGATATAAACGATGAACACCGGTGGTTGTTTCTTCACTAACACCGCGGATGTGTTTAACCATATTGTGCCATTTGCCGGGTTCATTTTTTAAAGTTTCTTTCAGAAGCGCTTTAATAATTTTTTCTTCATTGCTAGACGATGGAGTATCTAAAAACGATGGGTCGTTTTCGGCTTTGTATCCCCAATGGATAAGTAATGTAGCATCGCCTCCGTCGTCAACAATGGAAGTAGGACCTTGTCCGTTAGGAAATGATAATGCTTGAAGTGTGCACCACCAGTATTCTTCAAGGGTTTCGCCTTTCCATGCAAAAACGGGTATTCCTGCTTTAGCGATGGCTGCTGCTGCATGGTCTTGCGTCGAAAAAATATTACAGCTTGCCCACCGTACTTCGGCTCCTAACTCTACTAATGTTTCAATAAGTACAGCCGTTTGTATGGTCATGTGTAACGAGCCTGTAATACGAGCACCTTTGAGGGGTTTTTCTTGTCCGTATTTACGACGAAGCGACATCAAGCCTGGCATTTCAGTTTCGGCAAGTTTTATTTCTTTACGTCCCCAATCTGCTAGCGACAAATCTTTTACTTTGTAATCTTGTAAAATGGTTGTTGACATATTCATAAAAAATAATTTATGCAAAGTTAATTCATTTTTTTGAGGTGATGAATGTTTGTAACTCTAATTAACAAAAACGATAGAATGAAAATAAACGAATTTTATACCTTTGCAAAAAAAATGCTTTATCCGATTAAATTTAATCCAATATTGTTCGAAAAAATATGGGGTGGTAATAAACTAAAAACTATCCTTAATAAATCCATTAGTAGCGATAAAACCGGAGAATCGTGGGAAATAAGTTCGGTAGAAAACGAAGTATCGGTTGTTGCAAATGGTTTTTTAAAAGAAAACACATTAACAGAACTCATAGAAATATATTTGTCAGACCTTTTAGGCGAAAGAGTTTATCAAAAATATGGTGAAGAATTTCCGTTGCTTATTAAATTCATTGATGCTCACGACGATTTGTCGGTACAGGTACATCCTCCCGACGAAGTTGCACGTGAACGACATCATGCGTATGGAAAAACCGAAATGTGGTATATTGTAGATGCCGAGCCTAACGCTTATATTTATTTAGGCTTTAACGAAAACATTAGCAAGGAAGATTTTGCAGAACGAATAGATAATGATACCCTTATCGATGTACTTAATAAAATACCAGCACAAAAGGGTGATGTATTTTTTGTTCCTGCTGGACAAATTCATGCAATAGGCAAGGGTATTTTATTAGCCGAAATTCAGCAAACATCTGATATTACCTATCGTGTTTTCGACTGGAACAGAACAGATGCACAAGGTAAACCACGTCAATTGCACATTGATGAAGCAATAGATGTAATTAATTATCAAAAACTCGAACAACCAAAAGTTACATATAAAGCTATAAACAATCAGGCAGTTCAACTCATTTCGTGTCCGTATTTTACTACAAATTTATTGACTTTAAATAAGACTGTTGAACGCGAATACGAATGGATAGATTCTTTCAAAATTCTAATATTTATAGACGGAAGGGGTAACATTGTTTATGAAAGTGGAACAGAGCCCTATGCTCGTGGCGATGTTTTTTTAATTCCTGCAGAATTGCACGAAATATCGTTGCAACCAGCTCAGGTAACAGAATTGCTCGAAGTGTATATAAACGTATAAGCAATGGTGATACATTCGGCCGAATATGTAAAAAGTTCTGTGAGTTTAAACGATTGTCCTAAATCAACGTTACCCGAGTATGCTTTTATAGGACGTTCGAATGTAGGTAAATCATCGCTTATCAACATGTTGTTGAATCGAAAAGCTTTATCGAAAGTCTCATCAAAGCCCGGTAAAACAAGAACTATTAACCATTTTTTGGTAAATAAACAATGGTATTTGGTTGATTTGCCAGGTTTTGGTTTTGCAAAAGTATCGCAGGAAATACGTCAACAATGGGATAAAATGATTCTGGAATATTTATTGATGCGAAATAATCTGGCATGTGTATTTATGTTGATCGATTCGCGTATACCGCTTCAAGAAAAAGATATGAATTTTATGCGATGGCTGGGGCAACATCAAATCCCATTTGTTGTAATATCAACAAAGATAGATCTATGCAAATTGCAACAACTCGATACACATAAAAATCAATTGTATCATTTTTTTGACACATATTGGGAAAGCCGTCCGCAACATATATTAACCAGTTCGAAAGAAAAAAAAGGACGCGAGGAAATATTAAAACTAATTGAGCAGGCTAATAACCTTTATTTCAAAGGT
>CALGPK010000089.1 GCA_937960415.1 uncultured Bacteroidales bacterium | reverse complement strand
TGCAACAAATCAGACATAATGGTTTCGGAGAACGTTACTATCAGAGAATCGTTATTTAAGAGAATAGCACGCAAGACATCGGGTTTTGTATTATCGGGGTTGATTGCTTTAACTGAATTGACGGTTCCGGGTGTTCCTCCTTTCGGGTCTTTCGAAGCAGTCCAATTTGCCTCGGCACCACATGGGTTATTGGGATCTATCATCTCGAGACTCCATCCTCCATCGTCCTTATTGGTGTTGTTGTACCATTTGTCGGTATATTCTACAAAATGAATTAATTTGCCATCGCGGTATTTTAATTGCACTAATGCTCCACTATTAGTTAATGTTGTAGTAGTGCTCAATACCGGTAATACACTTCCGAACGATTGTAACGAGTTTACTGCCGATGAGTGTGCCAAAATAACATATTTGCCCGATTGCAATTTATATGATGGTAATGGAACAGTAGTACTATTTACGGTTAATGTCCAGTTTTTCAATTCAAGGTCGTAATTCGAACGATTGTAAAGTTCTACATATTCATATTCGGGCAATTGTACAGCAGGACTTGGGTCTGCCATTATTTCGTTTATCACCACATCAAACATTTTAGGATAATACCATATAAAATTAGCTGCCAGTGGTTGAGGTATGGGATTATTCGATAAATCTGTTAAATTGAAAAAAGCTATTGTGTATTCCAGACCCGATTGAAACGGGGTATTAAAAGTTAAATGAATTAGTGCAGCATTTAGATTATCGCGAACGGCTGTAACAGGAGATCCAATATTGTTGTTCACTACATAGTTATTGGTATGTTGTGCTGTGCTTAATGAAATTGCTTCAGAAAACAACAAATCGATATTTAATGAATCAATCACTGTAACATCAACTAAATTGGGCTGAATAGTATCCATCTGAACAGGACCTGTATAAAAGTCGTCGAAAAAGAATTTATTTTTAGCATACGATGAAGAATATTTGCATAAAACACCCGTAAATACAATGCTATCGTAAAATGAATTGTGTACTACAGAATTTTCAAGTACAAATGCCGATCCTCCAACATAATCGGCATAAATACGCCATTTAGCCTGATGGTCTCTAATAACCTTCAAACGCACTAATGGATTATTAGCGACATATCCCAACTGACCCGTTGCCAGCAATATGCTGGTAAGACTATCTTGATAGTAAAATTTAACGGCATCGTTCGAACCATCTTCGCCTATCAAAATATAATAACCTTTGAGAGGTTTGGTTAAGTCGGAATGATTGCTTATCAAATAATACCGTACATTGTTATTGCTCGACGGACTAATTTTTAAGTTTATTAAGGCTTGCCACTCGATGCTGTCTTCAACCAGCTTAACGGGGGTCGTTAAGTAAGAATAATTAACCGTGCCCAAAGCAACAGTATTTAACTCGAGTTGATGGTTGGTATTCACAATAAAATCGCCTGTTGACCCTACCCATGTAGGATTTTGATTGAAGTTGCCATCCGAAAAATCATCCCACAGTGTAGCAGGAGGATAAATACTATAAATATACTGACTCCATGCTGGTTGTAAAACACTGGCTTCGTCTTTTACTGCCAGTTGAATGATTCCATTTTGGTCGTAAACTAAATCGGACCATGAGACTATTCCGTTTGAAACTGTTTGTAAAGTTCCCGAATTGGATGTAAGTTGCCCTGAACCAAGTTCTATCATCGCTTGCAAATTGCCCTGAAATGTGAGATCCCTATTACCGTTTATATCGCTTACTTCGGCCGATAACGAAAAAGGTATCATAGGAAATATCAAATCGGGTTGTTGCATAATTTTAACACGAGAAGCTACTACTTCGATAGTAAAAACATTTGATGTAACAGGTGTAAATGTTGTAGAAAAGCCTGAACCACTTGTATAAGAATCAAACGAAGTAGCATCAACAAAACATTGAATGTTAGTTTGATCTATCAACGAAGAATTTTTCAGGTAAATACAAAAATCAATTGTTATACTTCCATTATCGGGTACCGTTAAAGCACCATTATCTAACTGGAAGGTAATGCTATTCTGATTTACTGTTGTATTCAGCGTTGTTATTACACTATTATTTTGCTTCAGCAAAGCACCTGCAATGATACTTTGCCAGTTGTTGCTAAGGGAATTTTTTACTGAAACAACAGAAACTTTTGTAGGTAAGCCATCGCTGGTACCCGCGTCGGAAATGGTAAAAGAAAAAATTGCTTTAGCAAGATTTACGCTGGTTCGAAGCGATGAAATAGTATCGGCAGCAATCTGTTGTGATGGTTCCGAAGCGTAACTATCGTTATCGTTAAGATTAGCTTGTGAAACTGTACCACTTAGCGAAAGGGTATTATCGTTTATACGCCATGTACCTGCTGAACTTTCGGACATATAACCATACCAGCGGATGTAAAGCGTTTCGCCCTGATTGACAATAATATTCAATCCAGTAATAGTGCCGTCTCGTTCTAAATCATCGTCGGGGACATTAACTGTTGCCAAAGTAGTGTACGACGAAAAGTTGGCTGTATTGGAAATTCTAACCTGATACATTCGTATTCCCGTGGAGGAACGACGCTCACCAAAAGCAATAGTATTTATAGTTAACTTATATCCGCTATTTGGTGCAACAGTAATTTGAAAATAATCGGCTGTATCGGGAGTTGTATTACTTGTCCATCCCGAACAAGAAGCACCACTCGAACCAAATGTCAACGTATTTAGTCCGGTACCTTTTTTAAACACACCTGCAACAATGTTTTGAGCCACATTGATAGGATTGCCATCGGTCGTTAATGGCCACGAAGCAAGCTGAGCTATGCCCCTCGAAAAAATACAAAAAAAGATTACATAGAAAAAAATTCTACTCATAAACAAACATAGTCTAAAATACGCATTGTAAAAATACAACAATTCTTGCAGATTTTTTCATTAAAACTAATTCTTGATTAAAATTGTTATCGCATTTTAATGCAGTAAGTTCTATTGTATTCAATTAAGTTTTTTAACGTTGGTTAGATTCTCCACATTACAATTAAAAAAAACGCTTACATAACGACTTTTGCGTGTATTATTTTAAACGAGCTGGCATATACTTCATATAACGCAAAATAAAGCCTTTTCGTTTTTGTACAAACGTTGAATTGGATAATGGGGTATACTTGCGCGGATTAGGTAAACATGCCGCAATGGTAGCCGCTTCGGAACGTGTAAGTTTTTTGGACGATTTCTTAAAATACTTTCGGGCTGCCATTTCTACTCCATACAAGCCATCACCTGTCTCTATCACATTTAAGTAAACTTCCATAATCCGTTCCTTCGACCAAAATAACTCTATAAGTAAGGTAAAATATGCTTCAAATACTTTTCTAATATACGAACGAGAAGGCCATAAAAAAACATTTTTGGCAGTTTGCTGGCTAATAGTACTTCCTCCTCTAATTTTCTTGCCTTTTTTGTTGTACATATATGCTTTTTTCATCGACTCGAAATCAAAGCCCCAGTGACTGGTAAATTTTTGATCTTCGCCTGCCATAACTGCCTGAACCATGTATGGTGATATCTCATCTATAGATACCCAGCGTTTGTGCATTACAGGCCATCTACCATCGAACACCTGCTCGGTTGCCCTTATCAACATAAGCGGAGTAATAAAAACCGGAGCAAAACTATATATCAACACACTTAAAATACTTGCAATAAAAAAAAGTAAAATAATTCTAACTAAGCATTTTACTATTCGTTTTTTCATTTTTTGAGGCAAAATTATTTAAATTTAAAATCCTCACGAAAACTATTTGCTTACATTTTTGTTTCGTAATTTTGAAACAAAATTCTACGTATGATTATCATAACCGGAGCAGCAGGTTTTATTGGTAGCACTCTTGTTGCAAAACTAAACCAAGAAAAATATTTCGATCTGGCATTAGTAGATGACTTTTCGAATGACAGAAAAAATAAAAATCTCGAAAATAAAAGATTTTCCGTTAAAATACATCGTGATATTTTTCCCGAATGGCTACGATTGAATCATCGGCTTGTTGAATTTGTTTTTCACATGGGAGCTCGCACCGACACAACCGAGTTTAACGAAAGCATTTTCGATCGACTTAATCTAAATTACTCCAAACATATCTGGAAAAGCTGCGTAGAATTCGGACTGCCACTTATTTATGCTTCGTCGGCAGCCACGTATGGAGCTGGCGAGTTTGGATACAGCGATAACGAAAGCCTTATACCTCAGCTTAAACCACTTAATCCGTATGGTTGGTCGAAGCAGAAATTCGATGTTTGGGCACTCGAACAAACCGAAAAGCCTTACTTTTGGGCTGGTTTAAAATTTTTCAACGTTTACGGACCAAACGAATATCACAAAGGACGAATGGCTTCAGTTGTTTACCATGCCTATCAACAAATTCATAAAGAAGGTAAAATCAAATTATTTCGTTCGCATAAACAGGACTTTGCCGATGGTGAACAAAAACGCGATTTTATTTACGTTAAAGATGTGTGCAATGTTCTGTTCTTTTTGATGCAAAACCGAAAGCATTCGGGCATCTACAATTTGGGAACAGGTTATGCCCGAACATTTAACGACCTTGCCAGAGCAGTTTTCCGTTCTTTATCTAAGCCAGAAAATATCGAATACATCGATACCCCCGAGGACATCAGAGACAAATATCAATATTTTACACAAGCCGAAATGAACAAGTTAAGAAGCATAGGCTATACGAAACCTTTTACTTCGCTCGAAGATGGTATTAGCGAGTATGTCAACCATTATCTCGAAAAAGAAAAGTATTTATGATTTTTCAAAACAAATTCTGGAAAAAGTTTGTTATTTATATATTTGGCGGCATAACATTACTGTTTATTTTAGTGCTCTTTACAAAAAACAGTCTTTTCAGATACATCCTTCAATCAAAAATAGACGACTTTAATCAAGAACACACCAGCAAAATCTATATCAAAGATTATGGGCTAAAAGGCTTCCGGAATATTTACTTCGACCATATCTGTATTACACAACACAACGATACTGTTTTTTTAATCGACAGTATTTTTATTCGCTTTAATTTATGGAAAACCTTGTTTGGTGGCGACATCAACATTAAAGAAATTTACTCACAAAACATAAACTTCAACTTGATGGTTAGCGATACCAGCGATTCGTTCAGTTTGTTGTTTAAAAAAGAAATAAACGATACCACAAATACCATTATTCAAAAAAAACCTAATTTCAGAAAAAAGAGCTCATTGCTTTTCAACACATTATTCAATCTTTTGCCACAACAGGGCAACATTTCAAATGTTAACATATTTGTTAAACGACCAGAAAAAGAAACCATTCACATTTCTGTACCTTTTATTGATATTAAGCACTCCATCATTAAGATGCCTATCTATATTAGTGATGCCAAAAGCAGACAAATATTAAAAACCGTGTGTGCCGTAGACGCTGATCAACAACAACTTCATACCATCTGTGTGCATCAACGCAAAAAAACAGATTTTGTACCCGGTTTTTACAACGCAAAATTGAAAATACAGTTCGATACAGCCTATTTTAGCCTCAGAAACAATATTCAGGATGAAATGTTACTAGAAGGAATAGGTAACATCAATAACCTGATTATTTTTCATCCATCACTTTCTACATCAGAAATCAACTTTAAAAAATTATCGTCAAACTTTTTACTTCGTATCGACGATACCTCTATAGAACTCGACAGCAGCAGCACATTTACCATCGAACCACTCCATATCAGCATATACAGCAAATACGCTGCCCTACCATTTAAACAAATTGAAGTAAAGATAAACGAGCCAAACATCAATGCCGAAGAATTTTTTGCTGCTTTGCCCGAAGGTTTATTCCCAAATACTTTTAATATCAAGGCAAAAGGAAAGCTTAGTTATCAATTTTATTTTTGGCTAAACTTTAATCAAATAGATTCGCTAAAGCTCTTTTCAGAACTCAGACCTATAAATTTTCGAATCGTTTCGTTTGGCAAACTTAATCTTTCCAAAATTGATTCCGATTTTATTCATACGGTTTATGAATACGGCGAACCGGTAGAAACCATTCATATTAGTCGGTCAAATCCCAATTATATTCCCCTCGACCAAATATCGCCTTACTTACGCAATGCATTACTCTGCACCGAAGATGGAGGCTTTTATTGGCATCGCGGGTTTTTGCTCGACGCATTTCGCGAAGCTATGATCGAAAATATCAAGAAAAAACGCTTTGCACGTGGCGGAAGTACCATTACTATGCAACTGGTAAAAAACCTTTACCTTAACCGCTACAAAGTTATTTCACGAAAACTCGAGGAAATGCTTATTGTATGGCTCATCGAAAACATGCGACTTGCTTCGAAAGACCGCATGTTCGAACTGTATTTAAACATCATCGAATTTGGACCTGGTATTTATGGAATATCCAAAGCCACCCATTTTTATTTTAACAAAAAACCCCATGAACTTAACTTACCCGAAGCTATATTCCTTGCCTCTATTGTTCCTAAACCAAAACATTTTGCTAGCTCATTCGATTCTACTGGAATACTTAAACCATCGGTACAAGATTTTATGAAGTTTGTAGCAAAGAAAATGCTCGATAAACAGATGATTCGAGAAGACGAGTGGCAGCAATTCACACCAAACATTATTTTAACCGGACCTGCTAAAGAATATATCAATAAACCCGAAAATTAGCTCTTTTCAATACGAAAAAGTAAGCGAAAATTCAACGTCAAAGCATTATTTAACGAATGAGAGCAACCCGAAGGATTTACAATATACTGAACATCGGGTTCAAACAAGATATATTTGCCCATACTTTTTGCAAAAACCAATTCTATAGCAGTTTCTTGTTGCATTTTTAGTCTATCACCAATATAAGCAACGCCAAAAGCTAATTGCTTGATATTATGTTCATTGGGATGATTGATATTCAATACCAAACCTCCACCTAAGTAATAATGATGACGATATATATTGCCTAAGCTACGGCTTAACTGTGAAAAAACAGATAATCTAAACTTAATGTCGCTGTAAATGGTAGAGCACATAATGAAATAAAAACCATTGTGTGGTTCAACCTTTTTAGATGAATCTACTTTTACAAACGATCCCGTATGATGATAAAATCCTATTTTGGTGTGATTATCTTTCCACTTATTATGAAATTCTGAAATAAAAAACAAACCATCGTTTATATGAATAGCCGACTTCAAAATTTCTAATTTGTTTTCTTTTGGAAAACCATCATATATACCAAGTTTTAAATAATTTTCTTTGTCTAATTTTTTCAACACATTCGCACCTATCGTAGTTTTAGGATATATCGATACGGGGCTATTGTGTGTAATATGCAAAGGTATCCCAAACGAAGAATTAATCAAATACTCTGCACGCTCGCATGAAATAAATTCTTCATTCATATTTATAATTCCCGTTTTAAGAGAAAAACCATTTTTTTTCCAGAAAAAATAACTCTCAAAAATAAAAAAAGGAATATCGGCATCAATATTCGATAAAGTATGCATATCGCCAACCAGGTACTTAGATGGTGATTTACCAAACGAATAACAAAGCGAGCCTTTAAATCCGACATTTCCGTATGTAATTTCTGGATCAAAAGCCAATAAACCTTTGTAAACTGTACCTTGTTTTATTCCTCCTGCAAGATTATTCACTACATCGTTCCACGATTCTAAAGCAAATTTTACACGAAGGCTGTCTTGAGCAACTACTATGAAATTGTAAAATAACCCCATCGTTATCAAAAAAATTCTCCTCATTTGCTGTTGAATTTTTCTGTAAATGTAAAACCAATGATACAAAAAATTTTTCATCATTTTAGGTGAATTCTTAAAAATTAACATAGTAATAATTAGCTACCTCGTAATGTACTAAACGTAAAATTGAAAAACACTTTCAGGTTATTTAATAGATTTTTTATATATTCGTGGCTTCAAAAATTATACTAAAATGGCAACGTTACAAACTATCAGAAATCGAGCAGGAGTGCTTATTGCAGTAATTATTGGTTTAGCTTTGTTAGCATTTATTCTAAACGACCTTATCTACTCCAACCAACTCTTCAACCCGAACCAAACGACCGATGTAGCCGAAGTTTACGGCAAAGCTATTTCTATTAAAGAATATGAATTACTTGTAGAAGAACTTACTCAAAATTATCTGCGTAATACTCAACAAGAAACAGTACCAGACGAAGCAATATCACAACAAATACGCGAGCAAGCATGGGAAACACTCATTACTAATTATGTTCTTGCAAATAATCTTCCCGAATTGGGTTTTGTTGTTCACCCCGATGAACTGCAAGATATGATTGTCGGGACAAACATTGACCCACAAATATTGCAAATCCCCATTTTTAAAAACCAACAAACCGGACTGTTCGACCCTAACCTGGTAAGACAATTCATTAGTAACATGGACAAAGATCCTACCGGTAATGCTCGCAAAAGTTGGGTTGCTTTCGAAAAAGAACTCGAACATCAAAAGTTATTAAGAAAATATTACACTGCTGTTAAAAAAGGCTTGTATGTAACCAATATAGAAGCACAAAATTATGTCGAAGAGGCTTCCAACCAAAATAACATTCAAATGCTACTCAAACGCTACACCGAACTGAGCGATTCATTAGTTACGGTTAGCGACAAAGATTTAGAAAAATTTTATAAAGAACACCTGTATTTGTTCGAACAAGATGAATCGAGAGATATTGAATATGTTATTTTCGACGTTAAACCTTCGCCTGCCGACTTGCAATCACTTCAACAAAAAATGATGGAAATAAAAGAACGTTTTATG
Source organism: uncultured Bacteroidales bacterium (assembly GCA_937960415.1). Taxonomy (GTDB): domain Bacteria; phylum Bacteroidota; class Bacteroidia; order Bacteroidales; family GWA2-32-17; genus Ch61. Next base: position 17,218 of record CALGPK010000089.1, on the reverse strand, counting down.
ATGGCTGAAAATGTTGAAGAATTTGTTAATCAAAACTCCGACAAACCTTACAGCGAACAGTTTTTCTCAAAAGGCGAATTGCCTCAGCTAATAGATAGCATCATGTTTGCCTCGCAACCGGGTTTTATTTATGGTCCATACATCGAAAATGATCATTATTATGTAGCTAAACTCGTGTCTTTCCGCAATATGCCCGACTCTGTACATGCCCGTCATATTCTAATTGCTCCTAACGAAAAACGTAGCATGGAACAAGCTAAAAAACTTGCCGACAGCCTTAAAACTCTGCTACTCGATAAAAAAGCCGATTTTGTTGCACTGGCTAAACAATATAGCGACGATAAAGGTTCTGCCGAAGAAGGCGGCGATCTTAAGTGGTTTAAACGCGGAGTAATGGTGAAACCATTCGAAAAAGCTGCTTTCGAAGCTAAAAAAGGAGAATTCGTTGTAGTAGAAAGTCAATTTGGTTATCACATCATCGAAACACTCGAAAAATCGAAGGAAGTAAAAAAAGCCGAAGTGGCTTTTGTTGAATGGAAAATTGAACCTAGCTCAGCTACTTATCAAACAGTACAAAATAAAGCCTATCAATTTGCTGGTATGAACAACACTCCCGAAAAATTCGAAAAAGCCATTACAACCGAAGGTTACAACAAACGTATCGCTGGTGGTTTACGTCCAACCGACCGCACTATTGCCGGGTTCGACTATGCCCGCGAAATTATTCGTTGGGCTTACAAAGCCCAAAAAGGCGATATTTCAAAGCCTTTCGAATTCCCCGACAAATTTGTTGTTGCACATCTAACAGAGGTTCGCCAAAAAGGATACGCTCCACTGGAGCAAGTACGCGAACAAGTTAAAAATTCTGTTATTAAACAAAAGAAAGCCGAAAAATTTATTCAGGAGTTTAAAGCTAATCTTAATACAGGCTCGTTGCAGGAAATGTCTTCAAAAATGAATATTCCCATAATGGATGCTACCAATATAGCTTTTACGTCGTTTAGCATACCCGGTGTAGGCATAGAGCCCAAAGTAATTGCTGCATCGGCTACCTTACCTATCAACAAATTATCTAATCCTATAAAAGGGAACAACGGAGTGTTTGTTATTAATGTAACTGAACGCAACAAACAAAGTACCATAGATAGTAAACAAGCACAAGTTCAAATGATGTACGACATTCAGGCACGCGTTGATTATCAAGCTTTCGAAGCACTTAAAAAGTTAGCCAACATTGTCGATAATCGTATTTTATTTTATTAAAATAAAGTCGGTTATCGGCTTTTTCTATGAAAATAGAATACCTATCGAGTCAACAAAATCCTAAAATAAAGCTTATACAGGAATTATATCATTCCAAAGGTCGCAAAAAACACGGGCTTTTTGTAGCCGAAGGCATAAAAGAAATTTCCATGGCATATCTATCCGACTACAAATTACACTATTTGTTTATCAACGATCATTTTTTGCAAAAAAAAGATTTTCGTTCCTTTCCGTTTAAAGACGAGCTTTTTTATCAAATTAATACCAAACTATTTTCTAAAATATCGTATCGCGAAGACACTGAGGGTATTATTGCCATTTTTGAATCGAGATATCGAATATTCGAAGATCTTACGCTATCTAAATTACCTTTTTTTATAGTACTGGAATCGGTTGAAAAGCCCGGCAACCTGGGTGCAGTAATCCGCACAGCCGATGCTGTAAAAGCCGATGCTGTTGTAGTATGCAATCCTGCAACCGATTTGTTTAATCCCAACGTTATTCGCTCAAGTCTGGGATGCATCTTTACGGTTCCCGTGGTACTTACCTCAAACGAAGAAGCTATACATTGGTTTTGTAAGCACAATATAAACATATACGCTGCAGCCCTACAAGAAGCAGTGTATTACTATGAGGTTGATTTCAGGCAACCTACCGCCATCGTTTTTGGAACCGAAGCCCATGGACTAAGCTCCTTTTGGCGTCAACAGGCACACAAAATCATAAAAATACCCATGCTTGGAAAAATAGATTCGCTGAATGTATCTAATTCAGTAGCAGTACTCAGTTACGAAGTAGTAAGACAACGAATGAAAATACTTACCAGTTAAAATTCATTTCTTGCACTTCGATCCCATAAATTTCATCGAGCTCTTTTCGCATTTGATTGTACTCATTGTTGGTATCCACTATTTGTAAAACAATAAAACCAACCCTGCTACAGGTGTATTCACTCACTTCGTGAAATCCCAATCGAGTACGTATGAGATGAGCGTACTTCGACAGCACAGCCTGCGTATGATTTGCTTCTTTAATGCGGTCTTTTATCAATATTCCGATTATTTTTATATGATCCACCATACATACTTCATTTAAAAATATAAATCGCGTTCACCGTTTTTTATACGTTCCACTCTACGCTTAAGTTCTAATGTATTCATGTGCCCCGTGAGCTGCTCAATTTCTTTTTCTATGGCAGCCCACCCTTTTTTCTGTACATCTGGTGTAGCATAGTCCATCAGATATTCTGCCAGCGTTAAAATAGCATTGGGCGAACAATATCGCTTAATAAATCCGGGTACGGAGAATTCCATAAAGTGTTCGCCCGTTCGTCCTTTCCGGTAACAAGCAGTACAAAACGAAGGAAGATAACCATTATCGAGCAATTCGCCAATAATCTCATTCAACGAACGGTCGTCGTTAATCTTAAACTGTTCTCGATTAAGGTCCTGATCTCTGTTATATAGTTTTGCTTTTGAATAACCACCTAACTCTATAATGGTACCTCCATCGATCTGACTAACACCAAATTGCATAACTTCACGACGTACTTCGGCATTTTCGCGAGCTGTAAGTATTAAGCCTGTATATGGCACAGCCAAACGGAGAATGGCAATAAGTTTAGTAAAATCGGCATCGGAAACCATGTATTTATGGCCAACCGACAAACCCGATGCATCTTTTATTCTTGGGAACGAGATGGTGTGTGGACCTACATTGTAGCATGCTTCGAGGTGATTGGTATGTCGTACCAATGCAAGCACTTCGAAACGCCAGTCGTACAATCCAAATAAGGCCCCAATACCTACATCGTCAACTCCTGCTTCCTGAGCCCGGTCCAGCGAAGTCAAACGCCACTCATAGTCTTTCTTTTTTCCACCTAAATGATACCACTGATATGCTTCGGGGTGATACGTCTCCTGAAATATTTGATATGTACCAATACCAGCACGACCTATCGTACGAAAACCTTGAATATCGAATGGTGCAGCATTAATATTTACACGACGAATTTCGCCTTTACCTTTCTTAACGCTATAAACCAGCTTAACGGTATGGGCAATATACTCAGCTGAATACTCGGGATGCTCGCCAAAAACTAAAATTAAACGTTTTTGCCCATTATCTTCAAGAGCTTCTACTTCACGAACTATTTCCTCGTCGGAAAGCGTCTTTCGAATGGCCTTTGTATTTGTAACCTTAAAACCGCAATACTGACAATTGTTCGAACATTTGTTGCCTATGTACAAAGGTGCAAACAAAACAATTCGATTACCGTAAACTTTTTCTTTTAGTATTCGCGCACCTTCTTTAATTTCTTCGATTAATTCCTGGTCGTTGGCATTAATTAACACAGTGGTTTCGCGTAAAGTAAGACGCTGCTTATCGAGCGATTTTTTGATGACATTGCGTACTTCTTCTTTGGTAGGTTTAACTGTATGAATCAAGTTCCACAATTCATCAGGATCGATAAACGGCTGCATTCGCTTATCTTCTATCGAATATTTTTCTGGGTTGAACTTCATACGGATTTCAAAAATTTAAGTACAATATTACTTAATACTTTTCTGTTAAAGAATGACATTTGTTAGATTTGAAAAAAATATTATCAACAATTACGTACAGCGAATACCTATAAGTAAAATATCGTCTACCTGAAAATAATTGCCTTTCCATTCGTCGTGAGTTTTCTCAACAATATTATATTGTTCGTTCATAGGTAAATGACTAATCGAGATTAGCAAATCTTTTAAAGGTTTATACTTAAATTTTTTTCCTTCTGTACCGCCAAACTGATCGGCATATCCGTCGGAGAACATGTAAAACACATCATCTTGCTCGAAATGAATAATGTGCTTGGTAAATGGTTTTAAATCGTCGTACAGTCCAATAGGCATCTTATCGCCTTTGTATTCGGTTAGTTGTTTATTACGAATATGATAGAGCGGATTATTGGCTCCGGCAAATTCTACAACTTTTGCCTCGAAATCGAAAACACACAACACCATGTCCATTCCGTCTTTGGTTTGGTACTCTGCCCCCTTATTAAGTGCATTGATAATGTTATGTCGCAAATGATTTAATATAATTGCCGCATCAATGGTTTCTGTTCTGTTAATAATTTCATTAAGAAACGATATTCCTAATAAACTCATAAATGCTCCGGGAACACCGTGCCCTGTACAATCGGCAGCTGAAACAATCAATTTATTTTTTCGTTCGGTGATAAAATAGTAGTCGCCACTGACTATATCGCGGGGACGATTGAAAATAAAAAAATTTTCGTGTAAGATATTTTTTACAACATGTAGGGGCGGTAAAACAGCTTGTTGTATTCGACTTGCATATCGAATACTGTCCATAATCTCTTGTTTTTGTAAAGCTATCTCGTCGCGTTGAGCTTCTATTTGCTCTTTTTGCATTTTAATTTCTTCGTTTTGACGTAGAATCTCAGCATTTTTCTGACTTAGAATAATATTGGCTTGCTTTTTTATTTTGTAATTACGATAAATGAAAAATCCCAAAAATACCAACAACAGTATAATACCTAAAAATAAATACATAATAAGTTGTTGCATGTGAATTTGTTCGAGTTGTTTGCTCAGAACTTTTTTCTGTTCCTGAATACGATTGTTTTGCTTCTCGATTTCTTTCTTCTGGTTAACTAAAATGACCGACTTTTTGTTTATTTCGTCATTTTTCGATTGAAGAATTTTTTCTTTTTGCTCTAATTCTTTCACTTTTTCAGAAAGTAATCGTTTGTTCAATCTTACCTGTTGTAAAATTTTAAGTAGTGCCTGTTTTTGCTTTTCTATTTCGCGAATCTGATTGTCTATTTCGGCTTGTTGTTTAACAATAATTTGTTGTTGCTGTTCTATTTCAGCACGTTGACGTAAAAGTAGCTGGTTTTGTTGTTCTACAATTTCTTTTTCTTTCTGCAGAGCCAAATCGGTTTTTTTGTAAAGTTGCTCCCAGTCGGCTTTTGATTTTACGGAGCCTTCTACAAACAATTCCGTTAGCTTATAGCCACATTCGTTCAATCGGGATAAATTTAATTCATAGCGACGAACATTGTTTACCACGATAAAATTGATCATTGACTTGTGAAACTCAAAGTTTTCGGTAATTAACAATGTTGAGCAAGTGAGTTTTTTCTGAACTTTGTCGATATCGAAGTTTTCGTCATTTTTAAAAAAAATAATTTCGCAATTTCTTATGTTTTCATAATTATAAGCGTGCAAAACTCGTATAGGCTTTTTATGCAACAAACCGACATTTTGAGCTGTTGCAATCATTATTCTATACAAACCCGTATCGCTCGAAAGGAGCAAAATTCGGAAGGTATCAATACTGGATTCATTAGGCCATGTAACCTGTTTGGCAATATCTATTATATATCTGGATCTGGAATGATTGTCGAACTTGTTTTGAGAAAAGCCACACTTGGTAAATAATAGCCACAATATTAGAAAAATTAGTGTGTATTTCACGAGTTTTTTAAATTTTTTACGTAAAAGTAGATAAAAAGTTTTAGTTATTATTCGTTCCTACAGTTTTAATAACTTCTCCTTTTTGATTGTATTCGCGATGTAATATGAGTTTACCATCTTCGAACAAACTTTCAAATTTTAACACACCTGAAAGAAACCACCCTTTTGACCATCCGTGTTCCAATCCATGCCAATAGCGTTTTTCCATCATTAATTGTCCAGTTGGATAGAATATTTTTTCGACGCTATCTTTGAGTCCATAATTAAAATATCGCTCAATTTTTTTTATGCCTTTTTCGTCGTAGTATATCCAGTAGCCATTTTCTTTTCCTTTATTTACTATACCTGTACGTTCTACGTTGCCATTTTCGTAATAATATGTCCATTGTCCCGTAGCTTCGCCATACTCATAATATCCCTTGGCTTTAACTAAACCCGACGGATAAAACCAAACCCATGTTCCATGCTCAAGGCCATCTTTAAACTCGCCAGATGAGACCAACACCCCATTTTTATCGTAAAAACGGGAAATACCATTTTCCATGCCACCTTCGAATGACTTACGAGCTACAATTTTACCATTTTCGTTACGTTCTATCAGAATTCCCGTAAACGGTTCACGGGTTGATTTGTCGTACAAAAGATCGTTTTTTTCGTAAACCTGCGAAACTTCTGCTGTCTGTAAAAAAGCAACATCGTAAACCAGCATTAAAATAAATAATACCATATATTGGCGAAAACACTTCAACACATAAATTTATTCAAAATTACTAAAATTTGAATTTAAAGCGATTCTCTATAAGTATTGGTATATTAAGAAAATAAAGAAAGAGAAAAATACCCCCAAAACACTTCCTAAAATAACATCCTTATAATTATGCGATAAAGAGATTAATCTTGCTGTAGCAGTTAAACCTACTGCCAGGCAAATAACAAAAATGCAGACAAATGGAGCAGTGACATTCATTTGCAATTTGTAAAATATAAGCATACCTATAACAGAAGACAAAGCATACATGTGAATACTAATGGTGTGGTAAAACCACTGCAAAATCAACAACGCTAAAACAATAAAAGGTAACGCAAACAAAAATATTTTAATAAATGCAGGAAAGTCGGCATTTTTCAACAAAAAAAACAAAAAAAAGTAGAACATTAACATTACCGATGAAACTGCCAATCGATCTTCTTTGGTTTTAATAGTAAAGGACGAAAACAGTCGAAAATAATACATCAGCATCAAAACAAGAGCAGGCAAAAAGACAGTTACCATAAAAAACAGTGCAATAAAAAGTAATACCGACTTTTGATTAAAAATAACATACTGCGAATATGTAAATAGCAGAATATTTATAGCATAAAAAGGGACAAAAATTGGGTGTAAGAATACACTCACCAGATTAAAAAAATATTTTTCGATGAGTTGGTACATTATATTTCTTTTCTTAATCGTGCAACGGGTATTTTCATTTGCTCTCGATATTTAGCAACCGTTCGCCTTGCAATATTAAATCCGTCTTTGTTTAAAATAGCAGCAATTTCTTCATCGGTCAACGGGTTTCGTTTATCTTCTTTTTCGATGAGTTCTTGAATTCGATCTTTTACTTTATACGTTGAAACCACTTCATCGTCACTAGTAGTGAGCGATTCGCTAAAGAATGATTTTAATGGGAAAATACCATAAGGGGTTAATACATATTTATTGCTAACTACTCGCGATATTGTACTTATGTCGAAACCTGTGAGTTCCGATATGTTTTTTAAAATCATGGGCTTTAGTTGCGACATTTCACCTGTTAAGAAAAAGTCGCGCTGAAACTGAACAATGGCTTGCATGGTAATAATCAAGGTGTTTTGTCGTTGCTTAATGGCATCAATAAACCAGTTTGCAGAATCCAGTTTTTGTTTGGCAAATTGAATAGCATCTGTATTCATCAATTTCTTTTGTTTCTTGTGCTGTTCAAGGGCTCGGAGCATCTCCTGAAACGATTTGCTGATACGCAACTCTGGATTATATCTGGAGTTTAACGAAACTCGTATTTCGTTGTCTTCAATATCCACAATAAAATCGGGCACTACTTGATTGATAGCTATTTCGTAATGATTGGCAAAAGCACTACCTGGATTGGCATTTAAGTGTTGAATTTCGTTAAGTGCCTCTTTTAATTGAACTTCATCGGTATTAAGTTTTTTTATTATTTTTTCGTAATGCTTTTTGGTAAGTTCTTCGTAACAGCATTCGATAATACGAATAGCCAGAGTTACCGCTGGTGTTTTGGCTTTTCGAATGAGTTGAATTAAAATATTTTCTTTGAGATTACGTGCACCAACTCCTGGTGGATCTAAGGTTTGTACTTTTTTCAACACCTTTTCCACTTCTTCTTTTGTTACATTTACGTTGAAAGTAAATGCCAAATCATCGGAAATGGATTCTACATCACGTTGTAAATAGCCTTTTTCGTCGATGTTTCCTATAATATATTCGGCTATAGTACGTTCTGTTTGTGATAAATTTAAATATCCGAGTTGATTTAGTAAATAATCGATAAATGTATCTTCCTGAGTAAAAACAATTTCGTGTGTCGTATCGTCGGGCGATTGATTGTTGGCTTGCAATTTATAATACGGTGTATCATCGGTTTCTTCTTCGTCGAGATAATCCTCGTACGAAAAATCATCGTCTCTCGATTTTAAATCATCTTGCTCATCTTCGTTCTCGTTAGCATATTTATCATCGTAATTGTCGTTTTCTTCGTCTTCATTTACATCTCCTTCATCATCATCGGACTGATTGGCAGTAATCTCATCTTCGTCGGGTCCCTCCTCTAATGCAGGATTTTCTTCCAATTCTTTTTTTATACGCTGCTCTAATTCCATAATTGGAATTTCGAGCATCTTAATGAGTTGTATTTGCTGTGGCGATAACTTTTGAAGTAACTTTTGCTGCAGTTTCTGATCTAACATAATTTTTTTCAATAAAACGTTAGAAACAATAAAAAGGTTTCACTATCTGAGCAAAGGCTAAAATTCTGCATTTTTGGGGGTTCTTGGAAATGGTATTACATCGCGAATATTGGACATGCCAGTAATAAACAGGATAAGGCGTTCAAAACCAAGCCCGAAGCCGCTATGTGGTGCCGTTCCAAATTTTCGGGTTTCGAGATACCACCACACGTCTTTTTCTGGTATATTAAGTTCTTTTATGCGTTTGTATAGTTTTTCGTAATTTTCTTCGCGTTGTGAACCGCCAATAATTTCACCTATTTTGGGGAATAACACATCCATGGCACGAACGGTTTTGTCGTCGTCGTTTTGTTTCATGTAAAAAGCCTTTATTTCTTTTGGATAATCGGTTAGTATTACAGGGCGTTTGAAGTATTTTTCAACCAGATAGCGTTCGTGCTCCGATTGTAAATCGCAGCCCCAATATATTGGAAATTCGAATTTTTCTTTCGATGCTAATAAAATGTTGATAGCTTCGGTATAAGTAAGACGCTCAAAGGGATGTTCGAGCACAAAATTAAGTCGTGCAAGAAGTTCTTTGTCGTACATTTCGTTCAAAAACTGTAGATCGTCGGTGCAATGATTCAGAGCATATTTTACAAGGAATTTGATAAAATCTTCGGCCAGGTCCATATTGTCGTGTATATCATAGAAAGCCATTTCGGGTTCTATCATCCAGAACTCTGCCAGATGGCGTGGTGTGTTTGAATTTTCTGCACGAAATGTTGGTCCAAAAGTGTAAATTTCCGATAGAGCCAATGCCCCCAGCTCTCCTTCAAGTTGACCCGATACGGTAAGGCTGGTTTCTTTGCCAAAAAAGTCTTGCGAAAAGTCTATTTTACCATCATCTGTTTTAGGTAAGTTATATAGATCTAGTGTTGTTACGCGAAACATTTGTCCGGCCCCCTCGCAATCGCTTGCCGTAATAATAGGAGTATGAAGATATACAAAACCTTTTTGATTGAAATAATGATGAATAGCATAAGCCATGTGATGACGTATGCGAAAAACCGCTCCAAAAGTATTGGTTCTGGGACGAAGGTGAGCGATAGAACGTAAAAATTCGAGGCTATGTCCTTTTTTCTGCAACGGATATGTTTCGGCATCGCAGGTACCATGAATAAGTATTTCCTTAGCCTGAATTTCTACCTTTTGTCCTTTGCCTTCGGAAGGTACTAATGTTCCTAAAACACGCAAACAAGAACCTGTTGTAATTTTTTTCAACACTTGTTCGTCGAACGATTGTGCATTTGCAACAATTTGAATGTTATGAATAATAGAACCGTCATTTAATGCAATAAAATGCACATCTTTAATTTCTCGATGTGTTCTAACCCAACCTTCTACTACATAATCTTTGTGCAATTCGCTTGTATTAAACAAATCTTTAATCTTTGTTCGTTTCATATTTTAATTAACTTATAAATCAATTTCTTGTCCATAAAAATTAAACACATGATATTCGTGAAAAGGCATTTGGTAAACTGATGATATTTTAATAAAACGCTTAAATTTGATCATCCATTTAAAACGAAGCGACAATAAGCCATTTTTTAAATAAGCAGCAACATAGGGGTTTGCTTTTATGTGAAAAAATTTGTACGGGGTTTTTTGAGCTAAGTATTCTATGTATGCTTCTATTTGACTGCTAATGAGAATAGTACTCGACGATTTGCCCGTACCGTTGCAATTGGGACATTTTTCAGTTGTTACAATATTTATTTCGGGGCGTACTCGCTGACGGGTTATTTGCATTAAGCCGAATTTGCTCAGTGGCAAAATGTTGTGTTTAGCACGATCTTTTTCCATCAACTTTTTCATTCGATCGTATAAGATTTTCTTGTTTTCGGCTTTGTACATATCGATAAAATCGATGACAATAATACCGCCTAAATCGCGCAACCGAAGCTGACGGGCAATTTCTTCGGCTGCAATTAAATTTACCTCGAGTGCATTTTGCTCCTGGTCGTTTTCGTTTACCTGACGATGTCCACTGTTAACATCGATAACATGCAATGCTTCGGTATGTTCAATAACCAGATATATTCCCGATTTAAGGGTAACGGTTCTGCCAAATAAAGACTTAATTTGTTTGTTTATGCCAAACTGCTCAAACAATGCCGTTTTACCCTGATACAGGCGGATAATTTTTTCTTTTTCGGGCTCTATGGATTGAACAAAAGACCGCATGGTTTGAGCAATTTGTTTATCGTTTACAAATATATTGGTAAACGATTCATTTAGCATGTCTCGAAGAATAGCATGTGTTCGATCCAATTCGCTTAAAATAAGAGCAGGCGGTGTTTTTTGATACAAATTAGCAAACGACGATTCCCACTTTTTTATGAGCTCCCTCAATTCGGCATCAAGGTCGTTTACATTTTTCCCTTCGCAAGCTGTTCGGACAATAGCCCCATAATTATCGGGCAATAGGCTTTCGACTAAATATTTGAGTCGTTGACGCTCTTCTGCCGATTTAATTTTTTGCGAAACCGATACTTTGTTCGAAAAAGGGATAAGCACAATGTTTCTACCGGGAATAGAAATTTCAGAAGTTAAGCGAGGTCCTTTAGTCGAAATGGGTTCTTTAGCTATTTGAACAACAATTGGCTGTCCCGATTTTAATATCTGATTAATTTTACCATTTTTGCTAATATCGGGCGAAGGTTCAAAAATATTTAACGACGGATTAAAATGGTTCTGGTTTAACGCTTGTGTTAAATAACGTTGAAGCGATACAAACTGCGGTCCCAGATCGAGATAGTGAAGAAAAGCATCTTTAAAATAACCTACATCAACAAAAGCTGCATTTAATCCAGGTATAATTTTCTTAACTCTACCTAGATAAACGTCACCTACACTAAATTGTAAATTGTTTTTTTCTTTGTTTAATTCAACAAGATTTTTGTCTTCAAGAAGAGCTATTTTAATTTCATCATTATCTGCTTCAACAAAAAGTTCTCGTATCACAAGTTCGAATTTTAATAAACGTAAAAAACCTATAGCGTGCTATAGGTTTTGCTCATACTATGCTAGTAATAAGCTAGCGAATTTTCTTTTTATGACGATTTTTTCTTAAACGTTTTTTACGTTTATGAACCGCCATTTTGTGTCTTTTGCGTTTTCTACCACAGGGCATATTACTCAAATTTTAAAATTTTACTTTTACTTTAGATTTAACGTCATTAACAAAGGATTTGGCAGGTTTAAAAGCCGGTATAAAGTGCTCGGGAATTATGATGGTAGTGTTTTTCGATATATTGCGTGCAGTTTTTTTTGCTCGTTTTTTCAAAATAAAGCTACCAAAACCACGTAAATAAACGTTATTTCCCTTCACCATAGAATCTTTCATTATTTCCATAAAAGATTCGATTGATTTCTGCACCAATACTTTTTCAATACCGGTTTTTTTTGAAATTTCGTTTACAATGTCAGCTTTTGTCATATTTAAAAAAATTTTAGTTGTTCCATTTTGGACTGCAAATATAGTTATTATTTTATTGTCAAAACAATTATTTACATTTTTTGTGTTAAAAAAATCTTACAACTTTGCCTGTATGAAAAACTGGCTATCCTTCTTAACCGAATGGTACATTGAAAACCAAAGAGACCTACCATGGCGAAAAAGCCAACATCCGTATAATGTATGGGTTTCGGAAGTTATATTGCAACAAACTCGTGTAGATCAAGCATTAAACTATTATCATAATTTCATTCAAACATTTCCCGATATTTATTCACTTGCCGCGGCTTCGGTCGATGATGTGCTACGTGTTTGGAAAGGTTTGGGCTATTATAGAAGAGCCTTGAACATGCACGAAACAGCCAACGTAATTGTTTCGCAACATAACGGCATTTTTCCTAAAACATATAACGAAATAATCAAGTTAAGAGGTGTAGGCAAGTACACAGCAGCAGCTATTGCCTCTATCAGTTTTAACGAAAAAGTTTATGTAATAGATGGAAATGTACACCGCATTTTTAGCCGATTTTATGCTAAAGCATTTTCGAAAAACGACAAATCGCTCGAACAGCTTGTTGAGGCAGATGCCCAACTTGCCACGAAATATTATTCGCCCGGAGATGTTAATCAAGCAATGATGGAGTTTGGAGCTACTATTTGCAAACCGTCTGAGCCACTTTGCAGTCAATGCGTTGTAAGCACAATGTGTGCCGCATATAAAAAACACATGATTTCTTTATTTCCTATAAAGACGGATAAAAAACAGAAAAAGACCCTCTACTACCATTACTTTTTCGTACATAAAAATAACTATTGTTACTTATATCAACGCACCGATAACAATATATGGAAAAACTTATACGAATTTCCTTTAATTGTGCACTTAAAAGATACAACTATCCCATTGCAAAAAATTCCTTTTCTGGCATCGTTAAACATCAAAAACATATACAAATACAAAACAATAAGACATATTTTGAGCCATCGAATTATTGTGGCTACATTGTACAACATTGAAGTTGATGAATTACCTGAATATGGTAATTTTCTAATAGTATCTGTACAAAATATCAAACAGTTCCCCATTTCAAAACTTATGGATAAACTTATTGATAACTTGTATTTTCACCTTAACAACCATAATTAGTTATATCTAAAATCAGCATTAAATATTAACGTTACAGGTATTTTTTTAGTAAAACAGAGATATTTCTTAAAGCCAGTTATTGCATTTAAAATTTTAAAAATAATGCAAAATAGAAAAATCAATTTGTACAGTTAGCTAATGTTGCACCCGAGAATTAATTTTTATTTATCAGAAATCCATTGATTCGTTCTATCTAAGTGCTCATAATAAATAATTTGAGTTAAAAAAAGTGAAAAATATTTTGGGAAATAAAAAAAATGATATTACATTTGCTTATATTTTCTAAAAACTGGGAAAAATGATGGAAGATAACGACAACATTAGGGAAAATAATCAGCGTGGCAGAGACGAAGTATATTCAAAATCTGTTCGTGCAGGGAAACGTACTTATTTTTTTGATGTTAAATCGACCCGCAAAGACGATTATTACTTAACCATTACCGAAAGTAAGAAGCGTATTAGACCTGATGGCAGTGTTTATTACGAAAAACACAAGCTTTTCCTTTACAAAGAAGATTTCGAAAAATTTGCCGAAGGATTAAACGATGTTGTGCAATTTATTCGCAACAATAAAATAAACCTATCCAGCGGCGACAGCAACTCAGAGCAAGATACTGAATAAACTATCTGTACAAACCACATTTTTCGATATAATCATACACCTTTTCCGGAAGGTAAAATTTTATTTCTTTTTCTTTTTTTATCTGTTCTCTTATAAACGATGAAGAAATTTCGATGAGAGGTGCTTTTACTACCTTCACATTAAAGTCGGTGCTAACATGATGTTCTTTTCGTGGGTAAACAACCACCGAAAAATTTTGAAGAATCAGTTGATAATTTTTCCACTTATGAAAAGTCAACAAATTATCGCTGCCCATAATTAACGCAAAACGATGCTTAGCATATTTTTCTTGCAATCGAATTAATGTATCAATAGTATATGAGGGCTTGGGCATAGAAAATTCTATATCTATTGCTCTGAAAGGTTCAAAATCGGCAATGGCTAAGTTGACCATCTCAAGCCGATGATATTCGCCGGCAAGGTTTTCTTTCGACTTATGCGGATTGTGCGGCGAAACCACAAACCATATCTCGTCAAAAGGCACTTCGGTTAGCAAAAAATTAGCCAGCATTAAATGACCATGATGTATAGGATTGAACGAACCAAAAAACAAGCCTATTTGTTTAGCCAACATAAAAAAGTTGTTTTTTACAAATCTAAACAATTAATACAAAATACACCAAAGATAATTTGATTAATGATTAAATTTACCAAAAATTACCACACCATGAAGCTATTACGATGGTTTTTAAAAATATCAATAGCCCTAATTACACTTTTGGCTTTCTATTTTATTTTCATCATTCTGTACAATACAATATTTGATTACAAGCCAAAATCTTTTGTAAATATATTACCAGAATCTTCTTTGTACGATGTAGACACATTAAGCATTATCAGTTGGAACATTGGATATGCAGGCCTGGGCGAGAAAATGGACTTTTTTTATGAAGGTGGAACTACCGTCAGACCTCCAAAAAAATACTACAATACTTGCCTGAATGATATTGTAAATTATATTTCACTATGGGAAAAAAAAACAGACATAATGCTATTGCAAGAAGTTGATTTTAACTCCATGCGTAGTTATAATATTAACCAAAAGTATAAACTACTCGAAAAACTTCGTATATTAACTTTCAGCGATTCGCTTATAAACTATAAAGTTCCTTTTATTCCTTTCCCCTTATTTCAGCCTATGGGAAAAGTCTGTGCCGGATTAGTAACGCTATCGCAATACAAGCCTACCTTACAAGCAAGGATGTTTTTCAAAAACACCTATTCGTGGCCAAAGCATATTTTTTTCTTAGATCGTGGAGCATTGATACATGGTTACCAATTAAATTCCGGCAAATGGTTGTTTGTTATCAACATTCATCTATCTGCTTTTGAAGATGCACAAACAGCACGTTTCGACGAAATGTCGTTGATCAAAGCTTTTATCGAAAAAATTGTCAGCAAAGGACATTACGTTATTGTTGGTGGCGACTGGAACATCAACCCACCTTCGTTCAAATTGTCATTATTAAATAACAAGAATCCTGTTTATCAAACCGAAATCAACCCATTTTCGTTCTCAGAAAATTTCACCCATTACTACGATACTCTGCACGCAACCAACCGAATGGTAAACACCCCGTTTAAAGAAACCACTCCTGTTACTACTCTTGATTATTTCCTTGTATCGAAAAACATAAATGTTATACACACCGAAGTTATTCCGCTAAATTTTCGTTTATCCGATCACAATCCTGTTAGAATAATATGTGCCTTACAGTAAGTAATTACAATTTTTCGAACAAAACATTTTTTATTGTATCATTATATTGGAGTTTTAACAAATACAAACCCGGTTTTAAATTATCAATCGAAATTTGAAATAAATGCTGATTGGCATCGAGGTAATCATTGCAAATATTCATCACTTTTGTCCCAGACATGCTGTGGATAGATATATCAACCTTCCCGGGCTTTTTAATGGTTAAGCTTACATTAGCGTATCCCCTGTTGGGATTGGGGTAAATTTTAAATTCTACCATATCATCGGCTTCTGAAAGTAAGGTAGGTGTTTGCAGGAAAACAGGCTGTGTCCATGCATACGTTGTACCAATACCCATAAAGCCTTGTTTAATAAGTTCTACTCTTACGTAACTATGATTTTGCAGAATAAACGAAGCCGAGCTTCCGTTATTTTCTTGCAATACAACATGGTTAGGTCCCCAAAACTTTATTTTATTAGCATTACTACTCGATACCGAAATGGTTTTGTATGTTCCGTAATCGTTAACTGTAAAATTTGTAATAACTACACCGGTAGATGCATAAAATCGTCCATTGAGCAAAGCGTCGTAAACAGCCTCTTTGGTGAGTGTATCGAGCCAAATCATATTCCAACCCTTGTTAAATTCGGCAGATTCTATTACCGTTGGGTGAAAATCGTCGGTAGCACTACCCCACACCACCTTGCCTGCCGTGAGCACAGCATCCCAAATGCTTTTGTCGTCGTGCGTTTGAACGCTCTCAGTGCCCGTATTCCAAATTTCGAGCATGTGAGGTCCATTTTGAAAACTGATAATCTCGGGAGCATCTACCTCCCAGTTGTCGTCAGTAAAAGGACCAGCACAATAATGATTGAGCTGTATCAACCCACCTTGAGCAAGAACACTATCGATGGCTTGCTGACACGTAAACTCTGGTGTAGGCATAATATTACGACTCAGAAAAAAGCCATTCATGTGTCGTTTAAACGTTATTTCTTCACTTGGAATACACAATACTCCCGGCACATCAATACTATCGGTTAGAAAATTGTGATCTGTGATCATTATAATTTCATAACCCTCTGCTTTGTATTTATTGACTAGTTGAACAGGTGTGTATCCGCCATCGCTATTGGTTGTATGACAGTGCATTTGTGCTTTGTAATAACGCCCCTGCCCAAAACTAAAATTAACAATAAATAAGCTAATTATAAATACCTTTTTCATAAGCATACTTTTTTTCATTTGTAAAAAAAAGTAGCTTAGTTTAAGTGTTTGTTAGTCAATTATAAAATAATGTTTAAACAATAAATAGATTGACTGTACTCGTATTAACAAAAATTTAAGAAAGTAGCATCATTTTCTGATGAAAAACTTTTTACTTAAAATTTGAGTATTTGTTTGAATATGAATAAAATATAGTCCCACAGGAAGCTTAGTTAAATTGATGCTGTTTTGTTCAGCATTCAGTTTACCTTCGATAACAAGCATCCCAACAGAATTATAAACAGCATATTTTGACAAACTATT
>CALGPK010000088.1 GCA_937960415.1 uncultured Bacteroidales bacterium | reverse complement strand
AATACCCAACGTATTTACACCCAATGGCGACGGACAAAACGACGAATGGCTCATACATGCCAAATCCATTGTAGAATTTAAAGCTACCATCTACAACCGCTGGGGTAAGAAAATTTATGAGTGGGACGACATTACCAAAGGCTGGAATGGTAAAATCAACGGCAATGGAGCCGATGCATCGCCCGGAGTTTACTATTACATCATTACAGCTAAAGATAAAAAAGATAAAGAATACGAAGAAAAAGGATACTTCTATTTGCTGAAAGAAAAAAAGTAAATTGACCCAACACATTAACAATTCAATAAGGCTGGCTACAACCAGCCTTATTTGTTGTTTATAAAAGATAATGTAGCAGATACCGGAAAATGATCGCTCATGTCTATGCGATGAATTTCAAAGTCGCAGGTTTTAAAATGCGATGAATGAAAAATATAATCGATACGTAAATATGGAATGTTTCCATTATAGGTGTTGCCGAGATTCAAATCTACATTTCGATAGGTATCTACCAGTTTTTTGGAAATTTGAGCATATGTATACGATGCTGGAACATCGTTGAAGTCGCCACATAAAATAATTGGATAAGGGCACTTTTTTATTTCTTCTGCAATCAAATCGGCTTGCATATTTCTTTTTTTAAAAGCTTTAATTAGTCGGTTCAATACATTACGAGTTTTCGTAATCTCCAAACTATCGGGCAATTTTTTTTCAATAGAAGAAATAAATGCATAATCTTCAATTCCAAGTCTAACACTTTCGAGGTGCATATTAAAAATTCGTACGGTATCCTTGTTTATCAAAACATCGGTATAAATACATACATTTGATGTACCTTCAAATGACAATAATCCTTTATATATAATTGGAAATTTTGTAATGGTTGCAATGCCAAAAAAATCGCGATTTTTAATTACAATAGGAAAATATTCATGAATATACATGGATTTTATCCCCTCTTTTAGCAATTCAGTAGTCGGATATTTTCCATCGCTTTGATAATAATATTCCTGCAAACAAGCAATATCGGGATTATTGTTAATAATAAAATCAATTATTGCTTTGTGATTCGAATGGTATCCCTTCCAATTATACAAATCAAATAATCGCACATTAAACGACATAACTTTGATTAGATATGAATGGTTACAATCGACCTTTTTAAAAAATGATGAAAAATTTATGTATCTATCAAAAACCACAAAAGACCAAATAAGCAAAGGTAAGGAAATGGTAAAGATAAGATAATATTTTCGCCAAATAACAATCATCATTAAGACAATAAAGACCATAAACAAAATAGGGAAAGCTAAAGCCAGTAAAGAAGGAATAAAGATTACTTCGGAAGAAATAAACTTGGCACTCAAAGAAAGAAGCAAAGAAACAGATGTTAAAAAAAACACAAAAAGGAAGAAAAATCGAAAAACACTTCGTATAAACCCTTGCCTGACTTTTTTGCGTTTAGATACACCCTTCATCGTTTGCCCGAATTAAACAATGTTTCTTTTTCCTTGTTGGTTAAACTATTATATCCATGTTTAGAAATTTTATCTAAAATCCGATCTATTTCTTGTTGTTGTTTACGTTTTTCGTAATTGTATTCTTCGTCGGTCATATAACGAACATTTTTTTTACGATGATATGTTAGTTTTAATTTAGGAATTCCTAAAAAAGTTGTACGCAATAATGTTCCATAAATAGCTCCATAAAAAGCCCCTCCTAAATGGGCAATATGACCACCACTATTTTCGGTTGCAATACTCAGAAAATCGATAATAATAGTAAAAATAGCAATATGCTTAAGTTTTACAGGTCCTATAAAGAGAAGGTTCATCGAGTAATTAGGTATATAGAACGAAATAGCTACTACGATGGCTAAAACTGCAGCCGATGCTCCCAATGCCCTCGCCGAATACAAAACATCTTGAAAGACGGGAAAAACGTTAAACGAAACTACATAGAAAAGTGCTCCAAATAAACCACCTATCAAATAGGTAAATAAAAGCTTTTTAGACCCTAAATAATCTATAAAAATTTTGCCAAACCAATAGAACCAGAGCATATTAAACACAATGTGTAAAATTGCCTCGTGAGTAAACATGTAGGTAAAAATGGTCCATGGCATGGTTAATATTTGATCGTACGAAGCCGGCAGCATTAAATAATTTAACGGATAATATAACCCTTGATTATCTACTCGCAACAAAAAAAGTAGAACCCGAAAAACACTTACAACAACATATACAAAAATGTTAATATACAGCAATTTAGTTAAATAATTACCATACTTATACTTATGCCAATATTTTTTCAGAATACTCATAAAGCCTTAATATCTTCTGTATTTATTGCGCCAATACAAAATCAGTATGATACCAAAAATCATTCCCCCTAGATGGGCAAAATGGGCTACATTATCGCCCGGCTGATTCATAATGCCACTATATAATTCAAAAAGACCATATAAAATTACAAAGTATTTGGCTTTTATAGGAAATAAAAAGTAAATGTAGATAAGTGAGTTAGGAAACATCATGCCAAATGCGAGCAATAATCCAAAAACTGCTCCCGAAGCTCCTACCGTAGGAATATTGATCTGCAGTAGATATTGCTTATTAACAAAATTAATAGACTCCTGTACAAAACTTTTATCTAAACGAAAATCTGACCATGTTGATATAAATTCATAGGCCTGCCATTTGTATTCGGGAAAATAATGTACTATAAGATATGAAAAACTTTCGGGTGATGGAGAATTTTTATATGATTCAATAGCTGTGTATAAATCACTAAAACGCAGATAGCTAATAAATAAGTGCAATGCTGCTGCCCCTAAACCTGTAAAAAAATAATAATACAAAAAACGCTTACTACCCCAAAAATTTTCAATAGCTGTTCCAAACATCCACAAGGCAAACATGTTAGAAAAAATATGCATAAAATTGCCATGCATAAACATGTGCGTAATGAACTGATACCAGCGGAAATGTTCGCTTTCGAAATAAAATAATCCAAGAATTTGAGTCAGGTCTAAACCAAACTTACTGTATAGCGTTGTTGATGCCAAAAATAATAATCCATTGATAATTAACAAATTTTTTACTACTGGTGGCATTAATCGAAAACCACCGGGAGAATAATAGTTCATGTTAAATTAATTTTTCAAGTTCTTGTAACGATATGATGGCAAAAATAGTTTTACCATCGGGCGTGTACTGAGGGTTCGAAGTAGAAAACAACTCATCAAATAATTGCTGTCTCTCTTCGATAAGTAATCGAGTACCTGAGCGAATAGCCATCGAACGAGCCATTGATAGCAAAAAGCGTTCGTAAGGTTCGTGAGTAGGTGTTTTTTCTAATTCGATATAATTTTGCAAAAATGATCTTATAATTTGTTCTGTATTTTGTCCGATCCAATATGATGGAATCTCTTCAACCATTAACAATGTTCCTTGTACAATGGTTGTATGAAATCCTAATTGCTTTAGAAATGGTAATAAGTCGCTAATAATCAAAACTTCTTGCGTAGTTAACTCTATGGTTTCCGGAAAAATAAGTTTTTCTGTATAAACTACCTCTTGCATATAACGCTTCATAAGCAACTCGTATAAAACCCTTTCGTGAGCTCGATGTTGATCGATAAGCATTAAACCGGACTTAACAACTACTAGCAAATATTTGTCTTTGATTTGCAAAATAGGATTGGTCGCTTGATCTTCGAAACCAACGATTGATTCAGGTAGATCTGCATGCTGCTTTTCTATGACAATATCTGTATCAAATATTTTTTTCCAATTGGGCGTTGCCTTGGGTTCAAAAGGATTGTACTGTGTATTGATGGTAATTTTAGGTGGCTGAATTATTTTACTGGAATCAATATTGGGTAAAGAAATAGACGATTCATTTTCAAAATCGATGTTTGGTAAAATATTCATTTTGCCAAGCGTTTGTTTAACACAGGCTTCAAGAATCTGTGCAACCGCACGCTCATCTTCAAATTTGATTTCGGTTTTAGTAGGATGAATATTAACATCAATAAACTGTGGATCGCACGAAAAATAAATAAAATACGATGGCATGGTTTCGGGTAACAGGAGCCGATCGTATGCATTTAAGATAACTCGATATAAGAAAGGATGACGTATATAACGATTGTTGACAAAAAAATACTGCATTGAATTCTTTTTGCGAGCTACATCGGGCTTGCCAATAAAACCCCGAATATTAACGATGTTTGTGTCTACAGAAATATCAAGCAGTTCTGACGACACCTGCTTACCAAAAACATGAATAATACGTTGTTTAAGGGAAGTACTATTTAAATTGTAAATTTCTAAGTTATTGTGTATCAAAGAAAATGAAATATCGGGATGTGCCAGGGCCACTCGCAAAAATTCATCTACTATGTGTTTAAACTCAATAGTATCAGATTTCAAAAAACGACGTCGTGCTGGTATATTGAAAAAAAGATTTTTTACTGTAATGGTTGTACCAATCGAACATACTATTGAATCTTGCTTAATAAACTTTGAGCCATGAATTTCTACCTTTGTTCCGAATTCATCTTGCTCTCGACGTGTTATCAATTCAACCTGCGCTACCGAGGCTATAGAGGCTAAAGCCTCTCCACGAAAACCAAACGTTGCAATGGCAAACAAATCGCTGGCATCGGTAATTTTCGATGTAGCATGACGTTCGAATGCCAATCGGGCATCGATCTCCGACATTCCGCAACCATCGTCGATTACTTGTATAGATGTTTTACCTGCATCGATTATTCGAACCTTGATATGTTTAGCAAAAGCATCGATCGAATTTTCGATAAGCTCCTTAACAACCGACGATGGACGTTGAACCACTTCGCCTGCAGCTATCTGATTGGCTACCGAATCGGGCAATATCTTAATTACCTGAGAAATCATACATTTATGAATATAAAAAATACAGTGCTAAAGCGGCTAAACCCAACATTATTAAAAACAGGCGAATATTGGCTTTTACACTCTCTGAACGGCTTTTAAGAACTTTATTGCTTCTAAAACTACCTTTTATCCGATAAGCATATGATGTTTCTTTCGATTGACGTTGTTCTTTTTCTTCTTTTTCTTGGTTATAATAAACAGGTATATAATTATATTGCTTGGCTTTGGGTAATTTAAACATTCGTATGCGCAACATAGATTTTTTTTACAAAGGTAATGGAAATATGGGATATAGAAAAAAAACAGCACGACGTTTAAGGAATAATGTATTCGTAATTATATCTTTCCAAATATTTTAATATTGAAATAGGGTCATCGCTTTGGATTATATCGGGTCTTTTCTTTAACGATAGCTTGTTTTCAGTAAAATTACGAGGCGAATAAAGCATGATTTTTAAATTATTTTGATGTGCTAATTCAAAATATCGATCATCGGAATCCCATTTTGATGAAAATCCGTAAAAACCATGCATTTTAGCTTTTGCAATCGATTCTATTGTAATATTATTTATCCAAAACATCTTATTTGTAAGTCCAACGCTTTTGGCTGTCAGCAAAAAACTTTCTGTGCCCTCAATCATAATGTTATTTGTTAACGACAGGCGATTGCACAAACGTTGTATTGCATGTGCAAGCATGGATTCATATTCTGCCAAGGCTTCGTGGTCATTATCTATTTTACAATCAAATGAGAAATAATAAAGATGAGCATTGGGCATCTTTTCCATAACGCTATCTGCACATTGAATGTAAATATTAGGAAAAAGCAAGTATTTGATTTTACTGAGTTCTTCCAATGTGTGATCATAAATTTTTCCATTTCCATTTGTTTGGCCATCTAACTCAAAATCATGAAAGAAAACTAAGACACTGTCTTTCGTTAGTTGAACATCGAACTCACAGCCATCTGCACCTATTCCTATGGATATCAATGCTGTTTCTAAGGTATTCCCGGGGCTTTTTAAGTAATAGGAACTAAAACCTCTATGTCCGATAATCATAACTTTACTTCCGAAATAACTTTCATCGCTTATTTTTTCTTTTTTACAAGATAATGAAAATAAGACCAGTAAAATCAATATGATGCCTTTAAAACGCATATCCAAGTTGAATTTGGCTTAATCCCCAAAATCTATGATTAGCTGTTGCCCATTGAGCATGCAACGCCGATATTATTTTTTCTTCTTTTGTGATGGTTCTGTATATAAGCATTGTTGCATTCGTTTTAACTTCCACAAAAAAACTATTTGATAATCTGATCATAATACCTCCCGCAATACCCAAACCTGAACAAAACTGAAACTGTTTGTCTTTTATTGTCAATGAAGCATTACTAAAAGTTGTATTTAAAGTTCTATGATAGATATTCAAATCTAACAGTGGTGAGATGTAAAATTTAACCGACTTCGTTTTTTTAAAAACAGGTAAATCGTAATTTATGCCCGATACTAAATTTACACCATAAGTAGTAACTGTTTTTTTTCGATAGTGCAATCCCACTGTTTCATTAAAAAAATCAAAATACTTATAATAATCGTATCGATCGTACATCCCTGCATCCAAATAAGCGAACCAAGAAAATTTGTCCGATTGCAAATATTCAAACTCAACACCGGCACGAATTTCATGCTTAGAATCAAACATTACATTATACAGAGAAAGAAAATTAAGTTTTGCTATGATATTCTTTGTGCTATCAACTTGTGAGAATAAAGTATTTGAAAAAAATAACGATAATGCGAGAAAAACTCTCATTTATTTTTCTCTTAGTAAATGAATGATGCCTTCGTACGAGTATTCCTTACCCCTTCTATCTTTAGCTTTAATTATGATGTAATAAACGCCAGGCGATGCTTCTGTACCTGTTATAGTACCATCCCAATAACCATTAACATCGGTCCATTCATACACTTTTCTGCCCCAACGATTGTATATTCGGGCATGAAACTCATCGATAGATTCTGCATGTACTTTAAATACATCGTTCTGACCATCGCCATTAGGAGTAAATACATTGGGAACTTCAAAAATAGGTTGTTTATCGACACAAAGTGGTTTAAATATGGCTGTATCTATACAACCTTCTTTACTGGTGGCAACAAGCATAATAGTATAACATCCTTCATTTGGGAAAATAATAATCGGATCTGTATCGCTACTTGTAAATACAAGACTGCCACTTGAATCGTACACTCTCCACGAATATTTTCGTCCGTTATAGGTTGTATTAATCATATTTACCTGATAAGGTGCAACCTGATGTTGTTGTAAAATCGTTGTATCGAACGACGCTATTACAGTTCCAGTATCTGGTATAAATATACTGATTGTATCGTGACAAATAGTACCTGGACTTGCATCGGGACTTAATGATTGCCCATTAACAATAACAAACAAAGTAGAATTAGGACACAATTCATCACGAACCAGCGAAGAACTTCCATTATCGACCCATGTAAATGTATAATAATTGGGATATGTTTGACCTTGTGGATTAGTGTACGACGTAGATAGTTCCACTCGTCCGTTACAATTTCCACAGGTTGTTGGATTAATATTTTTTTGAGGATTAAACAACGGAGGTTCCTGTACGAATTGTGTTACCAGACCACTATAACACCCCCACTTGTTAACTGTCATTAGCTGTACTATATGCTGGTTACCGGAAGTCCATGAAACATAAATAGTATCGCTATGCAACGGATCACTAACAACTGAACTAAGAATTCCACCTGGATATATCCAATGAAACTCCTCAATTCCATAATTTACATGATTGGGCAAGCCCCATGTATGAGCTATAATCATAGAACTATCGTAACGACATGCCGGCATGGTTGCCGTAAATTGACCGGTAGGACGTGGTGCAAAATACAAACGCAACGTGTCGCTGTCGAAACAAATATCGTTCTGCTCTTGCCATATAAATTCACGATAGGGCTGCAATGAATTAAATACCGTATAACAGCCGTTGCAATTCAGATACAAACTATCATTATGCACCTGAGTAGTAGTATGATTCCCTACTCCATTTACAAAGTAAACATTTGTAGGGTCGAGGCTGTACCATGTACCCGATGAACCCTGAATAGAATACGTAGCATTCATCTGATAGTTCAAACCGCAAACCGTATCGGTTTTAATATCGCTGTTTGGTCCAAACAAACCCGGCCAATAATTTCCTCCTGCATTGGCTTTGGGTTTTTGTATAAATCGGACATAATGCACATCGCTGGTATCTCGACAGTTACCGTTAACAGTAATCCAGTAAAAATAGTGAGGTCCATAATATGTTGTGCCTCCTGTATCGATAGTAGCAACTAAATTGGAGCTTTCGTAAGGCGAAGGAGTAAACGTAGTATTTTGAACTGCGTCAATCCAG
>CALGPK010000087.1 GCA_937960415.1 uncultured Bacteroidales bacterium | reverse complement strand
ATAGGCAACACCTGTAGGTCCACTCCATTGACCACCAGGAACTGAAGGAGTTGCACATAGATAAGCAAACTTGCCACAAACAGCCTGATCTAAACCAGCATCGGGCATGGGGGTAACTTTAAATTCGACGGTAATCGTATCTTCACTATAACATGAAGTTCTTCCTGCATTCATTTCGCGCCAAATGAATTGATATATTCCAAATTGAGTAACTGTAACTAAAGTATTTCTGCTTGTAGGATGCGAAAAATTAGCTGTACCTGGACCTGATAATGTTGACCATAAACCAACAGGATTATTTATGCTCCATGTAGCAGATAAATTATAAGATTTTCCGCATATTGATGTGTCTTCACCTGCATAAGCATTGGGTATTTCGAAGAATAGTACTCTTACTGAATCGTAATTGGTACATTGTCCGTTATAAACGACCCAGTACAACCAAAACTCACCAACTGAATGGTGGAATGCACTTGGTCCCATGTTAGAAATATCAACAGTTGCATTCCAGGGTATAGCGCCGGTCTGATTAATAGTAGGACCATTTGGTACAGAATACCAATATCCTTGTATGATACCACTACCGATAGTATCAGCAGCCATCGTAGCAGAGGTACCGCATACAGAAATAGTATTATTACCAGCTTCGGCATGAGGTGGGCGAATAAATGTAATAGTAACATTGTCGGAAGCCGAACAAGGACCATTTGTCTGTGTCCATGTGAAGGTAGCCTGATAAGAATTTCCTGCATAATTCGGTACAATAATTTGAGTAGTAGGAGATGTTATACCGTTAACATAAATAACACCTTGTGGTCCAGACCAGTAACCAGGATAAGTGGAATCGGCTACCAGCGTTACCGTTTTACCACAAGCAGTTGTATCTGTTCCAGCATTTGGAGTAGGTACAACTAAAAATGTAACAACTACTGTATCGTGTGCTATGCATCCCTGATTATTTTCTGTCCACACGTAAGTATAAGTTCCATAGATAGGTACTACCACATTGGTATTAGGGTTTGAAGGATTTACAATGCCTGTTCCGCTCCATGATCCTGTACCTTGAGTACTAAGCGATGCCTGCATGGTATATTGCAAGCCACATACTGAAGCATCGGGACCTGCATTGGGAACAGGATTTTGAATAAAGGTAATGGTTACCTGGTCTAACGAATCGCAGGGACCATTAATTTCTTTCCATTGAAATGTATATGTTCCAGGTTGCGAAACGGTAACTGAACTAGCAAAATATCCTTGTTGTCCAAAAGTAGATGTACCTGGTCCACTAACTTGTGACCATATACCTACATAACTTGGATTATCAGGAGGATCAGCATTGAATGTAGTAGTTAAACCGCAAACTGTCTTATCTGGGCCTGCGTACGGCGTTGGAAATTGACAGCAGTTGGGTGTTCCTGCTGCTAAAACCATTATATACTGAGTATCGGGTACACTCCAACATCCATTGGCTGCCTGAACTTGTAGCGTAACTGCATAAGTACCAGCAGTATTCCATGTGATTTGATAAGGACCAGGTCCGGGAGGAGTTCCACTTAAAATAGTTGCGCCATTAAAGTTCCAAACAAAAGTACTTCCCCCACTACCTGTGTAATTAATATCACTTGGGGTGCCTGCACAAATTGGTGTAACAGCAGTAAAATCAGACGTTGGTGTTTGCAAAACTGTTACATTAATGTTATCAGTTGCTGTTCTTCCACAGGCGTCTGTAACTGTTACGACATACGTGTAATTTCCAACGGGCGGGCTGATGGTAACATTGGGATTTGTTCCTAATCCTCCGCTCCAGTTATATGTGAGGGGTGCAACTCCACCCGATCCGGTGGCATTGAAAGATACTGGCTGTTGTCCATCGCAAATAGTTATATCGTTACTGGTTGCAACCTGAACCGGAGTATTGTCAACAATAGGAATAATGATGGTATCGGTAGCACAAGCCGAAACCTGTACTATTAAAACAACATATTCGGTTCCTTCTGTAATACCATCTAATATAGGTTGAATAAAGAATCCGACAGAATCGGAACCGGCTGGAATAGTAACCGATGATGGAATAGTTTGGTAATCTACTCCATTGGTTGCAGTACCTCCAATAGTATAATTAACCACCACTGGTTGAGTTGCTGGTTGATTTAAAGTAAATGAAACCAGAGCATTGGAACAACCTTCTATTGCTTGTTGTCCTAACGATGGATTGGTAAAATAATAAGCAGCATTTATTGCGCTCGATTGAAAACTATTAGCTTCTAAAAATACACCGGAATCGTAAATGCCATCGCCTATATCAGAAATAGCAATTTTTATTTGGTAAGTTTGACAAGGAATAACATCAACGGTTGCAGTTAGTACTGTTGTAAATCCATCAAAACAAATGGTTGAACCGTTAGCATTATTTACATAATATTGAGAGTAGTTCAATGAAATGCAATTGGAAGAGCTACCATAAGAACCAGGAACGCCCGGATTGACAGAGTTTATAGTTACCGGAATATTTGTATTAGGGATTCGTGCAATATTATAGTTATTGTAATTACCACCTTGTGGATTAGGACCTGTAACGAAAAATCCGAAAGCATCGTTGAATTGAGAACAAACATATTCAGGATATTCTTCACTCCCAAAAACATATCGGAACTGAACCGGAGTTGATAATGGTGTAAATGAAAAAGTAAGTACTACTGCATCGTATGATTGATAACCACCGGAAATTTGTGATAATAAAGGGTCTCCACTGCCTCCCATGTTATTACTTAAAAAGTATGAGCCAGGATTTGGCACATTATTTATGCCACCAGTAGACATTATAATACCATTGGTTAAACCCAAATTTGTTGTTTGACCATTTGAAAAGTAACCTATACAGTTGTTAGGACCAGTATATGTTATATTTGACACGTTAACACCTCCGCCTACAAGAACATTTTGAACTAACTGCTGAGGCGTCATAGATCCATTTACTTGCAATTGACCGTAAAAATAAAATGGTAATGCAAGCAATAATAAAAGCAAATACTTTGTTTTCATAAGTTATAATGTATTTAATTGTTCTAATTTAATCCACTCGTTATTGAGAAATACTTTGTCAACATTTATTAATTGAAACAAGTATTTAAAATAAGCCGCATTGGCAAAAGAATAATAAATACCAGATGCTTTGTATTTTCCGCTGGCTTCTTTTATTAAATTAAACTCTTGTACACCTCTATAACCCCTGATATAATTTTGCAAACTTTCGGCTTGCTTTTGAGATTTGATGCCATCTATCAAGAATACACACTCTTTTTTACCATCATTTAACGTTTTTAGATAATAATTATCTGTTTTTAAAAATTCAACTTTTAATGCTTGTTCCTGGCTATAGGCAAATATTACAACAAGCATAAACGATAAAACGAAAAACAATTTTAGTGCTTTCATAAACATAAATTTATTAATAAGTCAAATTTATCTATAAAAAAGTTGCCTGCAAAAGTAAATCCTTTTTTAAGTAAAAAAAAATTTGTTTATTTGTAAAAAAGCCAACAATGTTATGTTTAAAAGCGAATACTTCTGGAATTTTGTTTACACCATTATATTTCTAGCAATTACCGTTTTGATTGCTTCATTTTTAATTTCACATTCTTTTTTGATTCAGCAACTTAGTGTTTTCGATTTTATTATTCTTTCGTTATCAGCATATCGCCTAACTCGATTGCTAGTATATGATAAAGTTTTAAATTTTATTCGCGATGGTATTAAAAACTCTGTTTCTGAAAATGGCTTAATAAAAAGCTCACAATATTTTCTTACTTGCCCATGGTGTGCCGGAATATGGATGTCGTTGTTTATTACTGCGTTTTATGTTTATAGCGATTTTGGAAAGTTTTTTGCTTATATTTTAGCCCTTTCGGGTGTTGCCAGTTTTATTCATATTACTATCACTTTATTAGGTTGGATAGCCGAAGAACGCAAGTTAAACCTAAAAAAAATGAAAAACGAAGATAAATTAAGTCGAGATAAAAGTATGTGTTAATTTTTTTTATATATTTGCGGTCTCAAATGGTGGTCGTAGCTCAGCTGGTTAGAGCGCCAGATTGTGGCTCTGGAGGTCGCCGGTTCGAATCCGGTCTTCCACCCAACCTCAGGAATTAATTTTTTTAAGCACGTTCAAGTATTTTTCTGCATTTGCTTTAACAGAAAATTCTTTTAATACTTTTTCACGAGCATTTTTACCAACCTGAATCCTTAAATTTTTATCGTTTACCAATCGTTTAATAATATTTACCCATTCTTCAACCCGATTGTCTTCAACCAAAAAACCATCAACCTCGTGCTCTATTATGCGAAAGTTTGCTCCTATGGCTGTTGCTATTGTTGGGATGCCCAATGCCATATATTGCAATGCCTTTAATCCGCTTTTCCCATATACCCATGGCTCATCGGGTAAAGGGTATACACCAATATCGAACTTTTGCAAATCAGATACTTCATTGGCTAAATTCCATTCAATGGCTTCCACTGGAATGTTTGTGTTTGAAAAAGAAAAATTTTTATCTCCTACGACCAATACTTTAAAATTTAGTTGTGTTTGTAATAATTTTTCAAACACTGGCTCCAACAGTTTCAAATATGTTGAGGTGCTATGGCTACCACTCCATCCAATAATTACTGGTTCTGATAGGTTATAGTCAGATTTTGGCAAGTAAATATCCGTATTTATTGTTGATGATATGTCGGTAGTATTAGCATTAAAGTTTCTAACAAACTCATCGAGCGAAGGTGTGCATGTAATGACATGATCGGCATCCTTCATTAATCGTATCATTTTTTTCTTTCCTTTTAATAGTTTAAATCGTTTGTTGGCTCTGCTCACATGACCTAAAAAAATCATGTCGTCTATGTCGTACACTATTTTTTTTGCCAATTTACGATACAACCATTCAAAAAATGGAGGGCCGAATGGGGTTACCCATAAATGTATGTAAACAATATCGTATTTTTTTAATCGAAATAGATCATAGATTCGAGTAAGATAGCCAAGAAAGGTAAACCAGAGTTTTTTTAACCAATAACCTTTCTTATATAATATATTCCAAAATTTAGGAGACACAAAGGACGAAACGATAATTAAAAAACCATTTTCTTCGAAAATTGGATAATATTGTTCGAATTTTAGTCGTTGGCTGGGAGCACAATTTTGGGGATAGGGACAAATAACTAACATTTTCTTTTTATCTTTTTTCATAATATGCTGGTGTAAACTTTATAATATTTTTCAATTGCCAAATTAATATCATAAATTTTACTTGCAGCCTGGCTTATTTTAATTCTTTCTTCGGGAGACGGAAGAGCAAAGGTATTAACAAATTCTGTAAACGTTTCTTCATTCAACTTATCTAAGCAATATGTGTAGGGTATTTGTTTACAATGTGCTTTTAGATCGCCAATATTGTTACATACAACAGGGAGGTTGGCTGCAAGCATTTCTGCAAATTTAGTAGGTGAGCTGGCTATACTGGAAAAGGAAGGTTTAATAAAGCATAATCCTAAATCTGCCTGAGTTAGATAATTATATACCTTATGGTGTGGTACTTGCTTAATAATGAAATTGTTTTGTTCAATGGAGTATTTTTTCAGGAAGGGATTAAAGTAATGTGCAGATTCATTGGTCAATACTATGAATTTTGCATTGGGATATTTTTTTCGAAAAACAGTATAAAATAAAAACATTTCATCAGTCAAATACGCTGTTCGAAATGAACCAAGATAAATTATTTGTATTTTTTCTTTTACGAAATAGCTGTCTTTGTTAACTTTATTGAAGTTTGTTGAACAAGGAATAACAGCAATATTTTGACAAGTAAAATGTTGTTGAATATAATCTTCAGAAGATTGTGTTAGAGTTATAGTAGCATCGGAATAATAAAAAAAACTTTTTTCTTTTAGCTTAAAAAAATGGTATATGTTTTTATATAATACTTTATTCGGATTCCAGATATTTCTTTCGATTCGTTCGTCGGCCCAAAATCCTCTCATATCAAAAACAAACTTAAGCCTTTTCTTTTTTTTTAGATACAAACCTACGAGCGAAGTAATGTAACTCCTGCAATGAACAATATCGAATTTATGTGTGTTATGAAGCTGTTTAACTTTTAGAAAAAGAACCCATAAGTCCCAAAGTGTAGAAATAACAGGAGGTTTCTTATGATAGGTTAATGGTATCCAGATGATATTATTATCAATACAACGTTTTTGTATTAAGTGTTTTAATTGATTTAAAAGTTCTTTTTTTTCGAATGATACAACAACAAATTGTATTCCTTTTTGGCTGAGACCCTCTATGTAAGGCAAAATTTGAGATTGTCCCAGATTATCGCTTAAACCATCGTACGATAGATATAATATTTTGGGCTGTTCATTATTTAACAACACTTCCATTTTTAACAGAATTAATCGGTGATAGAGCAACTAATTGTTCGCCATTTTCTACAAATAGTATCATTCCTTTTGATTCGATCCCTTTTATTTTTCGTGGTTCTAAATTTGCCAATAAACATACTTGTTTGCCAATTAGTTCTTCTGGTTTGTAACAATGTGCTACACCAGATACAACAATTCTTTGCTCAAAGCCAAGATCTACCGTAATTTTTAATAAATTATCGGTTTTTGGTACTTTTTCGGCATGAGTTATGGTTGCTATTCTAACATCCATTTTAGCAAATTCATCGTAAGAGATGTTATTTTTAAGCTGTACATAATTGTTTTGAAAATTTTGTTTACTAGCTTTAAGTTTATTGATTTGATATTCAATAACACTATCTTCTATTTTATCAAAAAGTAACTCAGCCTTATTTACAACATGACCTGCTTTAAAAATAGGTTTCTTGCCAACATCATCCCATGTAATGTTTTCTAGATTCAGCATTTTATATAATTTTTCGGAAGTAAAAGGTAAGAATGGTTGTCCTAAAATAGCAAGAGTACCAGTTATTTCTAAACAGATAGCAATAATAGCTTTGGTTCGTTCTATGTCTTTGTTAATCAGTTTCCATGGTTCTGTTTCGGTTAAATATTTATTTCCTAGTCTGGCAATGTTCATATATTCTTTAAGTGCATCTCTAAATTTAAAGGTTTCTATATTTAACTCGATGTTTGATTTTATTTGAGCTATTTCGTTTAACATTTCAAATTCTTCTTGTTTAATATCCTGACACAAAGGAACCGAACCATTAAAATACTTATGGGTTAAAACAAGTGTACGATTGACAAAATTTCCTAATATAGCTACCAGCTCACTATTGTTTCGTGTCTGAAAATCTTTCCATGTAAAGTCGTTGTCCTTTGTTTCGGGCATATTGGCTGTTAAAACATATCGCAATACATCTTGCTTACCAGGAAATTCTTGTAAATATTCATGTAACCACACAGCCCAGTTTCGCGATGTAGAAATCTTGTCGCCTTCTAAATTTAAGAACTCATTGGCAGGTACATTTTCGGGTAAGATATACGACCCTTCGGCCATAAGCATTGCTGGGAATACTATACAATGAAATACGATATTGTCTTTTCCGATAAAATGAATTAAGCAAGTATCTTTATCTTTCCAATATTTTTCCCAGTCAGATGATAGCTCTTTCGTAGCAGAAATATAACCGATGGGTGCATCGAACCAGACATATAGTACTTTGCCTTGTGCTCCTTCAACAGGTACGGGTACGCCCCATTCCAGATCGCGACTTACGGCTCGAGGCTGTAAGCCCATATCGAGCCACGATTTACATTGTCCATATACATTTGATTTCCACTCGGTGTGTTCTTCGAGAATCCATTTTCGAAGTGCAGATTCAAACTTGTCGAGTGGTAAAAACCAGTGCTTGGTTTCTTTGAGTACTAATTCGGAGCCACTAATAGCACTACGTGGGTTGATTAAATCAGTAGGGTTGAGAGACGTGCCACATTTTTCACACTGATCGCCATAAGCCTTTTCATTACCACAATGCGGGCAAGTACCAACAATATACCTGTCGGCCAGAAATTGATTTAATTCGGTATCGTAATATTGTTCAGTTGTTTTTTCTATAAAAATTCCTTTATTGTACAAGGTTTTAAAAAACTGTGATGCTGTTTCGTAATGAACTTTATTGGTTGTTCGTGAGTAAATATCGAACGAAATGCCAAAATCTTCAAACGATTTTTTTATCATTGCATGATAACGATCGACAATTTGCTGAGGTGTTACTTTTTCTTGCAACGCCTTTATGGTAATTGGAACCCCATGTTCGTCGCTACCACAAATAAAGATTACATCTTTGCCTTTTATGCGGAGATACCTCACATAAATATCGGCTGGGATATAAACACCTGCTAAATGTCCGATATGTATAGGACCATTGGCATAAGGTAAAGCACTTGTTACCGTGTAACGTTTCCAGTTCTTTTGCATAAATAAAAATTATCTTACTAATTTTGACCTGCAAAGTTAGGAATAAATGATAAAAATACCACCACTTTTACAAAAAGGCGACAAAGTAGCCATTGTCGCACCTGCTGGCAAAGTCGATATGAACAACCTGATGGTTGGAGCACAAATGCTTGAACAATGGGGATTTAACGTGCAATTGGGAGAGCATATTTTCGATCAATATGGATATTTTTCTTCATCAGACAACAATAGGCTAAAAGATATTCAGCAAGCACTAGATGATAAAGATATTAAAGCTATTTTTTGTGCACGTGGGGGATATGGAACGGTTAGAATTATGGATAAAATTGATTTTAGTAATTTTATTCGCAGTCCTAAATGGGTCATCGGATTTAGCGATATTACTTACTTGCTCTGTAAGATACAAAGCCTTGGAATTGCTTGTATTCATGGTCCTATGCCAGCATCGTTTTATCGCTATCGAAATTCATCTGTTCAATATTTATATACATTAGTTACTAGCGGCAAAATTTTGTACAAAATATCGTTGAAAAACATGGAGATTTTTGGCAAGTCGGTTCGTTTTTCTTATCCTATCACTGGTGGAAATTTGACCATACTGAGTCATACTTTAGGGACGCCATACTCTATAGAGACAGATGGAAAAATTTTACTTATAGAGGATTTAAACGAAGAGCCATATAAAATCGAGCGGTATATGTTTCATTTAAAAGATGCCGGGTTATTAGACAAACTAAACGGTATCATAATAGGTAATTTCCGACTAAAAAAACAAGCTCAATTTTCGTTGTCATTTCAACAATTACTTAACTCATTGCGTTCAAGCAATCACCAATTTTTTATATATAAATTTCCGGTAGGACATGGAACAGTAAATTACCCCATTGTATTTGGAGTGCCTTTGAATATTGAGATAAAGACAAACGTTGCTAAAATAACACAGCAGATTTTTTAAATTTTTGAATTTTAAAAAAAAAATTGTAGGTTTGTAAAACAATTTTTCAATTTTCGGTTAAGTTTTTATGACAGGTAATTTATCGCTCGACTTCGTAAAGCAGTTATTCTTTATAATGCAAGACCATCATTTAGGCTATATTTATAAAGGTATTTTTACACAGGAAGTAACTGATACTATTCTATCCTTAACTGAGAATAAACTTGAAAAACAAGAAGAATCGTCGAAACTCAAAAAACGCGTTTATAATATTTTAGTAGAAGCCCTTCAGAATGTAACACGTCATCAGGCATCTAATATTAAGCCCAATCCTCAACTCGACAGCTTATTCCTTATCCAAAAAATGAATAACCGCTATGTTATTACCACAGGCAATATTGCTCCAAACAAAAATATTCCATATTTACAAACACTTATCGATAAAATTAATGCCTTAAGCAAAGATGAACTCAAAGAATATTATAAGACTGTTCTCGAAGAAGGGAGCATTTCTGATAAAGGTGGTGCAGGTTTAGGACTCATTGATATTGCTCGAAAAGCAGGCAATAAACTTATTTACAAGTTTGTACCTTTAAACGATGAGCTTTCGTATTTTTATTTATGTACAGTTCCGGTTTTGGAAGATGATGTCCCCAAAGGATCCGTAGGAATTTCTGAATTTCATTTTGTGGAAAAAATTCATGAAATCCTCAACAGAGAGAATCTTTCTATCATTAATAATGGTCCGTTTAATCAGGAGAGCCTTCTCATCTTGCTTAATTCGCTCGAAGGACAGATGGTTGGTAGCATCAGTTACAAGAAAAAAGTTTTTTACATTGTGGTTGAAATGCTTCAAAATATTATTAAACATGGTTATATACCAAACGACTATGATCAACATGTAGTACCCGGAATTTTTTTATTAGGTTTTACAGATAACTTTTATCGTATTTTGACTGGAAACTTCATCGAAAATGAACAGCTTGTTTCGCTTAAGAAAAAAATTGATAAAGTAAACGAACTTACAAAAGAAGAAATAGATGAATATTATAACGAAAGTTTATTTAATTTTGAAGGCTCAAATTCCAAAAAAACGGGATTAGGTATGATTGATATACGTTTAAAGAGCGGTTTTCCTGTACAATATGATATACTTCCTATTAATAATCATTATTCTTTTTTAAGTTTGCAAAGTTTAATTACTGTTGAGTAAGTATGTTGGAACCTATAAAAATACCTGCACAAGAAGATACCCCTTCGGTGGTTTTAGACAAAGAAAATCAGTTATTTGAAATTGGTCATCGGTCGCTGCCCGAAAATGCTATAGCATTTTACGAACCTATTATAAACTGGCTTACCGAATATTCTAAAAATCCATTGCCGAAAACTGTTTTTAATTTCAAACTAGAATACTTCAATACAGCATCGGCTAAGCAATTAGCCAAAGTTTTGCTTTTGTTACAAGAACTGGCTAAAAACAACGATGTACTTATTCGTTGGCACTACCTGAAAGACGATACCGACATGTATGCATCGGGCGTTCGTTTTTCCAAACTTCTTAAAATTCCTTTTGAATTTATCGAAATGTAATATTATAGCTATTATTCCTTAATATTTGCACATAAAAATTCTCTATTCAAACGTGCAATATGGGCTATGGAAATATTTTTAGGGCATTCTGCTTCACATGCTCCTGTGTTGGTGCAGCTTCCAAAACCAAGTTCATCCATTTTTGCAATCATTGCTTTAACACGTTTAGCAGCTTCTATACGTCCCTGCGGCAATAAGGCAAGATGCGATACCTTAGCAGCAACAAATAGCATAGCCGAAGAATTTTTGCAAGCGGCGACACAGGCACCACAACCAATGCACGCAGCAGCATCAAATGCCTCTTCAGCTATGTGACTTGGAATAGGAATAGCATTGGCGTCGGGTGCAGAACCTGTATTAACTGAAATAAATCCACCAGCTTGTAATATCTTGTCAAAGGCATTTCTATCGACAATTAAATCTTTTACAACAGGGAAAGCTGCTGCACGCCATGGTTCTATGGTTATAGTTTCGCCGTCTTTAAATTTACGCATATGAAGCTGACAGGTGGTAACATCGTCATCCGGACCGTGTGGACGTCCGTTAATGTATAGACTACACATCCCGCATATTCCTTCGCGACAGTCGTGATCGAAAGCAACAGGATCTTTGCCCTCGCGAATCAGCTTTTCATTTAGAATATCTAACATTTCCAAAAACGATGCATCGGGACTAATGTTTTCAATCTTATAAATTTCGAAACGTCCTTTATCTTTAGGATTTGCCTGACGCCATATTTTTAATGTGAAATTCATAGCTTGTTCCTATTTATAATTTCGTTGAACCAATTGTACTTCATTAAAAATCAAATCTTCTTTATTGAGCAATGGTTCTTTGTCTTTGCCCTGATACTCCCATGCTGCTACATAAGCAAATTCCTGGTCGTTGCGTTTGGCTTCACCATCTTCGGTTTGACTCTCTTCGCGAAAATGTCCTCCGCACGATTCTCGACGATGTAAAGCATCGATAGCTATCAATTCGCCCAACTCAATAAAATCGGCTACACGCCAAGCTTTTTCCAATTCGGCATTGTATTCGTCAATTTTACCGGGTATTTTAACGTTCTTCCAGAATTCTTGTTTAATCTCTTTGATAACTTTAATAGCTTCGGTTAAACTTTGTTCCGTTCGACTCATTCCAACATTATCCCACATTATCTTACCCAATTTCTTATGGTAATAATCAACCGGTTCAGTTCCCTTTATGGAGATTAGTTGATCAATTCGGTCAACAACTTCTTTACTGGTCTGTTCAAATTCGTTAGTTTTTGTATCAATTCTGGGTTCTTTTACCATATCGGCTAAATAATGTCCGATAGTATATGGCAAAATAAAATAGCCATCGGCAAGTCCCTGCATCAAAGCAGAGGCTCCTAAACGATTGGCACCATGATCGCTAAAATTAGCTTCGCCTATAACAAATAAACCCGGTATATTGGACATAAGATGATAATCAACCCACAAACCACCCATGGTATAGTGTACTGCTGGATAAATCATCATAGGGGTTTCGTATGGATTCTCGGCTGTAATTTTTTCGTACATTTGAAAAAGATTGCCATAACGGCGTTCTATTTCTTCTTTACCAAGTCGTTTTATAGCATCGGAAAAATCAAGAAAAACAGCAAGACCGGTGTTGTTAACACCATAGCCGGCATCGCAACGCTCTTTAGCTGCACGAGAAGCAATATCGCGTGGTACTAGATTGCCAAATGCTGGATAACGTCGCTCTAAATAATAATCTCTTTTTTCTTCGGGGATGTCGTTTGCTTTTATTTCGCCACGTTGGAGTTTTCGGGCGTCTTCAATATCTTTTGGCACCCATATACGACCGTCGTTGCGCAAGCTTTCGCTCATCAGTGTGAGTTTGGATTGATAGTCGCCATGAACAGGAATACATGTTGGATGTATCTGCGTAAAGCAAGGATTAGCGAACCATGCTCCCTTCTTATATGCTTGCCAGATGACGGTAGCATTGGATCCCATGGCATTTGTTGACAAATAATAAACGTTGCCATACCCTCCCGATGCTAAAACCACCGCATGAGCCGAATAGCGTTCAATTTCGCCCGTAACTAAATTACGTGCAATAATGCCACGTGCCTTACCGTTGACGATAACTATATTGAGCACATCGCGTCGTTGATACAGTTTAACTTTGCCTTCCTTAATTTGCCGATTTAGCGAGCCATAAGCTCCTAATAACAATTGTTGTCCGGTTTGACCTCTGGCATAGAACGTACGTGAAACTTGCGCTCCCCCAAACGAACGGTTATCTAAATATCCTGCATAGTCGCGGGCAAAGGGAACACCCTGTGCTACACAATGATCGATGATTTGATTGCTTATTTCGGCAAGTCGGTAAACGTTTGCTTCACGCGAACGGTAATCGCCGCCTTTGAGTGTATCCAAAAACAAACGATATACACTATCGCCATCGTTCTGGTAATTTTTGGCAGCATTTATTCCACCCTGAGCAGCAATACTATGTGCTCTTCGTGGGCTATCCTGATAGCAAAATACTTTGACATTGTAGCCCAATTCG
The DNA here is from genome assembly GCA_937960415.1 of uncultured Bacteroidales bacterium. GTDB lineage: Bacteria > Bacteroidota > Bacteroidia > Bacteroidales > GWA2-32-17 > Ch61. Next base: position 28,917 of record CALGPK010000087.1, on the reverse strand, counting down.
CCGAGACTGGCAGCTGCCGAAGCTCCGGCTAAACCCGTTCCAACAACTATTATATCCAATTTTGTTTTGTTAGCAGGACTTACTAACTTACACGTCGATTTAAATTGCGTCCATTTTTTATCTATCGGACCTTCTGGGATTCTTGCATTGATAGTTGTCATACGATAAAAACTAATTCAAAATTGATCTAATGAAAAAATATAACGAAATAGTACTAAATCCAATCGTAATAAATATAGCATAAATACTACTTAACCATTTTAAGCGGTTTAGCCATTGTTGATTGTTCAATCCAATAGTTTGAAATGCCGATTGTAGAGCATGATTCAAATGTAATCCAAGAATGATAAACCACGAAACATATAAAAGTGTATAAATCCAGTTATTCACATGAAACAAACCTGTAACCAGTTCAAATTCTGTCATTTGACCACTTTCAATCAAATCGGTAAATTTCAATTTATAAAAATAATTGTACAGATGAAGAACTAAAAAACCTAAAATAACAGCTCCGGTTATCCACATATTTTGCGACGACCATGAAACATTGCTTTGGGTTGAAACAGCATAAGGTACAGGGCGGGTTTTACGATTCTGAAGTGTTAACCAAGTACCATAAAAAATATGGAACAAAAAACCTGCCGCTAACACAAATTGCATAACAAAAATAAATGGATTGGTTTCCATAAATTCCGATGCCTGATTAAATAATTTGCCCGAAGGATCAACTACTGTGAGAAAATTGATACTTAAGTGTACCAATAAAAAAAGAATTAAAAACAAACCACTCAGGCTCATAATTATTTTTTTTCCTACCGATGAATTAAAAAAGTTTGCCATATTATTCATTCTTTTATTTCTACTTTACTGATAGGCTCAATAATAATAGGATTATCTATCTCATACAGCGATGTGTGCTGAGGTACAAAAAAAGTATTGGGTTCGAATTGACATTCTTTATTTTCGCATATTATAGTGTATTCTCTATTTTGTCGCAATATCATTACGTAATATCCTGTTTCTTTATTGGGTTTATATTGTCCCATTAATTTTTGTGTTTTGTTGTCGTATACTTTTATTATCACATCTTTTACGGGTATGGTGTCCTGTCCTTTAATGTATATTTTGCCTTTAACAACCGCCGAAGATCTTTCGGGCAAAGACAATAAATTCATCACATATATATCTTTTCCGCCATAACTATCTTCGCGTACCGACGAAAAATAAGCACGTTTTTCATCGGCCGACAAATAAAAGTAAACTTCATCGTCGGTAGTATTGATAGGATAACCTAAATTTTTGGGCTTGCCCCACGTTCCATCTTCTTGCAATTCGCTGACAAAGAGATCGTATCCTCCAATGGTGTTGTGTCCTTTGGAAGAGAAATAGAGCGTATAACCATCCGGAAGCAAAAACGGACCATCTTCATCGTAAGGAGTATTGATATTAGGTCCTAAATTTCTGGGTATGCCCCATTCGCCATTTGGCAATCTAAGAGACATGTACAAATCTTTTCCCCCAAATCCTCCTTTTCTATCGCTCGAAAAAATCAGCATATTTTTATCTGCCGAAATAGTAGCATGCGTCTCGTTTGCCGAAGAACTTATTTGAGGCTCAAGCTTTATAGGAACAGTCCAATTGCCTTCATCATCTCGATAAGAAACATAAATATTTCCAATTCCAAAATCGTCTTTGTATATATATAATTCTTGCCCATCGGACGAAAGGCATATACTAGCTTCGTGTTTATCGGTGTTTATTAAAGGGCTGATGTTTTTAGGACTTGTCCAGTTATCTCCATCTTTTACAGAAATGTAAATATCTTCAAAAAAGCGTCCGTCATCTGTTTTTAATCCACCGGTGCTACTACTTCTTCGCGAAGTAAAAATAAGTACGGTTTCATTGGCGTTTAGGCAAGGTGAATGTTCGTCATATTCAGAATTAATGATAGGTCCCATATTTTCTATGGAGATTTCAATAGAATCATTAATCAATGAAGAAGCGTATTTACAAATATCCATCAATCGACGTGTATCGTTATACTCCTTTGTTCCCGGCTGAAGATACTCAAGGTACTTTGCAAAGAAATTCTCAGCTTTATCGAAGTTGTAACAATAATGGTACAATTCTCCTAAATATTTGTAAGTTCTAACAGGTGCACTTTTTTCTTTGAAATTCAATTCTTTATATGTTATTGACAGTTTATTTAGTGCAATATTGAAATGCGGTATAGCTTTCATTTTTTTTAATGGAATATGATAATAGCACAATCCCATTAAAAAATTGTAGTTAGCATTGAGTGAATCTTTTTTTAATAGAAACTCCAGATGTGGAATTGCTGTAACATAATTGTTAAATAAAATAGATCTTCGAGCTTGGTTAAAGTGATGCTTTAAAGATAAATTAGAAAGAAACTGAGCATGCGAATACTGAAAAGCACTATTTAAAAACAATATGATGAAAATAATTTTTTTTGTCATTGGTCATTTTATGGGCTAACAAATATAGAGTATGTTTAGATAAAAACAAAAATATTTTTTTAGTAAAATTTCGACATTCACCTTATGATAATAAACATAACATATTATAATTTTGAACAATTTTTTTTTTGGGTTTAATGTTCAATATTTTCATTAAATATAGGCAACCAAAATTTAAAACATTCGTCTATAATTACAAAGAAAGATTTTATGAAAAGCATCGGTTTTCTTTTTTTATGTGTAAGTTTTTTTTCAGCTTTTGCGCAGCAGAAAAGTAGTTGCAATCATTCGCACGAAAATCAACATCACAAACGTAACAAAAGCGATACAATTATTAAAATTCTTCATTATCACATATCAGACGATCATACAACAGAAGCATATATTATCGAACGTTATCGCGAAGATCCATTAGCCGATGAATGGCTCAATAATTACATAACCAGAGAAAGACACAAAAATATACATCCAACGTTGAAAGGGCTCAAATCAAGTTTATGTTCCAATCTGGATTTTGAGATGGGTAATTTTACAGGCTGGACGTGTCAAACGGGTACCAATAATGGTTATCCAGCTGGTAATTGGACCGGTACAGCACCCGTTGCTAATAGACATACGATCGAAAACGGAGGCAACGACCCGTATGGCAACTTTCCAAAAGTTGCACCCGGAGGTGGAAATTTTTCTGTTCGTCTGGGTAACAATAGTGTTGGTGCTCAGGCCGAACAACTTATTTTTACATTCGTTGTTGGTCCTAACGACACAAACTTTATTTATAAATATGCTGTTGTATTTGAAGACCCAGGACATTCTTGGTCAGAACAACCGTATTTTGAATTAAAGATATATGATGGCAATAACCAAATTATACCATGCAGTTATCAACAATATGTAGCAGGTGGTAGTATTCCAGGTTTTATTAATGCAGGAGGTGGTGTATGGTATAAACCATGGACTACTGTAGGAATAAACCTTAATCCATACGTAGGACAAACTTTAACAATTGTTGTTACCAGTGCCGATTGTTCTCAAACCGGTCATTTTGGTTATGGTTATATTGATTTTATTTGCCCATCGAGTTTATTAACACAAGAAAACATGTTTTGCGATAATGTAACTTCAGCTACTTTAACAGTTCCTAATATAGACCCGGGTATGACTTATTTATGGTCAACGGGCGAAACTACTCCTTCTATTATTATCAATCCACAAAATTATAATAATAGTAATGTAACGGTATTAATCAATTCGCCTACTTCTGTTGGTTTATGTGGGTTTTGGTATGTGTTTCCTATAGAAGTTGTTCAATTAAATCCCCAGTTTAATTACACAACAAACTGCTTAACGGTTAATTTTACGGATCTTTCAACTACCAATCCGGGAAATATTACATCATGGGCATGGAATTTCGGAGATGGTAATACTTCTACTCAACAAAATCCAACACATACTTATACCTCACCGGGTACATATAATGTAACTTTAACTATAAATAATGGTAATTGTGAGAAAAACATATCACAGCAAGTTGTAGTTAACTTGCCAAATATTACTTTATCGGCTACTGATGTTAAATGTTTTGGAGCGAATAATGGATCGGCATCAGTTAGTATTAACGGAGGTGTACCTCCTTATACTTACCAATGGTCGAATAATGCGAATACACCCAATATTCAGAATTTACCACCGGGAAACTATAGTGTTACTATAACCGATGCAGGTGGATGTAGTCAAACAGGAAGTGTTACCATTAGTGAACCACCCGAATTGCAACTCTCTATAATACCCACTCCGGTTACTTGTTTTGCAGGAAGCGATGGTCAAGCCGAACTTAATGTAGCAGGAGGTACACCTAATTATAATATATTATGGAGCAACGGACAAAATGGGACTATAGCAAGTGGGTTAACTGCTGGTAACTATACTGTTACCGTTGTGGATCAAAACTTTTGTAGCAAAACTCATACTGTACAAATCACCGAACCACCTGCTTTAATAGTTACTGCTATCGCAAATCCTTCGACTATTTGTTATGGACAAAATTCAACTTTAATTGCATCTGGTGCACTAAACTATACATGGAATATCGGTACTGGTAATAATATTGAAGTAAGTCCACCAACAACTACAACTTATTACGTTACAGGAACAGATGCCAATGGTTGTACAGGAACATCTGATGTATTATTGACTGTTATTCCCCTTCCTAGCAGTACTTTTATTGCTTCTGAAATCCCTTGTTATGGTCAAAATTCTACCATACAATATACAGGAAATGCTACTTCAAATGCTACGTTTAACTGGAACTGGAACGGTGCAAATGTCTTCCCCGGAACTGGCATAGGTCCTCATCAAGCAAATTGGTCTTCCACGGGGAACATTAGTGTTACTCTTACGGTAACTGAAAATGGTTGTACTTCAACACCAACAACGGTGGTTATTTTTAACCCTACTCCTTTAACTCTTTCCACTGTTATTGATGATACAAAATGCTTTGGAGATTCCAGTGGTGCCATTAATTTAACTGTAACCGGTGCAACTCCTCCTTATACGTATATATGGAATAATGGGAGTACCAGTGAAGATATTCAAAACATACCAGCAGGAAACTATTCGGTAAGTGTAACAGATTCCAAAGGATGTACCAAAATTATAGGTGCAACGGTTAATCAACCACCTCTTTTAGTTACTTCTATAACACCCAATCAATATATTTGTATCGGTCAGCCTGCTTATTTAAATATTACTGCTGTGGGCGGGACAAGCCCTTACCATTATTACTGGGACGGCCAAATATCCAGTTCAAGCATTGTTGTTTATCCGGAAGTAACTACTACATATACGGCATCGGTTACAGATGCAAATGGTTGTGCAAGCCCAATTATGACTACGACAGTGTATGTTGCACCTCCCTTAAATGTTAATCTATTAGCTAATACTTACTGGGTATGTCCGGGAGAACCTGTTTTACTTACACCCGTAATATGGGGTGGGGTAGGTCCTCCATATTTGGTTTATAACCATGAAGGCAATGTAGTATCACCTCCTATTTATATCTATCCTACACAAAGTGGATGGTACGGCGTATTAGCCGAAGATGTTTGCGGTAGTTGGGATACAAGTAGCGTATTTATTAATGTTTATCCGCTACCACCTGCTAATATTTACGCCGACACATTGCAGGGCTGCGTTCCCTTAACGGTACATTTTATTGAAACCAATCCCGATAATGGTCAATCCTATCAGTGGAATTTTGGCGATCAAAGCAATTTATCTTTGTCAAAAAATCCAGTACATACTTATACAACTCCGGGGACTTTCGATGTGTCTATCACCATTACTTCGGCACAAGGTTGTAAATATACTTATACCATCAATGATATGATACAAGTATGGCCCAAACCTATTTCCGCATTTACCTGGTATCCGGAAATAGTAACAGAAATAAAACCCGTTGTTAATTTTAATAATCTTTCAAAAGATGCTGTAGAATACCAATGGATTTTTGGTGATGGAGATTCTTCCAGTCAGGTCAATCCCTATCATAGATATCCGGGAAAAGGAAATTACGAAACTCAGCTAATAGCTATATCTAATAAAGGTTGTAGAGATACTTCGTCGGCTATCATAAAAATTTTAGAACAATATACCTTTTATGCACCCACCGCTTTTAGTCCAGATGGCGACAGAATTAATGACTACTTCTGTGTTTATGCTCATGGCATTAAAGAAGAGGGCTTTTTACTTGAAATATATGATCGTTGGGGCGAAATTATCTGGAAAACTGACAAATTTTTTAAGGATTTAGAACGAAGTGAACGATGGGATGGAAGAGCTAAAGAAAACAATATTGTACCTATTGGAACATATACGTGGCGTTGCATTTTTAAAGATACCTTCGACAATTTCCACGAAGAAGCAGGAGCTATTAGTGTCATTAGATAAAGCAACCTTTAAGATAATTTTACGTCTAAGTTAAATAAAATTTGTTAAGATATGATTCGATTACTAATTATTACGATTTTATTATTTGCCTGTTCATTAATTTATTCGCAGCGTGTAAACTGGCAAATCAGATGGGGAAAGGAAAAATCTTTTATTGAAAACAAAGGTCAATTTGAAGCACTTTATCGTATTATGTTCAACAAACCTATTATGTTTGGTTATGAAGGCAGCCATGAGACGTATTTTTTTACCAACAATTCTATCCATTTCCGTTTTGCACAATATAAAAAGAAAACCGAATCGACAATAAAAGAATCCAACGAAGAACTTCGGAATGAGAAAACAATGACTTTTGAACAATACAGACAATACGAAATCGAAGAATTTAGAAACTCCATTATCGAAGAGTATATTACAGCCGAGTGGCTCAATGCCAACCCTAATACCATCATTTTACCCGAAAACAAGACAGAATACTACCATAGCTATACCTTCAAAATTGACGGTAAACTTACCAACGTAAACTTCATACCATCGTACGAAAAAATTACTTATCTAAACATTTACCCCAATATCGATATCGTTTATGAATTTCATCCTCAGGGTGGGCTTAAATATTCCGTTGTAGTTCATCCAGGGGGAAATGTCGAACAAGTTAAGTTAAAATATTCTCACCCTATTTCATTAGACAAAAAAGGCAATATCATTGTAAAAACGAAGTTGGGAGAAATTATCGAACATGCTCCAGTTACATTTTATGCAGAAAATAAAAAAACAATTCCATCATTTTATATAATCGACAACAATACTATTTCATTTAAATTACAAAATGCAAATATCGGTCAAACTATTGTTATAGATCCATGGACACAAACCCCTTTTTCAAATTCATCAAACGGAGTATGGGAATGCGAAACCGATGCGCAAGGAAATGCTTATATTATTGGTGATGGAATGATTAGCCCACAAAAGTTAAAAAAATATAATACAGCCGGAGTTTTACAATGGACCTATACAACATCATGGGATACATCGGGTTATTGGCTTGGTACGCTTGCAACAGATAATAATGGTAATAGTTACATAACTGCAGGTTCTGTTGCACAGTTAGAAAAAATTAATAGCAGTGGTACTATGCTATACCACAAAAATGGCGGTCCTATGGACGAATATTGGGCAATAGCTTTCAATTGCGATCAAACAAAACTCATTGTGGGTGGTACAAGACTTGTAGGTTTTCCAGCCCCATACGGATATGGAGTTTTATTTGATATAAATACGAATACAGGTGATGTAATTAGCATAGTTCAGGTAGGTGTTAACAGACCTGGTGCTTTTGGAATGGTAAATGATATTGAAGAAGTACGATCGATATCGGCTGCATACAATGCAAAATACTATTATTTAACATTAGATACCATTGGAGCTATTACTCAAAACTTTTCACAATGTCCGAATGATGAGCCTTTATTTGCCATTAACCATACTTACAAGTTTGGATATAAAAGCGAACATTTTAGACCAGAAAATGGTAACGGAGCAAATATGGCTATCAAAGCAAACAAAAATTATGTTTACACTCAAAATGGTGTAAAAGTCGATCGTCGTTCGCTGATGAATGGTGGTATTATAAATTCGGTTAATATTCCAGGCGGTGGAACTCAAACTTCATTGGGTTTTAATGCTCCACACAACAACGGTATTGATTTAGACACATGTGGAAATGTTTATATCGGTTCAAAAGACCGTGTACTAAAATACGATGCTGCACTTAATCAGCTTGCTTCATCGAATACCAACTTTAGGGTCTCTGATGTGGCTGTTGGAACGAATGGCGATGTAATTGTATGTGGAACAACAGGTGCTTCTGGTGATAATAATCGTGTTGGTTATGTTCAATCGGTCAATTTTAATGCCTGTCCTAAAAACGTTATGATATGTTGTGATGCCAACATTTGTCCCGTAGATTTAATGTGCGAAACCGACCCACCTATAACTCTTATAGGAGGCACTTCTGGTGGCACATGGTCGGGTAATGGTATTACCAATAGCACCAACGGAATTTTCAATCCATCAGTAGCGGGAGTCGGTAGTCATACTATTTATTACACTTTACCCTGTGGTACAGATTCGATAATAATAACTGTAATTGATTGTTCCCAACAAATTTCGGTATGTTATGATGGAACTTCACTTCAAGGATCTGGTGGAGCAGGTATTTTGCAATGGCAAACACAAACAACACAAGTTATTACTCCTACCAATCAAACCCAATGTCAGCAATGTGGTGGTCAATGGCTTTTTGGTGTATGTACGGTTCCCGTGTGCTCACTTACCACATGGACAACCTACGCAAGCGGCTATACCGCTTCAGTTCCTTCATCATGGCCACTTCAGGTTACCGATGGCACCAATACTGTTACGTATAATAATCTGGCTTCTATCCCTCCTTGTTCAGGTTGTAATCCACCTACTATTCAGCAAAATGTAACCCACGAAACGTGTGCAGGACTCAATAACGGTTCTATTGATTTAACTGTAACAGGTAATAGTAGTTATAATTATCAGTGGACCGGACCCAATAATTTTACTGCCAATACCCAGGATATTAATAATCTTTCACCTGGTACATACTCTGTTACGGTTACCGATGTTCAAAGTAATACATGTAATGCAACAGCTACCATTGTAGTCAATTCAGGTGTTCCCAATCCTAATCCTACCATCAGTGGTTCTACAACATTCTGTGTAGGAGGCTCTACTACATTAGATGCTGGTTCAGGGTATCAAACATATTTATGGAGTAATGGTGCCAATAGTCAAAGCATTGTTGTTAATAATCCAGGCCCATATTCAGTTACAGTTACCAATGCCAGTGGATGTAGTGGAAGTGCTTCTGTAGTAGTACAACAAGCTTCTAACTTATCGCCAACCATAACAGGTACGCTAGCAATTTGTTCGGGTAATTCTACCATTCTTGATGCAGGAACAGGATATGCAAATTACTTATGGAGTACCGGACAAAACACACCAACCATAACCGTAACTCAAGCAGGTACGTACTCTGTTACTGTTTCAGATGCAGGAGGTTGCACAGGTACTGCACAGGCTACGGTTGTTGTTTCTCAAAATCCAACACCAACCATCAGTGGAAATACCAGCATTTGCGCAGGCACATCAACAACACTTGATGCTGGAAGTGGTTATCAATCTTATTTATGGAATAATAATGAAACAACACAAGTAATTCAAGTTAGTACATCAGGCACGTATTCGGTAACAGTTACTAATAGCAGTGGCTGTACAGGAACCGCTTCGGTAAATGTAGATGTAGTACCCTTGCCCAATCCCAATGCAGGAATAGACAACTCTATTTGTGGAACAACTTATAATTTAAATGCTATTTCTTCTACTAGTGGTCAATGGTCTGGAACAGGTCCAGGTGTCATTACTTTTACCAATCATTCGAATCCTCAAACAACTGTAAATGTTAGTGTTTTTGGTACGTATCAATTTATTTGGACAGAAACAAATGGTCAGAACTGCATAGCATCGGATACGGTAGTTATAGACTTTTTGCCATCTCCAACAAGTAGTTTTACAGCTAGTACCATAAATTGCTCAGGCGAGTATTCTATTGTAACATATACAGGCACAGGAACTTCTAATGCCACTTACAATTGGAATTGGAACGGAGGCAATGCCATACCCGGGACAGGACAAGGTCCACATCAGGTATCATGGAACAATCCTGGTACTTATACTATTTCTCTTACGGTAAGTGAAAATGGATGCACATCGACTACTACATCCGTTCAGGTAGTTAATCCATCAGGAATGACTACTTCTATCAGTAGTAATAATATCTTATGTTACGGACAATCAACAGGTGCTATAAATCTGACTGTTAGCGGAGGAACTACGCCTTACACCTATAACTGGAACAATGGGGCTACTGTAGAAGATCTTTTAAATTTACCAGCTGGCTTTTATTCGGTAACGGTAACCGATGCCAATGGATGCTCCAGAATAGAAAGTACAACGATTACTGAACCCAATCAAATAACCATTGCAGCAACACCCAGTCATACCATTTGCTATGGACAATCAACAACTCTTCTCATTACTGCAACTGGCGGCACTCCTCCGTACACTTATTACTGGAACCAGCAACAATCAGCAGCTCAGATTACTATAACACCATTGAATACCGTAACCTATACTGCTCATGTAGTTGATGCCAATGGATGTATAAGTAATACGGTAAGTGTAACAGTGTATGTTTCTACTCCTGTGGTAGTAGATTTAATAGCCAACCCAACACAAATATGTCCGGGTGAAGTAGTTATGTTAACTCCTGTAGTATATGGCGGAACAGGTGCTCCTTACACCATTACTTACCAGAATGGTGATATTATAGCACCACCCTATTATATATATCCTAATTACACAGGTTATTATTGGATAAAGGCCGAAGATGCCTGTGGTTCATGGGATTCTGCTGGTGTATTTATTACAGTACTGCCATTGCCTCCTGCCGATGCTCTTGCCGATACAGTTCAAGGATGCGCACCTCTTACAGTCCATTTTATTGAAGTTAATCCAGATAGTGGACGAACTTTTGTGTGGGATTTTGGCGACAACAGCAACCTCTCGCTTGCTAAAAACCCAGTACATACCTATACTACTCCGGGCGTTTATGATGTTTCTCTAACAGTAACTTCTCCCAATGGTTGTAAAACGGTTAATGTTTACAACGATATGATTACTGTATGGCCACAGCCTAACGCACAATTTACATGGGAACCGGAAGTCGTTGTAGAAGTTAATCCGCTAATTCAGTTCATCAATCATACAACGGGTGCTATCAATTATATGTGGATTTTTGGTGATGGCGATTCATCTAATTTAAAAGATCCATATCATCGCTATCCTCATGCAGGCTTGTTCAATGTTATGCTTATTGCTATCACAGAAAAAGGCTGTAAAGATACAGCTTACGGTAAGCTTAGGGTTTTAGAGCAGTACACCTTTTATGCTCCTACCGGCTTTAGTCCGAATGGCGATGGCGTCAATGACGTGTTTTACATTATGGCTCATTCTATCATTACACGCGACTTTTTACTCGAAGTTTACGATCGCTGGGGCGAAGTGATATGGAGCACCACTAACTTTTATCCCGAAACCGAACGCAGCGAAGCTTGGGACGGAAAGGTTAAAGGCGGGCAAATTGCTCCTGTGGGCACTTATACCTGGCGATGCACATTTAGAGATATGCACGAACGACTTCACGAAGAAACCGGGGCAATAACGATTATTAGATAAACACTATTTTTTGAATATAAGCCTTGCCAGCAATGGTGTTTATTTTATCGAGCAAGTCGTCGTGAGCCAAACGAAGTTCGTGTTTAATCACCGAACTGGGAATAACAACATACAGTATTTTGTTGCTGATGTAAATACGTTGAGTTTGGCGGGCAATGTATTTGCCGGCTACCTCTTCCCAAGATAGAATAATTCTGGATTCTAAAAGTTTATCATTTAATTTGTAAGCATCAACCAATTCTTTGATAATATCGGCTAAGCTTCGAGTATTGTCGCGACGCATGAGCAACGTAATTTTTTCATTGATTATTTCAAAAATACGAATTTTTTTTGAAAAAGTAAGAAACAAAAATTTTGGTAATTGCAAAATTATAGAATTGTCCATAAAATTCTTAACTTCGTAAAAAAACTTAAAATGTTGTTGTAATAGACAACGTTTTGACGTTTGTAGTTGTCTATTAAATGATATTTAGTCATGCAGAAAAGAAATGATAATAAATATTTTGAACAGGCAAATCAGCACTGGGAAGACATTTATAAGCAGTATTCGCGAAAAATGTATGGTGTATGCCTTAGATATGCTCGAGATGCTGACGATGCAAAGGATATTCTGCACGACGGTTTTTTAAAAGTTTTTAAATGCCTTGAAAATTATAAGGGCACAGGTTCTTTTGAAGGTTGGATAAGAAAAATAATGGTACACACAGCTATCAATACTTACCGACTATACCATAGCCGTTGTTTTTTTGTAGATGAAAACACCGAATTTGATAGCCCTGATGAGATAAGTATTGAAGATGAACTTTCGTACGAAGAACTCATTAAACATATTAATGCTCTTCCTGATGGATATCGTATCGTTTTCAACATGTATGTTATCGAGGGCTATAAACACCACGAAATTGCCCAAATGCTTGGAATTTCTGAATCTACTTCAAAAACACAATTGTTAAAAGCCAGAAGATTATTAGCCAATCGGTTAAAAAACAAAAGTTATGAAAAAGTTTACTAGTGAACAGTTTGACAAATTTATTCGCAATCAGTTATACGATTACGAGCAGGAGCCACCTGCCGAAATATATCATTCGCTCAAAAAGAATATGTCGGCATCTAATGGTATCCAACTTTGGCATTTCCTTAGCATAGGTATTATCGGAATTATTGTGTTCGTGGCGACATTCTACTTTTTGCCCAACAATCATCAAACAACTGCAAATCAAACATCATTAGCAGAAAGCAGTCAAACAAATCTTAAACCAAGCGAAACCTTTGTAAATTCCATTCAGCAAGAAAATCGTTCACATAAAATAGAAAAAAACACTTCCATAGTTTACACACTTCCAACAAAAATACATAAAGTTAGTAACGACTTTAAATCTTCATCTACAACCGAATTGCCTTTACAAAAGACATCGCAAGATGACAACTATACACAAACAACTTACGAAAAACCCGTTTACGAAATTTTTACCAGAGCTTCTACCTGCAAACAGTGGAATGGTAAAGCCAGTATCCACTGCAATATATCAGGAATAAATTTTTACTGGAAAGAATTAAATATAAGCAAACCCACAGTTGAAAACATAAAATACGGTCAATATACCGTGTTTGCTAAAAGAGGCGATGAAATAATAGACACACTTTTGGTAAACATTCCCGATAGCGGAACTGTAAAGGCCGATTTCAACCTGTATGATATGCTTGTTGGTAATGAACTCATAACGATTAGTGAAAATTTGTCGGTGGTAGAAAAAATGTCCTGGAAACAACAAAAAAATGTTACTTTCAAGTGGTATTTTGGCGACGAGGCAGTTTACAATCAACCAGAACCTCAACATTCGTTTTCGAAATCGGGTCAATATCTTATTTCATTAGTTATTAAATCGTCGCATGGTTGTAAAGATAGCATCACCAAATCGTACATTGTAGAAATACCTATGAATTACGTTGAAATGCCCAATATTTTTTCGCCCAATGGCGATGGCATTCACGATTACTTTTCGCCTGTTTTGTACGATATGGAATCGGTAGAATGCACCATTTTTGATCGCAATGGAACGTTTATTTACGAGTGGAAAACCCTCGATGGGCGTTGGGACGGTAAAATACGCAATACAAATCAATTAGCTCCACCAGCAACCTATTACTATATTTTAAAGGGGAAAACCAAAAATGGCAAGCAGATATTACACAAGGGTATGGTTCAACTTGTAATGTAATGAACCATTTTACTTCTTTTTATGCAAAAGGGATTTCAGACCTTTGCAAGAACAAATAATTTTTTTATTATTGTAATTTATTGATATTAAATCATAATTTTATTTTATATAAAGTTATTATAATTTTGCAAAAGAATCTTTATCTTTTTTAGCAACACAAATAATTTTTTCATGCTAAAAAAAGCAATTCGAGAATGACTATCCAATCGTTTTTTTCAATAGTTTCTAATGAATAAATGGACTTAAAAACTAACCGAATTTACCAGTTATATACTTATGCGTTAAATCAACCTTAGGATTGGTGAATAAGTTAATGGTATCATCATATTCAATAAGTTCACCCATATAAAAGAAGGCTGTTTTATTGCTAACCCTTCTGGCTTGTTGCATATTGTGAGTAACAATTACTATCGTATAATGTTGTTTAAGTTCAAAAATAAGTTCTTCAATGGTAGCAGTAGAAATTGGATCCAAAGAAGAAGTTGGCTCGTCCATTAACACAATAGAAGGTTCAACTGCCAATGTGCGGGCAATGCACAATCTTTGCTGTTGTCCACCCGATAAAGCTAAGGCCGACTGATGTAATTTATCCTTAACTTCGTTCCATAATCCGACACGCTGTAACATGCTTTCTACAATACCATCCATGTATTTTTTGTCTTTAATGCCTTGTATTCTTAATCCATATACAACGTTCTCATAAACACTTTTAGGGAAGGGATTGGGTTTTTGAAATACCATTCCTACATTTTTTCTTAATTTTTCAACTTGAACATGTCTGGTATATATATTCTTATTTTCAATATAAATCTGTCCATTCATTCTAAACGATTCAATGAAATCGTTCATACGATTTAATAAACGCAAGAATGTTGACTTTCCACAACCCGACGGACCAATGAGTGCAACTACTTCGTTAGGAAAAATATCTAAGGAAACATTTTTAATAACATGATGATTTCCGTAAAAAACATCAACATTCTTAACAGATATTATAGGCTCTTGTTGCATAGATATAAAATTTTTTACCACTTAACCTTACTTTGCCATTTATTACGTAAATAGATAGCAACACTATTCATTAAGAAAGTTATACCCAGTAAAACGATGATAGCGGCTGTTGCATTTTCTATAAATCCCTTTTGTGGACGTGAAAGCCAGTTATATATTTGAACAGGTAATACGGAGAAATCATCTAATGGATGCGTAGGAATGGTGGTTATATAAAGCATGGCACCTATTACGACCAGTGGGGCTGTTTCACCAATAGCTCTCGAAATAGCAAGAATAATACCGGTAAAAATACCACCTGCTGCTGAAGGTAATACGGCGTTCCACATCGTTTCCCATTTTGTAGCTCCCAAAGCATAAGATGCTTCTCTAATTGAATTGGGTACACTTTTAAGCGCTTCACGAGTAGCAACAATTACTATTGGCAGGATAAGTAAAGATAAAGTTAGTGCTCCCGATAATAAACTTCTGCCTAATCCCATTATTCTTACAAAAATTTCCAGTGCAAGCAATCCATAAATGATAGAAGGAACACCGGCTAAATTAGAAATATTTATTTCAATAAAAGCAGCAAATTTATTTTTTTTTCCATATTCTTCCAGATAAATAGCCGAAGCAAGACCAATCGGAACAACTATAATTGTTGTTAAAATCATTATCCACAAAGTACCAATTAAAGCAACTAATATACCTGCATCAGATGGTTTTCTTGAAGGTAAAGATGTAAAAAATTGAAAATTTAAGCGATCTAAACCTTCTGCTAAAATAGAATACAAAAAAATAAACAATAATATAACACCAGTTAATGTACACAAGAATCCATACCATCTAAAAATTTTATCTTTAAGTCTATTATTTTTAAATTTTGAAGTAACCGGAATCATAACTGATATTTTTTATATTTTTTCCGTATTAAGTAACTTATATTATTTAATATAAAGGTTAATACAAATAATGAAATTCCTGCGGCAAAGATAGTTTTATATTCCAAAGAACCTTGCACAACATCACCTAAACTAACCTGAACAATATAAGTTGTGATTGTTTCAATAGGAACTAAAGGATTAAAAGTAAAGTTTGGTTGCTGTCCTGCAGCAATAGCAACAATCATCGTTTCACCAAATGCACGCGATATGGCAAGTATTATAGATACTATGATACCCGATGATGCAGTTGGTATTAGAACTCTAAAGACTGTTTGTAGTTTAGTTGCTCCCATTCCATAAGAACCTTCTCTTAAGCTATAAGGGATGGCATACAATACATCTTCACTTAATGATGCTATAAAAGGGATAATCATTATTCCCATTACAATACCAGGTGATAAAGCATTGAAGCCAGAAAGATTAGGGATAATTTTCTGTAAAAAAGGAGTTACTTGCATTAAAGCAAAGTATCCATATACAACCGTTGGTATAGCAGCTAAAATTTCTAAAACTGGTTTTAAAACTTTTCGTAAATTTTTAGAAGCATATTCGCTTAAAAATATTGCAATACTCAATCCTATAGGAACTGATACTAATATTGCTATTATTGAAGTAAGAATAGTTCCTGATAAAAGTGGTAATATACCATAATGTTTTTCTGAAAATAAAGGAGTCCATTGAGTGTCGGTTAAAAAATTTAGAATAGAAACTTCTTTAAAAAAATCAACTGATTCTGATAATAAAATATAAAGAATACCTAATGTTGTAAAAATACTTACAGCAGCAGAAATTTGTAAAAATCTTTCTATTATTCTTTCTTTAAAAGATAAGTGCTTGATTTTCTTCATATAAAAAGGTTGATTTTTATTTTCCTTGTCTTATTTTTTTTTTTGCAATTAATTTCATGAAGTAAATTTTTCTTATTTAAACAGTTACATAGTTTATATTACTATTACGACAACACTAGTTATTTATTATTATGCTCTTGTAGAAATTTCTGCCATTTTTCTTTCATTAATTTTGTTTCTTCATCGCTTAGAGGAATGTATCCAACTTCAATAGATAGTTCATTCATCTTATTTAAATAAAAGGATACAAACTCTTGAATTTCTTTTCTTTCAGCAGCTTTATTGTTTATGTAAATATAGAGTGGTCTGGAAAGTGGACTATATGTTTTATTCATAACTGTTTCACGATTAGGTAAAACAGGTCCATTACCGTTGTCAACAGCTACCAATTTAAGTTTATCTTGATTTTCTTCATAGTAAGCAATTCCAAAGAATCCTAAAGCAAACTTATCTGAAGACACTCCCTGAACTAACACATTGTCATCTTCAGATGCGGTGTAATCTCCACGACTTGTATGAGATTTTCCAACTATAACTTCGGTAAAATAATCGTAAGTGCCACTTTCTACACCTGCACCATATAAATGGATAGGTTCATTTGGCCACTCTGGACGTATTTGATTCCATCGGGTAATTTTCCCCTGAGCTTCAGGCTCCCATATTTTCTTAAGTTCTTCTACTTTTATTTCGTTACACCAATTGTTTTTTGGATTTACTACAACTGCTAATCCATCATAAGCTATTTCTAATTCAATATATTTAATGTTATTTACTTTGGCAATACTATCTTCATATGGAGCGATAGGGCGTGAAGCATTATTTATATCAGTTTCACCACGAACAAATTTTTTAAATCCACCACCCGTTCCTGATAATGCAACAGATACTTTTACGTTTGGATATACTTTTTTAAACTCTTCGGCTACCGCTTCTGTTATTGGATAAACAGTAGATGAACCATCGACATTAACGACGCCACTTAAATCATTCCTTTGTTCGCTTTTATTACTGCTACAAGAAAAAAGCAAAATAAGGCTACTTACAATGAATAAATTTTTTCTCATAATTCATAAAGTTTATTGTCCTTGCTAAATTATGGTGTTTTTAGTTCATCAATGTTAAATAATTATTAAATTCGACGATTGGTACTTAATATAATTTTAATATTTATACATAAAGTTTCTGATAAAAGCAATTATCTATATTACGAATTTTGTTTATTTATTTAACAGAAACCATTGAGAATGGTTAATTATTGAATTAGTTGGGCTTATCCCTATTTAGCAAAATCACTTTTCTATTTCAGCGTCAGCAAACCGTAAAAGTTGATTTTAATTAATCGTATTGTATTAGAAAATTTTCTAATGCAGTAATTGGGATGAAGTCACATTCTTCTTACATCAAAAAAAAACGAGGCTGTTATGTAATGTACAACCTCGTTCTGCAATGTTTGTAAATATTAGAAGAAACATTATCTGTCGGGGATACGCATTTTGTAAAACGAACGCCATACAAAAATGAGTGCTATGGCAAAGAATACATATCCTACGTATGGTGCAATAGCTCTAAAATCGGGTGCAATAGCAATTTCCATGGCCAGTAAACCAAAAAGCGTGGTAAATTTAATAATAGGATTGAGTGATACACTTGATGTATCTTTAAATGGATCGCCAACGGTATCGCCTACAACAGTTGCAGCATGTAGTTCGGTTCCTTTTTCTTTCAGGTCAACTTCTACCACTTTTTTAGCATTGTCCCATGCTCCACCAGCATTAGCCATAAAAACTGCTTGAAATAAGCCAAATACAGCTATTGAAACTAAATAGCTAACAAAAAACGAAGCGGCAGCTGTTGCGGTAGCATCACCAGTACCCGAAGGTGCCGAAATAAACGCAAAAGCCAATGCAAACGAAAAAATGGCTATAAAAATGTTAATCATACCTTTTTGAGCATACTGGGTACATATTTTTACTACTTCTTTAGAGTTTTCGGTCGAAGCACTTAAGCTGGCATTTGGGTCAAGGTTGATGTTTTTCTTAATGTATTCAACGGCACGATAGGCGCCGGTTGTTACTGCTTGAGTCGAAGCACCTGTAAACCAGTAAATAACAGCACCACCAGCGATAAATCCCAATATAGACCATGGGTTAAGGATATTTAATATTTGTTCGGGTTCGATACCCAGTACATTTTTAATAACCAAAATGAGCGAGAAAATCATAGTGGTGGCACCAACTACGGCTGTGCCAATAAGTACGGGTTTGGCAGTTGCTTTAAAGGTATTGCCGGCTCCATCGTTGGCTTCGAGGTAGTGTTTAGCTTTTTCGAAGTCGGGCTTGAAACCAAAATCTTTTTCAATTTCTTCGCTCACATTGGGGCGTGCTTCAATGAGCGATAATTCGTATATAGATTGAGCATTATCGGTAACTGGTCCGTAGCTGTCAACGGCGATGGTAACAGGTCCCATACCCAAAAAGCCAAAAGCAACTAGACCAAAAGCAAATACCGACGGATAAATCATAAAGTTTTCGAGTCCATAAGTGCTTGCAATGTATGCAATAAACATCAGAACAATAAACACAATACCTTGCCAAAAAGCGCTGAAGTTACCGGCTACAAAACCCGATAGAATATTGAGTGAGGCTCCGCCTTCGCGTGAAGCTCTTACTACTTCGTTTACGTGCTTCGATTTAGGACTGGTAAATATTTTAGTAAACTCTGGTATTAAGGCAGCTCCAATGGTTCCGGCACTAATAATGACAGAAAGTACCATCCATAAGTTTTCTTGAACAGTGCCCAATAACGAATCCGGACCAATCAGGAAATAACTGGCAATGAATGTTACAACGATAGAGAAAATAGAAGTAATCCATACCAGATTAGTTAGAGGTACTTCGAAATCGAGATCGTCGCTGTTTGAATATTTTAATTTTGAAAAGAAGCGGTTAATCCAGAACGAAAAAACAGAGGTAACAATCATTAAAATACGCATGGCAAAAATCCAGGTAAGCAATTCGGTTTGATACTGAACGTCGGTAACGGCAAGTACAATAAACGAAATAAGAGCAACACCTGTAACGCCATAAGTCTCAAATCCGTCGGCGGTAGGTCCTACGCTGTCGCCTGCATTGTCGCCGGTGCAGTCGGCAATAACACCAGGATTTCTTGGATCATCTTCTTTAATGTTAAATACAATTTTCATCAAATCGCTACCAATATCGGCTATTTTGGTAAAGATACCGCCGGCAATACGCAGAGCACTAGCACCAAGCGATTCTCCAATAGCAAAGCCTACAAAACTAGCACCGGCATATTCGCGGGGAACGAAAAGTAATATAATTAACATCATGATAAGTTCTACCGAAATAAGCATAACGCCAATACTCATACCTGCATCGAGGGGAATATTTAATAATTTAAGTGGCTTGCGTTCCAAAGAAGCAAATGCCATACGGCTATTGGCCAATGTATTCATGCGGATGCCAAACCATGCTACACTATATGAACCAAGAATACCAATAATAGTCCAGAATAAAATAAGCAGAATACCTGCAAAAGAACTATGTTGGAGATAACCAAAATAGAAGGTAATAATGGCTGCAATAATCAAAAACAGGATAGAAAGAAACTTCCCCTGCTGAATTAAATATGTGCGGCAAGTTTGGAAAATGATGTTGGCTACTTCGAGCATGGAACTGTGTGCTTTGTATTTCTTAACTTTTAGAAATTGGTATAAGCCAAAAAACATTCCCAATACCGTAATGATTAATCCAATCATCAACAAGTGATTTTGGTTGGAACTAAGTTCGGGAATCTTTAAATCGGCTTCACTGCCTAACATTACAAAGGGTGTAAACAATAACCCTAAAACTAACGCTTTCCTTTTCATAATTATAGTTTTAAAATTAACATTCTTTATAAAATATGTTGTAAAACATTGTTTTTTGGCAAAAGTAATACTTTTTTTCTACATAAACTAAAAATTAAACGGGCAAATATTTTGAATAAAATATCGAAGCAGATGCTTGATGGAAAGATTATTCATGGAAGTAATATGATAAAAATCAGTATGCTTTTAACATTTTTTGGTTTTTATTTTTTAGGTTAATTATTGTTTATATTCACAAAAGAAATAGTTAATTTTGTTTTGATTATCTATTTCTTAATTTATTGATGAGCCGAAAGAGTTGGGCAATATTGTTTATAGGTGTTATATTATTTCCGATAATCGTTTCATATACGGCTTTTCATTTTCACAGATGTAGCATTCAGAAAAAAGTAAAACTATTTTTAGCTCAAACTAATGACAAAGACCATTTTTTATTATTAAAATTCTCTAAAAGCGAATTGAAAACTAAACTAAAATGGGAGCATACGGACGAATTTGAATACAAAGGTGAGATGTATGATGTAATTCAATCATTTGATTCAGGAGACACCGTTTTATACTGGGTTTGGTGCGATAATAAAGAAACAGAGTTAAAGAAACAATATTATTGGTTGTTGTCTGATATGCTTTTTAATAATTCGCAGCAAAAAGAAAATAGCAAAAAACTAATGGATTTTTTGAAAATTCTTTTTTTTCAGGAAATTTTATTCAAGATAATAGTAAGCAACGAAGAAACTAAAATTTTTATTAAAAATAGTTCAGATTATTTTATTTATTTAAGTCTTTCTTCGCCTCCTCCAAAAAAAGTTTAAGAATCTACGATTTTTTTTGAATTAATCAATTTATTAATTTTATTTTTTATTGTTAAGAATGAAAAAAATTGTTTTTTCTATTATTGAGTTTTTCTTTATCATGTTGGTAGGTGCTCAAACCATCATTGTTAAAGATGCATCTACCGGTAGTCCTGTAGAAAATGTTACCATAATCAGCGAAAAACCTTCCATAATAGCACTTACGAACGAAAAAGGTGAAGCAGATATTACGTTGTTGACAGGTTCTGAGCGTATTTTATTAAAACATGTAGCTTACAAAGATCAACTTTTTACATATAAGCAGCTGGAATTACAAAACTTTGAGGTATTTATGATACCGATTATTTCTTTTCTTGAGGAAGTATCGGTAATAGCAGATCGTTGGATAGTAAAAAAGATAGAATCGCCTGTTCGGATAGCAAGCATCAATATGCGTGAGGCTGCTTTTCAAAATCCACAGACCTCGGCCGATTTGTTGGGAGTGAGTGGCTATGCTTTTGTGCAAAAAAGCCAGTTGGGTGGGGGGTCGCCTATGATACGAGGCATGGCAACCAATCGTTTGCTTATAGTAGTAGATGGGGTGCGGATGAATACTGCTATTTTTCGTTCGGGCAATTTGCAAAATGTGATTTCGCTCGATGCCAATGCCATGGAAGCTACAGAAATTTTGTTTGGACCTGGTTCGGTTATGTTTGGTAGTGATGCCATAGGAGGAGTTATGAGTTTTAAAACTTTAACGCCGATGGTTGCTTTACCCAATGAAAAAATAAAATTGTCTGGAAATGCTATGTCGCGTTTTTCATCGGCTAATAGTGAAAACACCTTTCATTTTGATTTAAATGTGGGTTTAAAAAAATGGGCTTTTCTTAGCAGTTTTACATTTTCAGACTATGACGATTTGCGTTCGGGTAATGTAGGCGGTCATCCCTCGTTTTATCGAACTCATTATGTAATACGCTACGACAATAAAGATGTTATGATACCAAATCCTGATTCGACGTTGCAAGTGGGCTCACAATACGATCAGGTCAATTATATGCAAAAAGTTCTATTTAAGCCAAACAAAGATATGGATTTTGAATATGCCTTTCATTTTTCGGAAACTTCAAAATACAATCGATACGACCGACTAACCGTTATCCGTACCGATGGACCTTACAAAGGCAAACTTCGTTGGGCAGAATGGTATTATGGACCACAAAAATGGCAAATGCAACGCTTAGGTTTTGTCTATACGAAGGCTAACAAGTGGTTCGATCGATGCAAAACCATAGTGGCATATCAGTTTTTTGAAGAAAGTCGCTACGACAGGGAATTTATGTATCGCGAACGACGTATGCAAAAGGAAAATGTGCACGCCTTTTCGTTCAATGCCGATATGGACAAGCAGTTTACCGAAAAGTTTTCGATGCTGTATGGTTACGAATTTGTTCATAACAAAGTGTATTCTAAAGCAACATTAACGCACATTATCAAAAATGAGGTTTATCCTACTGTTACGCGTTATCCAAACGGTTCGCAATGGATGTCGAATGGGTTATATTTTACAGCGAAGTATAAAGCCAATCGGTATTGGTTACTAAATAGTGGTATCCGTTACAACCATTTTTATATTGATGCTAATTTTGACACAACATTTTTTCCTTTTCCTTTTTTGAGTGCACAGGTCATTATCGGTTCCATCATAGGTAGTGCAGGTGTGGTGTTTACTCCGTACGAAACATGGCAATTGTATGTTAATATTGCTAATGGCTTTAGAGCCCCCAATATCGACGATATGGGCAAAGTGTTTGAATCGGTGCCAGGTTATCTGGTTGTACCCAATCCTCATTTAAAACCCGAAAAGGTTTACAACTTTGAATTTGGTACGTTTAAAACGATTAAAAATTTTGCTCGTTTTGATGCAACAGTTTATCGAACATGGCTGGTTAATGCTATGGTTCGAAAAAATACCACCTTTAATGGCGATTCGACCATACGTTTTATGGGGAATAAAAGCAGGGTACAATCGGTACAAAATGTCGGTGAAATCGATGTGTACGGTTTTCAGGCAGGAGTAGAATTGTTTTACAAAGGTTTTGGAATACGCAGCAATATCTCATATCAGAAGGGTTTTGAAAAAGTTCCCGACTCATCGGTAACCTATCCACTTCGTCATGCCGCACCAACATTTGGAAGTACCCATATCACTTATGAATACAAAAACAAACTAAAAACCGATTTTTATATTGTATTCAATGCCCGTATGAATTATAAAGACCTTGCTTTAACCGAACGTTTTAATCCTTCGTATGCGCGCGACGAAAATGGTAAACCTTATGTAGCAAGTTGGTACACGTTGAATTTTAAACTTGGTTATTATCCGCATCCCTTCATAGCATTAACCGGAGGGATCGAAAATATCACCAATTTACTCTATCGCCCTTACGCCTCGGGCATCAATGCACCGGGGAGAAATTTTATTTTTTCATTAAAAGTTAAGTTTTAGTATGTTTAACCTTTAAATTAAAAAAATATGGAAAAATTTTTAAATTTCTTGCTGTTTACTTTCATTTTGATATTTGTTGATAACAAGCTGAATGCTCAGAAAATTGCTGCTGGTGGATGGCATTCGGTTGTAGTTTGTAACGATAGTACAGTGAAAGCTTTTGGTGAAAATGAAACAGGGCAGTTAGGTAATGGCTATAATTCGGATAGCTATGTGCCGGTATCGGTTATTAATTTAAGTGGAGTGGTGGCAGTTTCGGCTGGTGGCGATCAACTCGAAGCTCATTCAATGGCACTAAAAAGCGATGGCACAGTGTGGACATGGGGTAGCAATATTTATGGACAACTTGGAAATGCAACTACTACAAGTACCAATGTGCCTGTTCAAACATTACTTTTAAACAATATTGTGGCTATTTCGGCTGGTGGCTGGCATTCGGTGGCGCTGAAAAACGATGGTACGGTTTGGACATGGGGCTGGAATATGGATGGTCAGCTCGGTGATGGTACAACCACCGATAAGAGTATTCCTGTTCAGGTACATGGATTGAGCAATGTCGTTCAAATTGCTGCTGGAACTTATCACGTACTAGCACTGAAAAACGATGGCACGGTGTGGGCATGGGGCGACAATGAATATGGGCAAATTGGCAATGGCACCACAGGTCCCGATGCGAAAACTCCGATTCAAGTAGTTGGTTTAACGGATGTTGTAAAAATTGCTGCCGGTCGTTTTTTTTCAGTAGCTGTAAAAAGTGATGGTACTGTATGGACATGGGGGCAAAATCTTTACGGTCAGTTGGGCGACGGCACTACCAACAATCGCAATGTGCCGGGTGTAGTTCCGAATTTTATTGCTCAATTACCTGCCATTATTGCTGCTGGTGCTTTTCATGTTATGGCAGTAAAAAACGATGGTACAGCATGGGCATGGGGCAGAAACTCATACGGCAACCTTGGCGATAATACCCTTAACAATAGCTATACCCCCGTACAGATGATCGGTGCTTCGGACGTTGCAGGTATGGCAGCAGGTACCAACTTCTCGCTGCTGTATAAAAACGATGGTACTTTTTGGGGGTGTGGACGAAATGCAAGTGGGCAGCTTGGAAATGGAAA
Source organism: uncultured Bacteroidales bacterium (assembly GCA_937960415.1). Taxonomy (GTDB): domain Bacteria; phylum Bacteroidota; class Bacteroidia; order Bacteroidales; family GWA2-32-17; genus Ch61. The sequence continues at coordinate 3,856 of CALGPK010000087.1, read as the reverse complement.
TAATATTCAACAGAATGTTCTGGTACAATCCCCCTTAGTTTGTCCTATAATGATATTTGTTACAGAAAATGCTTATGATACAACTCAACCTTATGTTTTCCCGAATCCTTCAACCGATGGTAAGTTCTATGTTCACTTGCCCGATGGTGCTTATAGTTTTTCGTTATACAGTATTAGTGGAAGGCAATTATTGCATTATGATTGTGATAAAAACGAAAAACAATTTTTTATCAATCTTTCGGCATTTGTACCGGGGATATACTTGTTGAAAATTACTGATGAAAAGAATAATCCCAAGGTTGTTAAATTATTTTACAAATAAAAAAGTGGGCTTATTGCCCACTTTTTGCTATTGTTAAGCAAAATAAATGTTTTATTGCAAACGATACATAAAACATTCTGGACAACGAATAGAATATTTTATGATGCTCGCGTGTATTCTTATTTTTCGTAACTACCTTTTTTCAGGATGATAGCATCTTTCATCATAAATCTACCCATAGCCAATACATGGTAAATACGTTTATCGTCGATAAATACAATGTCGGCATCTTTACCTACTGCTATACGTCCCTTTTGATTTAATTTAAGAATATCAGCCGGATTAGATGTTAATACTTTTAGAGCTGTTTCCAGTGGCACACCTTCTTGATACACGGCATCTATTAGCTCACGGAAGTTGGCGCTGGGCAAGCCCATTTCGAGCTTCACGAGGTTACCGTTTTCGTCAAATCCGGGAAGCGAGCCACAAGCATCGGAAGAAAAAGTGATTTTTTCGATAGGTATGCCTGCTTCTAGCAGCATGGGTATGCATTTTGAGGGTTTAACCTCGTATTCGGGGAAGTACGGATACGAACTTGTGGTGATGTCTATATATCCGCCGCGTTTAGCAAATTCTTTAGCCGATTCGAGAGTGTAATCGTTGCGGTTGCAGTGGGTGGGTAAAAATTGTGTCAACTTTAGCATATTGTGGCTACGTTCTATAACCTGATACATTGGGATGAAAGGATCTTCTTGGTCGCCAAGATGTATGTTTACGATGCCGGCTTTACCGCCGAGCATGCCGCCCACGCGTGCGTGTTCAACTAATCGGATTAGTTCGTCGGTGTTGGGCCACGACGAACGATGATCGCTAAGAGCAATTTCGCCAACACCAATAACTTCTTCGATAAGGGCAATATCACGTCCCACATCTCCTGTAATGGTAGGCGTTGGCACTTGATACGAACCGGTGTATATCCAGCTCGAAACGCCTTCGGCTCTTAAGCCTTTGGCTTTCATAAGCACAGATTCAACACTGCGGGTCATACCATCGGTTCCGAGGCAACCGATCACTGTAGTTACGCCAGCTTCGATAAGCATGCTCAGTTGAAGTTCGGGGGTGCGTGTAGCTGGACCACCTTCGCCACCTGCACCAGCAATATGAACATGCGAATCAATAAAACCTGGTACAGCCTTAAGTCCGTCAGCCGAAATTACTTCGCATTCTACACCTATCGGTGGCTCGATATGATCGGCTATGGCTAAAATTTTTCCTCCTCCCGTAAGAATATCTTTTCTACCAATGTGTTCGGGAGTATAAACGTCGGCATTCTTGAATAAAGTCAACATATTCATTCAATTTTAAGTTTTACACGTTATATTTTTTCAATAAATATTCCATTTCGTCGGTAATAGTTTCGGCAATGATTCGCTCTTTTTCCTCATTGGAATAAAATGAACGACGATTAATCTCGTGATAGTTTCGATAGACGATGCATTGATCATCTTCAACAACAATAAGTAAGCCATCGGGCAATAGTTGTTCCTGCAAGACTTTTTCTTCTGAATAGCTTGGTTCGTCGAGAATGACAATGTCGGCACCCTGATGCAGGATTCCATAATCGTAAATATCATCTTTGGTATGTTCGAATATTGCAATATTGACCTTCGGATGGCGTAAAATGATTTTTACATTCTGGTCGTGTTCGGGATTGAGATAAAAATACTGATTGTTAAAATACACACCTTTTGAACTCAGGCTTCCAATAAAAATATCGTTGTATTCATCGAGTAGATAGGAAGTAATTTTGCTTGCAAGGGATTGAGGTATGTAATTGCCGGCAACGATAGGTATGCGTCCTTTGTCTTTTTCGTTGAAGTGCGAAAGCATAATATATCGGGGGACGTCGATGCTGCCACCGTACGCTGGCGCCAGATGCATAAAAACACCGGGTCCGGCATTGATTTCGATGATGCCAAAATTGCCTTCACGCCACGATTTTGAAATATCTTGTGCCAGTACATCAATACCAAGACATCTAACTTTGAAAAAGCTAGCAATATCTTCGACCAGTTTAATATTGTCGGGATGAATTTTTGATGTTACATTAATAGAAACTCCACCAGCTGAAATATTGGCAACTCTACGCAAAACAACATGTTCATCTTTGGCGGGAATGTACGACAGACTTTTATTTTGGAGTGCAAGAAAATCGATAAGATTGTCGTCAATCTTTATTTTACATAATGGCGAACGAGCATTATCGAGGCGAATTTCTTTAGCATTCTCAACTTCGATAAGTTTTTCGATGGTATCTTTTCCATTTCCAATTACAAATGCAGGTACACGTTCGAGGGCAGCAACAAATTTTCCTCCAACCGAAAGCAGGCGATGGTCGGTACCAAAAATTTGTTGTTGAACCAGTGCCCCTTCGAATGGTAAATTTTGTTCTTCGGCTAAATGAACAATATTTTGGAATGCTTTGCGCACTTCGGATTCTGATTGAATGCCGGTAGTAACACCCTGTCCTTTATGCCCGGCTACTGGTTTAACTACCACAGGAAATCCAATTTTTAAAGCTACTGCTACCGCTTCTTCTTCAGAATAACAATTAAATCCTTTGGGGGTAGGGAAACCACACATTTCTAAAAACTCCCCAACCATATCTTTAAACATGGTAAATTCGGTATCTTTTATGCCATCGTTGTGGAATGTAGTAGAGCGTCCGCGTAGTTGTTTAACACCGTATCCCCACTGAAATTGATTTTCTTCGTAAAGATAAAACACTGGGATATTGAGCTTTACGCCGGCTTCGATGAGTGAATATAAGGTAGGTCCTCCAAATAAGGTTTTATCGAACCGAGCCTGAAGCGATTCAAATTCCTGTTTAATATTGAAATCCTTGCCTTGTTCAATGGCTTTGAACCAATCGCTGGTTAAATAAGCAGCAGCTTTGGTTATGGACTTGTCGAGATATTCAACAGCTATGACATAATCGTCGCCGTCGGTTGAAATACTATAACGCTCAATGTATAAGTCGATATCCATCTTCAGTATGGAGACCAGCGTTTCTGCAAATAAATCGACTACATCGGAAATTTTTTTTGACTGAAGTTTGGGGAATATTTTAAAAACTTCTTTTTCAAATATTTCGACATGTGGAGTATTCGAAAGTATCGATAAATTGAATACAGCACAGGCACGGTCTAAATAGTAATTCGGACCTGTATAAAAATAAAATTTTGATACGTGAAAATTTTCCATAGTATTTGATATTTTCAATTAGAAGGGTAAAGATAAATCAAAAATTCTAACAAAAAATATGCGTTTGGTTATTTTTTCCTGATTTTCTGTCTTTTTTTAATATGACAACTATTATAAAATTTAAAAGAGCCAATTAAATTGGATTTAATAAATTTTATATTGTGCAACAGTAATTGCATAATTTGAGGATAAAGTTAGTTCATAGGAAATTTTTTTTTAAAACTTTCCCAAACTTTTCTAGTTTTATATTCGAATAACTGTTTGCCTCTGAAAATTTAATTTTCAATAGCAGTAATGAGTCGGTATTTGAATTTTTTATATTTCATTTTA
>CALGPK010000086.1 GCA_937960415.1 uncultured Bacteroidales bacterium | reverse complement strand
TTATTAAAAAGGGATTTAATTTTAAACTGCATTTGCTGAATACATTCTTTTTTAGATCGATGTTGGGCAAAAGGCGAAGCATACGCTGCTTGACTTTATACCCAAATAGCACATTCTCAATTATTTGAACAGTTTTTTTTTGGGGCAAATACGGCAATGTTTTTACTCTTACAAACATGAGGCTAAGATTATTCAATTTATCTTAATTAAAACACAGGTATTCCAAAGTTATTAACAGATACCGTTAATTAGACACTACAAACCAGTTTTTAAAACCATAAAAACATAAGTCGCTGTATGTCGATTTGTTAGATTTATCAAAAACCGAAATTTTTTATAAAAGTGACGAAGTCAGGAAAAAGAATACGAAAAAAAAGCTGACTTATAAAGCCAGCTTAAATGTCTATGAAAAAGTATCTGATTTATTCTCGTTGAATGATTATCTTTTGCTGTAAATAATCTTCTTTCGAAGATATTCTGATAAAATAAACACCATTTGCTAGCGGCGATACATCGAGTGAGAGCAGTATTTGTTGATAACTACTTGTTTCAAATATTTTATTCCCCAAAATGTCAAATATTTCAATCAGATAATCCAAATCTATAGATTCATAGGGAAATGCTATATATAGTTTATAATCAGTTGGGTTAGGATATACCTGAATTTCTATATTTTTATTGTCTTTCGAAAATTCGGGTTCTATATCGTTTTCAATGGTAAACGATTTACAATTAGGTACGAAGTAATTACTACTAATTTTTGTACAACCCAAAACGTCGGTTACTGTAACTTTATAATATCCTTTACATAAATTGCTGGCAGTTTGAGTGGTTTGTCCGTTGCTCCACAAATAGGTATATGGCGGATCACCACCCGTAACATTAACTGTAATAGATCCGTTACACTGACCGAAAGTTGTACATTTAATAGTTCTTGAAATACTGATATTTTTCGATGCAACACTTTTAGATATACTTATTGAAGCACCGCAAGCATCTTTAATGGTTACAGTATAAGTGCCTGCTGGTATATTTTCTATCATATATGTTGTTTCGCCTGTATTCCAATAATAAGAATATGGAGGTGTGCCATTAGAAGCAGATGCAATAGCCCTACCGGTTGGTTTACAAGGTGAAGAAGCATAAGTAGTAACGGTTCCTGTTAAAGCATCGGGTTGAGATAAAATGGTTGATTTTACTACACTATTATTACATCCATCTTTTACAGTAACTTTATACGTTGTATTAGCAATAAGACCTATAGCCGTTTGTGTGGTTTGTCCATTACTCCATTTGTAGGTATATGGTGCTAATCCGCCAATAGGATGTGCTGTAGCTGTACCATCGGCACCACCTCTACAAGTTACAGGAGTATTGGTAATTGTTGCATTAACTTTATCATTTTGAGTAATAACTACACTTGCTGTTGCTGTAGTAGAACATGCATCACGTATGGTTACGGTATAAATACCAGCAGGTAGGTTAGTTATGGTTTGTGTTGTCTTATTATTAGACCATTTATAAGTATATGGTGGTGTCCCATTTATAGGATTTGCTGTGGCAGAACCACTACTACCTCCATAACAATTGTTATGTTGAACATTAATGATTGACGCTTGTAGTAAAGGTTGTTGAGTTACTGAAAAAGTTCTAGATAAGGTACAACCATTAGAACCTGTTACGGTTACAGTATAACTTCCAACCGGTAAATTGGTTATGGTTTGTGTAGTAGCACCTGTGCTCCATAGATATGTGTATGGAGCATTACCAAATGAAGGAATAGCCGTCAACGATCCATTATTAGCTCCTGGGCACGAGACTTTTGTCATTTCGTATCCTATGCTATCAAAACATCCAAATCGAGCAATAAAGCCATCACGTTTATTACTAACATCATTTATTAAAGTTATATGTTTTAATCGAAGTGTATCTGAGAAATATTCACCAATCCATACAAAATTGCGATTCGTAGAACTAAAAAATGTACTGGTACCTGCTTCATTTAATTTTCCGCAGGCAGACAAGCCATTTAAAGAATTTCCATCGACATCAAAAACTATTGTATAAGCATCTGTTTGAGCTAAATAATCGGTTGTATAAGTACCAAAACTCATTTTACTACCATGAGAACCTGTCATAATAAGCTGATTATTATGGGATGTTAGGTTGATAATATTTTCGTCTTTATTGCCTCCAAAGAGTTTAACCCACTGCAACTGTCCGTTACGAGAATATTTAACAAGATAAATATCGTTGGTACCGGGTGATACATTAAAATAGAGTTTTTTAGAAGTATCCGTAGCGGTACTATCAAAACGAATGCGTGCACATGAAAATCTACCGGCAATATATTGATTCCCATTTACATCTGATACGTGTTTAATAGCATAAAAATCGGATGAATTAGGAACAATCTTACGCGACCATATTAAGTTACCATTAGCATCAAGTTTTAAAATTATTCCTGAACGATATGTTGAAGGAAGGTTAGCAATAGTTGTATTGCCATATTTCACTAAACCAGATATTTGACCTGAAAAATAATATTCATTTCCATAGGTATTTACATTACGTATATAACTCAAATCAGAAGTAGAAAAAACCATCTTTGACCAAACAAATATACCTTCTTCGTTGAACTTGACAATAAAATTTTGTCGCTGAATGGGTTCTTCTGGTTCTAACACCAAAGCACCTTCGTCACCATAAAAAATAACCGAAGAAAGAAACTGCCCACTCATTATTACGTTATTGTTATCATCTACGTTAAAGTAGCCACCCATTTGATGAGAAGGTCCATAAACAACATTTTTTGCCCAAATTAAATTACCATCTAAATCTATTTTTGCCAAAAAAATATCATTTCCACCGTTATTCCAGATATTAGTGCCTAAGATATTTATGGGGTTTGAGTTAAATACACCCGATAAATATATGGCATTTCTTTGTTTGTTGAATTTAAAACCGTAGGCATTTTCGGTGCCGGAACCTGTTATGAATTTTACCCAAACTAAATTCCCTTCTGTAGAGTATTTTGCAATAAATATGTCCTGTAGTGCTACTGCATTAAATGTAAGTGTATCGAATTTAATTTCACCATTAAAATTTCCATAAACATAATAATCACCTTTGTCATCTTGTAAAACTTCTACCGGATTAACTTGTCCACTCCCTTTAAATTCTTTAACCCAAATGTAGTTTTGCGAGAAAGTAGCTAAGCATATTATGCTTAAAACTACCGATATAAATACTTTTTTCATATATCGTAAAAATTTTTATTGTTTACGTAATTTTACTTATGTTTACGCAAAAATATAGCAAAAGTTTCGACTTATCAAAGAAAAAAAAAGATTATTGACTAAATTATTTTAATTATAGATAAAAATCGCTTACCATTTGATAAATTTCGGTAACGGATTGCTGAAATTTATAGGACATTGTTTATGGTATCTTTTTTTAAGATTTCTTGAAATAATTCTTCGGTTCTTTTACCCAAGTTTTGTAAAAGTACGGATGCGTCGCCCGACAATGTACTTTTAGGAAATTTTGATATTACATCCTGATAATATTTGCGTGCTTTTGCCGTGTCTTGAAGCATATTTTCGTATATATCGGCTAGCATAAACAAGCAAACATCCATGTGTAAATAGTTCGGATAATTTTTTTCAATTTTTTTTAATACACTTATGGCTTCGTTTACTTTTCCCAGCGATTTAAACAAACATGCCTGTCTGAACATGAATTCTGGTGTTAGGCTATCTTGCTGAAATTGATTTTGGTATAGCGAATAAAACTTGATTGCTTCGTACGATGCTGTTAGGTTAATTTCGCCAGTAGTGTCGCTTAAAAGAATTTGTTCATAGCGAGCAATTTCTCTTAAAATGCTTTCTTTCGATATTTTTTTTCGTTCATTGCAAGAATAAATTAATCCCATAATTAACAAACCGATAATGGCTCTCATATCCTATATTTTCTTAGGTAAAACAACCTTGTATTTAGGTTTAAGCATTCCGGTAGCAATCTGGTTTAGTTTATTCTTGAGTAATCTACGTTTAATGGGTGATACACGATCGATTAAGAGTTTTCCTTCGATGTGGTCGTATTCGTGCTGTATAATACGAGCTTTCAATCCATCAAAAGTTTCGATGTGTTCGTTGAAGTTTTCGTCGAGATAACGCAATTTGATGACAGACTTACGCAATACATCTTCGCGTACAAAAGGTATACTTAGGCACCCTTCGTTGTAATACCATTCTTCGCCCGTTTCTTCAAGTAATTGTGCGTTGATGAATATCTTTTTAAAATCTTTTACTTCGGGAAACTCATCGTTCATAACAGTTGCATCAACTACAAACAAACGTATCGATAAGCCTACCTGAGGAGCAGCTAGCCCAACACCTTCCGAAGCATACAAAGTTTCAAACATGTCGTTTATGAGATGTTTTAAATTAGGATAATCGGCAGTAATTGCTTTTGCCTTCTCACGCAAAACACTGTTGCCATAAACGTATATTGGTAATATCATGAATTTTTATTTTTTAAATAGTTTAAATAATTTTGCAATAAAATAGTAGCACTTATTTTATCGATGAGCTCTTTGTTTCGACGATCTTTTTGCTTTACACCTGCATCGATCATAGTTTGAAATGCCATTTTTGAAGTAAAACGCTCATCAAAAAGAACACATTCTATCATTGGATATCGCTCTTTAAGTTTTTTAAAGAAAGGACGAATATATCGCATGGCATCCGAATCGGTATTGTTGTAATGTTTTGGATAACCAATGACAATAACATCTACTTGCTCTTTTGTTAAATAATCATCTAAAAACGAAAATATATCCTTAGAGTGAATGGTAGAAAGCCCTGTTGCAATTATCTGCAAGGGGTCGGTAACGGCTATGCCAACTCGCTTTTGTCCATAATCGATGGATAAGATGCGTCCCATAATAACGCAACAAATGTAATATAATTATGCCCAACAAACAAAGATTTCAACTATATCTGCTACATCCATTCAACCTCACCAACATGGAGCAAACGAACCATTTCGTTAGATTCTATTTTCAATTGACCCATTGGAGTTACTTCCATAATTTTTCCTGTAAAAACTCCTTTGTTCTTTACTTTTAATTGTACAGTCTGATTTTTCATGTATAAATGTTGATGATAATGTTCGTCTATATGGCGAAATTTTCCTTCTTTTAACCATTGATAGTAGTCGATAAAATATTGCTGCCACTGAATAATTAACGATTTAAGGTCATATTTGCGGTGTGTTTCCGTAAAGAGTGAAGTAGGATTAGGTATATTTTTCGGAAAACGTTGTTGATTTACGTTAATTCCTACACCTATTACCGATGTTGTTATGTGTTGTTGCTGAATGCGATTTTCAATTAAAATGCCCGATATTTTTTTGTGATTTACGTAAATATCGTTAGGCCATTTAATATAAACCTTATTGCAGAACGATGAAATCAATTTGTGTGTAGCCAGGGCACTCATTTTAGATAGATAAAACCATCGCTCAGCAGTTAGAAATGATGGATATATAATTGCTGTCATGGTGATATTTTTATTTCGATGACTCAACCATTTTTTATTACTCTGTCCTCTTCCCCGTGTTTGATGCCCAACCCAAATAATCGAAAATTCGGGCACATGCTCTTTGCTGGTAAGTTCAAGAGCAAGCGTATTGGACGAATCGGCTTTATCTATGTAAATGATGTTACTCATGTAATTCAACTTTTTTATATGGTAATTCTATATAAAACGTAGTGCCTTGCATAACTACTGAGGTGAAATATATACGACCATGCATCATTTCGACCATGTTTTTAACCAACGACAACCCCATGCCCATCCCCGACGATTTTGTGGTAAAACTGGGTTTAAAAATATTTGGTGCTATTTCATCGTTTATACCAATGCCATTATCCGAAACCGCAATTAAAAGTTTTCCCTCGTTAATCTGTATGCTTACTATAATGTCTTTAGTGCGGTTTGGAGGTACTGCCTGAATAGCATTGGTAAGTAAATTATTCATGATACGTTGTATGTATTCTTTGTCGCCTGATATCAGGCATTGTTTTATTCGATGATTTGTAAATTTTATAATGGTATCGCTATTTGAAAAAAGGTGTATAGCTTTTCTTATCTCTTCCACGATGTCAAAATTTTCAAGGTTGGGCGAGGGCATTCGGGCAAAGGTCGAAAAAGCCGATGCTATAGACGAAAGACTTTCTATTTGTTCGAGTAGTATTTGCATGGTATTCCGAAGCAGTTCTTCGGGTATGTAGCCCTTTTCCTTTTTTTGTTTTAATAGGTACTGAATATTTAGTTTCATAGGTGTAAGCGGGTTTTTTATTTCGTGGGCTATTTGACGGGCAATATCGCGCCATGCCGATTCGCGTTCGCTAAGTAAGAGTTTTTCGGTGCTGCGAGCCAATTCTTCGAGCATGCGATTGTACTCTATTACTAAGGGTTTAATTTCGTCGTGTTGATGGTAAACGATGGGTTTAATGTGTTTGCCAAAACGTATCTTCTTAAAATATGATTGCAAGTAGGTAATGGGTTTTAAAATACTGTTGGCTATAAGCAGTACAACTCCAAATGCCAGAAAAGCAAACAATACATAAATATTAACTAAATTGATTAACACCGACGTTATCTCGGTACGAAATTTTTCTTGTTCAGTAAAATACGGAAATTGTAAAACACCAACCATACGGTCTTTATCGGTTAGTACTGTATAAGAAGCCAGATATTCAAACGAGCCTATTTTTTCGTTATGAATGTATTGAGTTTGCTTTTGATGAGCTATTTGAGTAAAGACTGCTGGGTCGATAAGTTTACTCTTGAGTCCTTTTTCAAAAAATTCGGGACGCGATGTAGCATACAATTTTCCATCGGGTAAGAAAATATTTATATCGCCATAAAAGATATTGGATGTTGTAATAAGTAATCGAGTTAATTCGTTTTTTGACATTTGAAACAGTTTTGTCCAGTTGCCTATTTGTTCTTCGAGGAAATTCAGCATAGATTGGTTTTTAGCCTGCAATTGTTCTAAGTTTTTTTGCTCAAAACGATAATTAAAAAACACCAGTGTATAAATAGCAATCAAAATATACGAAACAATAAGAATAAGCAAAAACGAACTAATGTACTTAAAACGGAAGCCATAAAAAAAGTCGTGTTTATGAGTCAGAAAATAATAAGGTATCCAAAATAAACTGAATATAATGGCATAGAGATTAAACAAACACAAAATTGCCCAAACATATTGATGCCACAAAGTTTTATTAGAACTTACCACTATGATTGAACTTTTATTGGGAGCATAAACAATATGTCGATAAAAGGGTGTTTCTAAGGTTATAAACTCGCCAACTTTTGGTTTTTGCCAATTATAGATTTGCGGATACGATAGGTCGCCCTTTTTTTGAATCAAATTTAGGTTTTTATACTTTGCATAGTTTTTCCATTGCATGTTTAAATTCTGATAAGTCTTTAAGTCCATTAATAAATCGGGATATCCGGGAGTGTTTGCAATGAGTTTGCTGGTTAGTTCAATAAAAACACACCTTTCTGATGTATCGTTCAAAATAAAGTATGGATAACAAAATTTGCCCAAAAAACTAATTTCACTATAATTTTGGCTAATACCATAAAAGTTGTCGCAATCAATATATTGGCTTTGAGTTTGTATGGTCTTGTTAAAATAATCGAAGCAACGAACTATTGATCCAGATGGAACTAAACGCAAATTATCAAAGTTGCTACAAATGGTAACTTGTAAGTCGTATTTGTTCCAAAATCCGTAAAAATAGTTATCTTTTAAATATTTATAAATTTCGTACCGGTTGTCGTATGCTTTGTTGAGCAATCCTTGAAGTATTTTATCTTGCCGTATACGTTTTTCCATGTCTAACAGTAGCATCTGGGCTACTACATCTTTTTCGCTGGATAGAGACACGGCAACTACTTTTTGCAGGTTTTCTTTCTTATGGTTATATAAATGCAACGTTTGAATTACCACAAATGTTGCTACCAATATTATGCAGGTAAACGACCATAGCAGGTTTCTATTTTGAATAAACCACAAGTAAAACAGAATTATCAACAGCCATGTTGAAGACCATGTGAAAGGCATTTTAGACAAAACCATTAGCAGTAGCCAAATTATGGTTAAAGCCATGGGGATAATTATCTTTGAATAAGGAAAAGGAAATTTTTGAAAATAGCTAATAAACAAAATGTTATACCGTAGAAAAATGTATAAAAAAATACCTACAATAATAAGTGCAAGTACTGATGAAAACGAAAGCTCAGAAATATTGAACCAATCGTAATGGATACTTGATTCGAAAATCAAACTGTGCCAAATGTTTATCCAAAGCCAGGATATAAAGAATCCAACCAGTAACGTTACAATCCTGATGACAAAACTTTTTACAAATAAGCGACGAAAATGGTAAAAAAATAGCTCATTGATTAACAAAATAATCCAGCTATTAAAAAATGCATCTCCCAGCGATGAAAAAAAAGCATTAGAAGTAAACAATTCGGCAGAGAAAATGGGTGATTGATATACCAATGAAGGGACTTTGCTTAATTGCATCCATAAACGCAATAAAATCAACATACACAGCAATGTAAAAGCATACCGGCGTTGTTTAATCGCTATCAATAAGTGTACAAATAAGAACGACAATATTAGTAAACCTATAAAGTAATTACGTTTTGCAGCAGGGTTGTTTTTTTCTTTTGGTGTAATTGAAAAAATTAAACTTCCATCGTCGTCGGTAATAAAATAAGATGACGATTCTGGAAATAAAGAAAATGAATAATCGTAGTTTATATCGAGATTTCCGAAATAGTAATTTTTCAAGTGCTTATTTTCAAATGGGTATTCTTTTTTTATAGGGATAAAGGCGACAATGGTATATTGTTCGAATGAATTTTGATATACATAAGCCCATGTACTATTGACAAATATGGAGTTAAAATTGATGTTATTTTTAGACCATGTTTCTGGCACAAAATCATTATGATTCCAAAAAATGGCGGTATCGTTTTTGTAAATAGCTATGTTAATAATATCGTTAGAGTATTGATTAATAAAAGCTTGAACATCGTTTAACCATTGTTGTTCATTTGCTTTATGTAAAGAAATGATGTTATGAATTAACTGTACGGCATATTTTTTTTGTAGTTGAATGTATGTGTAAATTTTTTCGGTAATTCTGTGGTGTGTTTCTTCAGTTGTACGATCGCTAACAATCAACAAAAATGTAAAAAAAAGAAATATTAGCGCTACAACAAAAACAATTAACGGTAATGTTATGTTTTTTAACTTCATCGTGTACGAAAGTACAAAAATTTTAAAAGCGGTTGCGATAGCCAAAATGAATTTTTGCAGTTCTAAAATTTAATGATTGTCCTAGTTGGCTTCCTAAGGCATACGACACAAAAAATAATCCGGCTCTACTATTAACTTCAGTGCCAACTCCCACCGACCATGGATAATCTATTACTTTTGTAAAAGACTGATAAGCCATTTTGTCGAAAAACAAAAACATTTGCGTATTTTTATCGGCAACAAAACGACTTTCGATGCTTGCTATGGCATATATACGTGCATATATGCTTTCTTCGTCGAAACCACGTATGCTATGGCTACCTCCCAATCGAAATAACTCGTTGCGAAAATGAACCGGTTGTTGCCACCCTGCATCGGTATTGAATTTAAACAACAGCCATCGTCGCAAAGGAAAAATTATTGAACCTTCAAATGTGCTTAGTATGGGCTTACTGCTATTGACTTTGTTTAACAGTAATGAATCGGCTTCTTTGCCTAATGTTTTTTTACCGTAAGCAATAGATGCTACTACGTAATAACCATTAGACGGTAATACCTGTTTATCTGTGTAATGATACTTAAACATTATACCTGCATAATTTGTAGATACAGGAGCTATATCGTTAGTTAAATTATGATAAGCCATTGTTTGGCGCTTTTCGTAATAAATTAAAAATCCATTAAAACCACTTGTGTATAGATTTAATCCGGCTTTGTATCTTAGGTTTATATACGAAGTATCTTGCTTATGCAACGACAGTAATGCAGTAAGCCCAACTGGATAAGCAAATAAGTATGGTATAGTTCCTTGAAAGAATAAATTTTGCGATAGGATATCGTTTTTCTTCCATTGTAGTTGCCACATGTCGGCAATCCGAAGCATATTATACAAAGATATTTGAACATCACCATTTACAAAGAGTTTTCCATAGGGATCGCTTCCTATACCTAATATTCCAATAAATTGGTTTGCATTATTCTTATCTAAAAACAACCGCAACCGAGCTCTGTTGTTAATAAAAAAGACTTCCGTTGGACGTATTACTTTGTAAAAAGGAATCTGCGAAAGTAATCGATCAACGTTTTTTACCGACTTTTCTTGATATAGTTGCAATGGACGAATGTTTAAGTACGAATACAAAAAATTTTTGCTAACTAATGAAATTCCTATCAGGTCTAAACTATCATAACTAATCTTTATACGAGGTTGTAGCACATATTTTACGTTCCATCTATTATCTTTTAGATCAAAAGTGTCTAATTCAATACTAGCAAAAGGATATCCTACATCTTCATAGTTTCTCAAAACTTTTGATAAATACCCCTTAATTTCCTTTGATGAACTTAATTTTTGCGAATACACTTTTTTAAAAACACTTGTATCGGAAATGGTAAGTTTAAAAAAGTTTGTCGATAATGTAGCATATATCAACCATTGATTGCGTATAGACACAATAGAATCGATAAGTAAGAGTTTGTTAAATTCCAATTCTAGCATCCAATTGGTTAATAAAACACTATCGGGAACTTGGTAAGTTTTGTATGGCTTATTATGAATAAATAATGCAATTGTCTTTTGCTGTTGTGCTTTAAATACAACAGTTATAAAAAATACAATTATTAGTAATAACCATTTCACTCGTTATTCATAAAACCCTGCTTATGCAGAACATCTATAAATGATTTCGAAAATGCCACATTATCTTTTTTGGTATAGCGTTTCTCAGTGAATATTTGTGCCAGTGTTTCGGTGCCATTTATTTTGACCAACTCCCGATAGAAGGGCATGTTTTCTTTTTCTTTGTATATTTGGTTGATTTCGGTTTCGGTAAAATCGTTGTATGTTTCGTTGTGTACAATAGCTCTCAATGGAAGACGATCGGTCAATGGGGGATTTTCGTTTGGATAGCCTATTACCAGAGTAGTAACAGGCACTACTCCTTTTGGAATATTTAGTATCTCAATAATTCGGTTTGCCATGTAAGTAGTTGTACCTAGGTAGCAAATGCCCAAACCATGATATTCTGCTTCAATAGCGGCATTTTGAGCAGCCAATAAAGCATCAATGGCTGCTGTAAAAAACGACAGAAAGTTATCGTACCCAGGTTCTGCTTTTCTTAAGCGACACCACTGGTTAAAACGGTTGAAGTCGGCACAAAAAGTTAACAACAATGGTGCTTCTAAAACCATATTCTGCTTAAAATGAGCCTCCCAAAGTTGTTTCTTCAAGTTTTCGTTGCGTGTAACAATTATACTATAAACCTGCATGTTTCCGGTAGTCGAAGCTCTCGATGCAGCTTTAAGTATATCATTTAAAATATAATCGGGGATAGGATCGGATTTGTACTTACGTATGGTTTTATGGTTAAATATCGTTTCCATTTTTTTGTTAATTAGTTTTTAAAATATTCTGTAACGAATATATTCAAAAGTTGTTCAACAGAAGCAAGATATTGATCAATAAAGCTTTCTCAACGATACTTTAATTCGTTGAATAGCCTTTATAATATTTTCGTCCGATGTTGCATAAGAAAAACGGATATAGCCGGGTGCACCAAAAGCTGTTCCACCTACCAGAGCAACATGTGAGTCATTAAGCAAATACATACACAAATCTTCGTCGGTATTGATAACAGTTTTACCATCTGTTTTACCTAAGTAAGGGTGTACATCGGCAAAAATATAGAAAGCACCATCGGGCACATTGGTTCTCATTTCTGGAATATCTTTCAATAACGATAAAATCAAATTTCTTCTGTGCAAGAATACATCTCTCATTTCGTATATGGTGCGCTTATCGCCTCGCAATGCGGCCAAAGCTGCCATCTGTGCAATACTTGATGCTCCTGAGGTCATTTGACCCTGAATTTTAATAGCAGCCTTGGCTATCCATGTGGGCGCTGCCATGTAACCAATACGATAACCGGGCATAGCATAACCCTTCGATACGCCGTTTATTACTACTACCTGATCTTTTATTTCTTCAAACTGGGCAATGCTTTCGTGTTTACCTACAAAATTAATGTGTTCGTATATTTCGTCCGACACCACCATAACGTGTTTATGACGACTAAACACATCAGCAAAGGCTCTTAGTTCTTCTTTGGTGTACAACGAACCTGTAGGATTTGATGGAGAGCTGTACAAAAATATTTTAGTGCGTGGAGTTATAGCCGCCTCTATTTGTTCTGGTGTAACTTTAAAGTTCGTTTCAATCGACG
Organism: uncultured Bacteroidales bacterium; assembly: GCA_937960415.1. Lineage (GTDB taxonomy): Bacteria > Bacteroidota > Bacteroidia > Bacteroidales > GWA2-32-17 > Ch61. The sequence goes on along the minus strand of CALGPK010000086.1, from coordinate 1,427 downwards.
AAGGAATAACAACCGGAATGCCACGAGCAAGACGAATCATTTCGTAATAGCTGAGCCAATATGGTGCCGGGATGATGACTTCATCTTGATGATTAACCAATGTAAGAATAACATTCATTATAGAATGCTTGGCACCATTCGAAACCACAATTTGTTCGGGTTTAAAAATGAGCTCGTTATCACGCTTAAATTTTTCTACAATTGCCAGACGCAATTCTTCATAACCGGCAACCGGTGTATAGTATGAATAATTTTCGTCTATGGCTTTTTTGGCAGCTTCTTTAATATGCTTTGGTACGGTAAAATCGGGTTCACCAATACTCAAATTGATGACATCTATCCCTTGAGCTTTAAGCTCACGACTTTTCTGTGTCATTGCCAGAGTTTGAGACTCAGAAAGTGCTTTTACTCGATCTGCTATTAAATCCATTGGATTAACGTTAACAGTTTCTGTATCAACTAACATTGTCGAAATAACTAAAATGATTTAGACGAGCAAAGTTATGAATTAAATTGCTAAAAAATGTGTATTATTGTAAAAATTTTTAACACTTTTTTAACATGAACGAGATCGTTGTGGGAATTCTGATTGTTTTAGTGGGGGCATTGGTTTTAGGAACTGCTTACCTTTTGCTCAACATGTTTTTCGAAAACGAACGTAAAAAAAGATTATGGGAACAAAAAAATCAGCACATAAAAATAACACTCCCTTTGCGATTGCAAGCTTATGAACGCATGATTCTTTTTTTGGAGCGAATGTCGCCCAATTCGATTATCGTTCGATTACAAACACAAAATATGACCGCCCGACAATTGCAGGTTGAAATGCTTAGTCTTATTAGAGCTGAATTTGAACATAACCTGGCTCAACAGCTTTATATCTCCTCGCAAGCATGGGATGTAGTTGTATCGGCAAAAGAAAATGTAATAAAACTTATTAATATTGCAGCCGAAGAAACCGACCCCGATGCTTCGAGCTTACTGCTTAGCCAAAAAATAATGGCAAAATGGATGTTGCTTAATCCCACTCCTATTAGGACAGCCATCGATTTTCTAAAAAAAGAAGCTACTCAACTTTTTTAAAAAAATGTTCTGATGTAAATAAAATTTTTCCCGACTTTGTCACTTTTTTTAAAATTTCGATTTTTTAAAAATTTAACAGACTGATATACATCGACTTATATTTTTATGGTTTAAAAAAACTGATTTGTAGTGTCTAATGTTTTATTTATCTGTGCAGCATATTTGTAAATATAAAAGCATTGCCTAATTTCTCAAAAGAATCTGTTCAAATAGTTGACAATGTGCGAATTGGGAATAAAGTCAAGCTACTTATCGTACAACATGGTTCAACATATTCTAAAAAAGAGTATATTAAGCAAAACCGGTTTAACATTAAATTAAATCCCTGTTTTAATTAAATAACC
>CALGPK010000085.1 GCA_937960415.1 uncultured Bacteroidales bacterium | reverse complement strand
CCGGTTATTTGAATATTGGGCAACGGATAAACCACTACTTGAGCCGAATCAATATTTTTGCAGCCATTAGCATCTGTACCGGTTACATAATACATCGTTGTTTGTAATGGTGCAACTTTTACACTATCGGCAACGACATTTAATGGTGCCCAATTATACGTAACTGCTCCACCTGCATAAAGCCATATACTATCGTTAAAGCAAATAGGATGCTCGCCGGTAATTACTACGTTGGGCAAAGGATAAACAAGCACCTCTGCCGAATCGATATTTCTGCAATTATTCTGATCGGTACCAATTAAATAATAAGTAGTAGTTGCAGATGGTGAAACTGTTATACTATCGGTAGTTTCTAGTCCGGGTAACCAATTATACGAAGTAGCACCATTAGCATAAAGCGTTAACTGATCGTTAAAACAAATGGGGTGAGCACCGGTAATATTAACATTGGGAAGTGAATAAACTGTTATAGCTATCGAATCGGAATTTGAGCAAGCCATATCATCGGTTATAGTAACGTAAAAAGTTGTATTGGTCAATGGTGTTACATTAATTGAATCTGTTGTTTGTAAAGTATTCCAGATGTAAGAGATTCCTCCGCTTGCATACAACCATGTAGAATCGTACTTACAAATAGCTGTTTGACTTGCAGTAACAGAAATTTGAGGTATAACACATTTATCAAATTTAGCAATGTAAGCATCCCAGCTTCCTCCATTAAAGGTATTATCAAAATATGCACCATTTCCGGGATCTTGTGTTAGCAATGAATTGTTTGTAAATCCTACCAAATAAACAGCATCCTGAGTAACTGCAAGTTTGCGAGCATCTGCATTGCTCCCCGAAAAATAAGTTGACCACTGACGTATTCCATTTTGTTTGAATTTTGCTATAAACGTATTTTTTAAATTTGACTCAAAAAAAGTTGGCGTTCCGGGATTATATACAGGAAAACCAATGCTTGCTTTTCCTGTAATAAACACTCCATAATTATCGCCCTTAATATCACGAATATACTCTGCGCCAGAGCCGCCATAATAAGTTGTCCATAACTGTTCACCACTTAATGAAAAACAAGCAATAAAACCATCTGATGAACCACCTCCATAGGTATTTTGAAAATACGCACCATTACCAATATCTAACAACGGGAAATTAGACGTTGAACTGGTTGAACCTGCTATCCACAATTTATTATTAGCAATCGTTATTCCTCTTTGTTCTTCATAACCATTTCCACCAAAAAAAGTTGACCATTCTAAAACACCTGTTTCGCTAAAACGAGAAATTAATAAATCAGTGCCTCCATTATATGTATTATCAAAATAAGCATTACCAAATGGTTGCAGCGGCGAATTTACATCAGTAGTATTAAAAGCAGCATACAAATGAGTGTTGCTACATGTAATTGAATTCCAACTAAACCCCATATTTGTTGTAGAAGCCCCAAAGTAAGTTCCCCACGTTAGAGCATTAGTATGAATATTAAAACGTGCTAAATAAATATGAGCATTGTTATTACTTGCTCCTTGCTGATAAGCTCCTCCACCCGGATCCACCAATGGCATATCGGAAGAATAAGTTAAGACATAAGCAAACAGATAATTAGCAGTATTGGCTATTGAACTTACTTCATCTTGATCGCTACCTCCTATATATGTTGCCCACAACCGTTGACCTGATAAAGAAAACTTCATAAGAAAACCATCATACGTTCCTGTATTATTTAAAAAGCTTTGATAAAAGGCTCCTCCTCCGGGATTATAAGTAGGAATATCTGTTGAATTGGTTTGTCCTGATATATAAATATAAGTATCATTGGCAATAACAACTTTTCCTTTTATATCATCCTTTGATCCACCATAATAAGTAACCCATTGTAAACTACCGTCAATGTTAAATGCAGCGATATAAATATCACTCATTCCTGAATTCGTCCCGCTAAAATACGCCCCACCCCCGGGATTGTAAGTAGGAAAATTTGAAGATGTAGTATGACCCGTCACAATTATCATATTGTTGTTAACTGCTACACCTTCTGCTTGATCATCAGCATTTCCACCCAAATAAGTGCTCCATAATAAAAAGGGGTCTACTATAAGTACTTGACTTTTATCGTATTGTGGAATCTCAAGTTTAAGAGTCTTTCCTTTTAATTTCCACGAGGCACCTTCTATTATTCTATTATTTTGAAAACATATTGGATTTGTTTCAATTATTTTACCTAGTTTGGTTTCAAAAACAACATCTCCATTTGAATAAATTTTTGGAACATCGATATATTTATACTCTAATTCAATTTGCTCAATACTGGCAAAGGGGGCTACAATAAAATCATATTTAAGCTTACCATTCTGTATATAAAGCTTTAAGTCTATACCTTTATAAAAATCCTTAAAAATTAACTCTTCAAAAGCAGGTACATTCATTATACCCGAAGGGCAATGAGCATAAAAGAAATTGTAATACCAATGTACAGGCTTGTTTTCTATTGTCTTAGAAAAATCGGAATTTTTAAACTCTACATCTACTCGTTGCCAATAGGTTTTCTTTGCAATCGGTATTTCTGTTTCTTCAATATTACACTCATTTTTCTGAAAAAGATAAACAAAACCTTTGGTTGTAATAAATAGCTTTGCATAAGGCATCGAAATATAATACAAAACATCACTAACCACCTGGTTGGTTTCTAAACTGGCTATTTGCCCTTTGTTTTTTATAAATACCGTCTGATTAATGGAAGAAGAATAAACTAACAAATAAGTAATACTAAACAAAACAACAAAAAAAAACTTTTTCATAAACATGTAAATTTTATATCCTATATGACGATAACTTTCTATAATAAGGTTGCATAAGTTTCGTACTTCACTTTCCCCATTCTTTAATTTGAACCATGACTCCAATTATTCGAAGTATTCGATTGGTAACCGTTTTGACTAAGTCTTCCAGTGTTTGTGGTTTTCGATAGAATGAAGGCGATGCCGGAATAACTATTCCACCTGCAAGCAAAAGTTTTTCCATATTCTGCACATGTATTAAGTTATAGGGCAGCTCTCGAGGCACAACGATAAGTTTTTGTCGCTCTTTCAACATTACATCGGCACTTCTGCCAATTAAATTGTAACTGAATCCATTGCTTATTTGCGACAAAGTTCCCATAGAACAGGGAATAACCACCATAACATCGTACACAGTGCTTCCGCTTGCCGGAGGAGCAAACATATCATTGTTATCATAAACCCTAATTCTTTCCGAATTAGATATTATAGGTAAATCCAATTCAAAAGTCCATACTTTTTTGCCATTATCAGAATAAATTAAAGCTATATCATAATCACTAAATTTTAAGATATCATCTATTAACTGTTTTGCATAAATAACTCCACTCGCACCGGTTATTGCAATTATAATTTTTTTACTCATAATAAATAGTATATTGATAATATTAAATAATTATTGTATTGTCCTCTGTTGAAATACCATGTTTGATTATTTGGATGATTTCGAATAGGCAATAGAGAATAAGATTGATGAAGTTTGAACGACAAATTTTGAGTTGCCAAATAACCTAATCCCCAACGTCCGGGAAAATCATAAGACCTGAACGGAGGATCGGGCTCTGTAAAACCATATCCATCCACATCTTCGCGTGCTCGATACAAGTAACCAAATACCAATCCTACTTCTGCCAAATACTTCGATTTATAAACATATTGTACTAAAAATGGTACTTCTACATAATTTAACCTGAGTATGTAAAATCGGTCATCGGGAATATCCGGATTAGATAGCTTTCTGCTACCTTTTTGAATATAAGCCATACCGGTAATAAATGACCATGGCTTTTTAAATTCATTTTGTGTGTATATTCCTGCTTTAAATCCCGGCTTATCGTAGCCTTCCAATCTATCGCCATCAACCTGCGAAGCCACTATACCCACATTCATTGCCAAACGAAAACCTTTTTGTGCAATAATGAATGAATATGTGAGTATCAACAATATAGTTATTAAACTTTTCATTTTTTACTATACTGCATTAAATATGATTTTATAAAGGCATCGAGATTACCATCGAGTACGCCCTGAGCATCGGATGTTTCATAATTTGTGCGTAAATCTTTTACAAGTTTATACGGATGCAATACATACGATCGAATTTGCGAACCCCACTCTATCTTTAATTTTTGTCCTTCTAATTCGGCTTGTTTTTCTCTCCGCTTTTGCAACTCCAACTCATACAACTGCGATTTAAGCAATCGCAAGGCATTTTCACGATTAGTCATTTGCGAACGACTTTCCTGATTTTCTATCACAATACCAGTTGGGATATGACGCAATCGTACTCCGGTTTCTACTTTGTTGACATTTTGCCCTCCCGGTCCGCTAGATCGAAAAGTATCCCACTCCAAATCGGCAGGGTTGATATGTATTTCAATTGTATCGTCAATTATAGGCGAAACAAATACCGATGCAAAAGTTGTTTGACGCTTGCCCTGAGCGTTGAATGGCGAAATTCTTACCAACCGATGTACTCCTGTTTCGCTTTTTAAGTACCCATACGCATAATCGCCCTGAAACTCAAGCATGGCCGATTTTACACCTGCCTCTTCGCCGGGCTGCAAATCAATAACCCTTACTTTGTAGTTGTGTGCTTCGCCCCATCGCTGATACATTCTTAGCAGCATGCTTGCCCAATCCAAACTTTCCGTTCCACCAGCTCCACTATTGATCTTCAACAATGCAGGCAACTTATCTTCTTCTTCCTGAAGCATATTTTTCAGCTCCAATTTTTCTAATGCTGCTAATGTTTGATAATAATGGTTATCGAGTTCTTTTTCTGTTATTTCTTCCTGTTTGTAAAAATCGTAAATTACCCACAAATCGTCAATCAGTGCACTCACGTGATAATATTGGTCTATCCAATTTTTTAACGAAGAAATATTTTTTAGTGTAGCCTCAGCTTTTTTTGGATCGTCCCAAAAATTGGGATTACGAGTCTTTAACTCTTCTTCTTCCAACATCATCTGCTTTTGTTCGATGTCAAAGATACCTCCTTAAGGCATCTCGCCTTTCAACCAGATCTTTTATAAGTTCTACCGTTAGCATAATTATTCTGATATTGATTCTATGATTTCGTAATCGTTACCCAACTCTTCGTATGGTTTCATTTGCTTACATCCCATATCATCATCAAAATTATTGGGCTTTTCAAAAACATCTTTGTCTGAATAACCCAAATCTGGATTCGCATATACTTTTTTCATATAGTATGCCCATGTTGGCAACGACATACTGGCTCCCTGCCCCAGCTCCAAATTATTAAAATGAATGCTACGTTCCTCACCACCTGTCCATACGCCTGTGGCAAGTTTAGGTGTAATACCGATGTACCAACCATCGGATTGATTTTGAGTTGTGCCTGTTTTTGCTGCTACATCAGCATTAATATTATAGCGTCCTTTCAAACGCCAGCTAGTACCTTGTTGTACTACGGCACGTAGCATCTCAATCATTTTGTATGCTGTTTGTTCGCTTATAGCTTCACTTCGCTGAGGTTTAAATGTGGCTAAAACATTGCCATTGGCATCGGTTATACGTGTAACAAAAATAGGTTGAACATAAATTCCTTTATTAGCATATACCGAAAAAGCAGCCGTCATTTCGGCCAACGAAATTTCTGAAACACCAAGACAAATTGCTGGCACAGGATCTATTTTGCTTCTTATGCCCATCTTCCTTGCTATTTCAATAACTGCATGTGGGTTGTACCGTTTCATAAGCCATGCCGAAATATAGTTAACCGAATTTGCCAATGCCCATCGCAGTGTAACCATCTGTCCATCACGTTTAGTAGGACCACTATTTTTGGGTGTCCAAACTTTACCATCGGGCAATTCGAAAGAAACAGGTATATTTGGCACTTCGTAACATGGTGAGTATCCTTCTTGCATGGCAAGGGTATATAAAAATGGTTTAAACGTAGAACCTACCTGTCTTTTACTTATCATTACCTGGTCAAAAGCAAAGTACTTGTAATTTATACCACCTACATAAGCTCTAACGTATCCTGTTTGAGTTTCCATCGAAAACAAACTAGTTCGAAGAAAAAATTTATAATATCGAATGGAGTCATACGGCGACATAATAGTATCTTTCTCACCTTTCCAAGTAAAAACAGTCATCGGTACAGGTTTATGGAATATTTTCATAATTTCTTCTTCCGATAAGCCTTCATTTTTCAGTACTCTATAACGCTCTGTTCTTTTAACCGAAGTTTTCATGATTTGTTGAATCTCTTCGTCGCTAACATTCCATGCAAAAGGAGCTTTTTTTCTTCCTTTTTGTTCCTTGAAAAATGCTGGTTGTAAAAAAAGAGCCAGATGTTCGTAAACAGCCTCTTCGGCATATCGTTGCATTCGCGAATCAATAGTAGTATATATTTTTAATCCATCTTTGTAAATATCGTACGGAATACCATCGGGTTTGAAATTCTTGTTACACCACCCGTATAACGGATTGTTTTCCCAGTCGAGCGAATCTTCGTAATAACGCTGTAAATCAATATAATCATTACGATTGGGTTTCTTTGCCGTTAACACCATACGTAAATACTCACGAAAATAAGTAGCTATACCTTCTTTATGATCAACTCTCTGAAACTTAATATTTAAAGGAATTTTTTTTAAAGAATCGAACTGATCCTTCGAAATAAAACCATATTTATACATCTGTCCTAAAACAACATTTCGTCGTTCGAGAGTTTGTTCGGGTCTTCGAAGTGGATTGTACAACGATGGATTTTTGCACATACCTATAAGCATAGCTGCTTCTTCAATCCTCAACGAATCGGGCGAACTGCTAAAATAAACTTTTGCAGCCGATTTTATACCAACTGCAAGGTATAAAAAATCGAATTTATTGAGATACATGGTTAAAATTTCTTCCTTGGTATAACGTCGCTCGAGCTTTATTGCCATTACCCACTCCCTTAATTTTCTGATCATTTTGCTAATTAGATTCGAAAAATCTTCACGGGGGAATAACATCTTAGCCAGCTGCTGTGTAATAGTACTACCCCCTCCTCGTTTGCCAGTACCTACAATAACACGCAATATTGCTTTTAAATCGACCCCCGAATGCTCGTAAAAACGAACATCTTCGGTCGCTATAAGAGCATTTATTACATTTGGCGATATTTCTTCGTATTTTACGGGTGTTCGGTTTTCTTTAAAATACGTGCCCAACACCACTCCATCGCTCGAAATAATTTCGGTTGCCAATTGATTTTTAGGATTTTCCAATTCCTCAAAACTTGGCATGTAGCCCAAATAACCTTCTGATATCAAATAAAAAAAGACGACCAAAAACACCATCGGTAATAAAAAAAGAATCCAGAGTATTTTTATCCACTTTTTGATGTTTAAGCCTTGTTTTTCTGTACTATTCATGAGGCCGAATTTGTTAAAATAAAAATCATTAAATTGCAGCCCAAAATTAAAAAAATAAATGGAACAAAACTTAGTTATTGTCGAATCACCTGCTAAAGCCAAAACCATTGAAAAATTTTTGGGAAAAAATTTTATTGTTAAATCAAGCTACGGACATATCCGTGATTTACATAAAAAAAATTTCAGCATTGATATTGAAAATAATTTCATGCCCATATACGAAATTCCCAGTGAGAAGAAAAAAATTATCAACGAACTAAAAAAATTTGCCCAACAAGCAAAAATTATATGGTTAGCATCCGATGAGGATCGCGAAGGCGAAGCTATCTCGTGGCATCTTGCCGAAGTACTAAACATCCCCAAAGAAAAAAGAAAACGCATTGTTTTTCATGAAATTACTAAAGAAGCCATCGAGCATGCTATTAAAAACCCTCGGGATTTAGACATGAACCTCGTAAATGCCCAACAAGCCCGTCGTATTTTAGACCGCATAGTTGGTTATGAACTGTCGCCACTATTGTGGAAAAAAATCAGAAAAAATTTATCGGCAGGTAGAGTTCAGTCGGTTGCTGTTCGAATTATAGTAGAACGTGAACGCGAAATTCTGTCATTTGTTCCCGAATACTCCTTTAAGGTTTTCGGAACATTTATTACCGATCATCCAAAATCCTCAAAACAAGAAATCAAGGCCGAACTTAACAAATCGTTCAAAACAAAAACCGAAGCCGAGGACTTTTTAAAGAAATGTATCAATGCTAAATTTTATGTAGCCGATATTCAAACAAAACCTTCGCTACTAACTCCGCCTCCTCCCTTCACCACAAGTACACTGCAACAAGAAGCATCACGCAAACTTGGTTTTTCTGTTGCTCAAACTATGAACATCGCTCAAAAACTTTACGAATCAGGATACATCACCTACATGAGAACCGATTCCGTTCACCTTTCTTCATTGGCTATAAATGCTGCTAAAAAAGAAATTGAAACACTGTTTGGGAAAGAATATCATAAAAGCCGTCAGTACGAAACCAAAAGCAAAGGAGCACAAGAAGCACACGAAGCCATTAGACCTACTTATTTTAGCAACCATAGCATAGATGGCACCAATCCAGAAAAAAAATTGTACGAACTTATCTGGCAACGTGCTATTGCTTCTCAAATGAAAGAAGCACAAATTGAAAAAACAACCATTACCATACAATCCGACGAACTACCACATCATTTTATCGCAACTGGCAAGGTCATTGTTTTTGATGGTTTTATGAAACTTTACAAAGAAACAAGCGAAGACGAAACCGATAAAGAAGAAGAAGCCATTATTCCAGCGTTGAATATTAAACAATCTTTATACTATAATTATATCCAGGCAATACAGAAATACAATCATACTCCGCCCCGATACACCGAAGCAAGCTTAGTAAAAAAGCTTGAAGAGCTTGGCATTGGACGACCTTCGACTTATGCACCAATTATATCCACTATTCAACAACGCGGATATGTTATTAAATCAAGCAAACCACCATCTACTCGCCAAATCATTAATCTCATCTTAACAAACAATACCATTGCAGAAAAAATAGAAACTGAAAAATACGGATACGAAAAAAACAAACTCGTACCAACCGATACTGGAATTATTGTTAACGACTATCTGATTCAGGTCTTTCCCGAAATAATGGAATACAACTTTACGGCCAACATCGAAAAAAAACTCGACGAAATTGCCGAAGGAAAAATGGAATGGATAGAACTTATTAAAAATTTTTACAACAGTTTTCACCCTAAAATAATTCAGTTAGAAAGTTCAAAAGATAAAGTAAGCCAAGAAAGATTTTTGGGCATCGATACCCAAACAGGTTTAAAAGTTTTTGCTAAATACGGAAAATATGGACCTATTATCCAGCTAGGCGAAAGCAGCCAAACCGAAAAACCAAAATTTGCAAGCCTTAAAAAAGATCAACTCATCGAAAACATTACACTCGAAGAAGCTCTCGAACTTTTTAAAATGCCTCGAAATCTTGGTCTGTATAACGGTTCAGACGTTATTGTAAATTTAGGCAAATTTGGTCCTTATGTCCTATGGAACAAAAAATTTTATTCGCTCATGAAAAATGTAGATGATCCTTACACTATAACATTCGAAAGAGCAATCGAAATCATTGAAGAAAAAGAAAAACAACCCAAAGGACCACTTAGAGAGTTTAGCCAGGACAAAGAACTTTTTGTATTAAAAGGACGATACGGTATATACATTAAACATAAAGACGCTAATTATAAAATACCGAAAAACTTTAACTGGGAAACAGCCTCATACGAAGAATTTATAAAAATTATTCAAGAACAATCTGAAAAGAAGAAAAAATGAATTTGATCGATTATTTTAATGGTCACTCTTTCGAACATCCTAAAAGTAAAAAACTTATAGGAGGCTATGTTGATCTCCTTTCAGAAAAAACTTCTATAAACTCTAAAAAATATTCACTGGCAATTTTTAACATCGCAACATCGGAGAAGAATGAACTAATCATCAATACAAAACAATACCTATATCATTTATCTGCACATTTCAACAGATCTATTAAAATAATCGATTTGGGCGAACTCAAAAAAGGATCAACGTTTTCGGACACACTTTTTGCTACACGCGATGTTTGCGAACATCTTTTACAACTTAATATTATACCAATCATACTCACAAACAACTCGTACATTCCTTATTCCATTTATTTAGCTTACGAATTACTTAATAAACCAGTTACCATCTGTAATATTGACTATACCATCTTTTCAACCAAAAAACAACAACATTTTTTACCACAAATACTTTCTCGAAAAAATAATACCTTATTTAATTACATTCACATAGGTTCTCAAAACTTCTATACTCCTAAAGAAGATTTTAATTTCATTACACAACATTTATTCGATTATGTTCGACTGGGAGAAATTCATGCTAACATAAAAAAAACAGAACCCTTGCTTCGCAATAGCGATTCTTGTATTATTTATTCAACTTGTTTATCCAATGAATTTCTACCTGAATTAAACACCATAACTCCAAGTGGAATCACACATAACGAAATTTGCCAAATTAGTCGTTATGCAGGATTAAGCGAAAAAATTTCCTCGTTTTGTTTGTGTTTACATTCTCAAACAAATATATCTGCCATGTCTTTTGCTCAAATACTATGGCATTTTATAGATGGTGTGGCATCACGAGTAAATGATTATCCTATACTTTCGGCAAAAAAACTAATTCAATACCATGTCGAAGTAAGCAAAAAAACATTTATCGTTTTTTACAAAAGCCCTCTAACTCATCGATGGTGGCTCGAAATTCCATTGCCCAAAACCAATTATAAGAAAAAATGGCTCATCGCTTGCGACGAAGAAGATTATATCGAAGCTACCCATGGCAACATTCCCGAAAAATGGCACAAGTTTTTAAAAAAGGTATTTTAATTTATACACAATTTTTCGCTTGCACATTCGTTTAACTTAAAAAATGTTAATGAACAAAAAAGTTATTAACATGAATTTTTTAAAGAAAATTTTAAAAAAATTTTAGGTATGAATAATTATTTTGAAACTTTTTTTGTAATTTTAGCGTTAAAAACGAAAAAAAATTTAGGTTATCAACAAAAAAATGTTGAAAAAATTTTATCATATAAAAAATTTTTACTTATTTAGCCACTTGTAAAATGAGAACTCAGATATATAGAACCATAAGCAATCTAAATGTTATGAAGTATTTATTATTGTTGGTATTAGCATTGTTAATGCTATCAAATCTTTATTCACAGCAAGACCCACAGGTTAGCATGAATAAATACAATATCCTGCCTATCAATCCGGGGTTTGCTGGTAGCAATGGAGCTATTTGTGCGTCGGTTCTATATCGCAATCAATGGATGGGATTCGAAGGAGCTCCTAAAACAATGATTTTTTCGGCCGACATATATCTACCTGAATTCAATAGTGGAGCCGGAATAAATGTTATTAGCGATAACGTAGGATTTGAAAAAAATACATATTTAAACTTAAACTATGCTTACCACTTACCAGTAGCCGATGGCGATCTTGGAATGGGGCTTGGTTTGGGAATTCTTAACAAATCACTGGATGGTACATGGATTACACCTGACAAATTACAAGGCATACAACAAAATCCTTATGCAGACCCAGCTATACCTCATTCTGAATCAAACATTGTTTTTGATGCCAATTTAGGTTTATTTTACCGCTCAAAAGACGACAAAATTTATGGAGGCATAAGTACTACGCACCTTACTCAACCTCAGCTTAAATTCGATACTGGTAAACTGCCTTACGTACGTCGTCATTACTATCTCACTGTTGGTTCATTTATAGAAATGCCCGACAAAAGTTGGGGGCTTTGGCCATCAGCATTTATTAAACTCGACGGTTCAACAGCTCAATACGACCTTAATTTGCTTGTCGAATATCGCAAGCAATTCAGAGGCGGACTGTCTTATCGTTTTGGCGATGCATTCGTATTTATGCTTGGCTTTACCACACAATCCAATATCACATTCGGACTTGCTTACGATTTCACTGTTTCAAAGTTAAGAACTTATGAAAAAGGCTCAGTAGAGTTCTTTGCTAAATATTGTTTCACCATTACAAAATCGGGCGGACGTGGAAAATACGGAAGCGTAAGATTTTTGTAATAATAATGTAGAAATTATGAAACAAAAAAAATTAAAACTGCAAAATATGAAAAAACTTAGCGGTATTCTGATATTACTGCTAATAATACAGTTTTTTTCGAGTTGTTCGAAAAAAGGAAACGGCGAACTAGTAGGTGTTTTAAACCGTGGATCATGGTACGAACCACAACCATACGGAATGGTGTTTATACCTGCAGGATCTTACAATATGGGACCCGACGATCAGGATGTACCTTATGCCATGACTGCTGAAACCAAAACAGTAACTGTAGCTCCATTCTGGATGGACGAAACCGAAATCACCAACAACGAATACAGACAATTTGTTTTTTGGGTACGCGACTCAATTGCCTATAAATTGTTGGGAGCTCAATTAGAACAATACCTTATCACGCAAAATGAATACGGCGAAGATGTTAATCCACCTTTCATTAACTGGGAAGAAAGAATTCGTTGGAATGACCAAGAACAACGCGAAATTCTTAACGAAATGTTCCTCCCCGAACATGAACGATTTTATCGTCGTAAAGAAATAGACGTCCGTAAACTCAACTTTGAATATTACAGAATCGACTTGAAGCAAGCTGCTAAAAAATACGATTTTGACAACGACATTCGCAGAGCATGGAACTTTGACGAAAATAAATACGACGGCGAAGTTACCGACTATAATTACAAAAGCCCAACCAAAGGACAACGAATACCTGTAAAAGATCGTTCGTCTTACATTATTAAAGACATAGTAAACGTTTATCCCGATACATTATGCTGGATGAGCGACTTTACTTATTCCTATAACGAACCCATGGCAAGAGCATATTTCTGGCATCCTGCATACGATAACTATCCTGTAGTAGGTGTGTCGTGGCGGCAGGCTCGTGCGTTTTGTGTTTGGCGCTCTGAACTGCTCAATAGCTATTATCTCGAATCTATGGGCGAACCTTTTGTACAAGAATACAGATTGCCTACCGAGTCAGAATGGGAATATGCTGCCCGCGGTGGTCTTAAAGGAAATATGTATCCATGGGGCGGTTATTATACCCAAAACTACAAAGGTTGCTACGTTGCCAATTTCAAGCCAATGAGAGGCGCATATACACCAGACGGCGGTATTTACATGCTTGTTGTAGCCCACTTCGATCCCAATGAATATGGACTCTATGACATGGGAGGCAATGTTAGCGAATGGACTAGCAATGCCTTCGAAGAATCGGCATACAGTTATACCGACGATTTAAATCCCGACTATAGCTACGAAGCTCTTCCCAACGATTTACCCGAAAAAAAACGTAAGGTTATAAGAGGTGGCTCATGGAAAGACATTTCGTGGTACATGCAATGTGGAACCCGCTCGTACGAATATCAGGACTCTGCTAAATCTTACATCGGATTCCGTTGCGTACGATCATATCTTGGACGCGACTTCCGCGATGGTAGCGAAGGTTCGCAAGTTTATTAATTACCATAATGAATAAAATAAATTAATAACTTTAAAAAACTAATAAGTATGGGAATTACTGAAATTGTTCAATCAAAAGGTTGGAAAAGCTTCATGTCAAAAGTCTACGGAATTGGGGCATCCGTAGTACTTGTAGGAGCAATGTTTAAAATTATGCACTGGCCGGGCGCTGGTATAATGCTGGTTGTAGGTCTATCAACAGAAGCATTTATATTTTTTACCTCGGCATTTGAACCACTCCATCAGGAATGGGACTGGAGCTTAGTATATCCCGAACTTGCAGGAATGCATGATGAAATAGAAGACGAAGAAGTTAAAAAAGCAACAAGTTCAAAAAAATCTGCTTTAGAAAAATTCGATGAATTATTAAACAGCGCCCAAATTACACCCGATTTATTCGAAAAATTAGGTAATGGATTGCGTACACTAAACCAAACTACTGAAAAGCTTGCC
>CALGPK010000084.1 GCA_937960415.1 uncultured Bacteroidales bacterium | reverse complement strand
CCCCTTTTTGTTGGAAGGGAAAAAGCGTTTTGTAAATAACAGTTTCTTCTAAATGAGCTATTTCCCGTTTGAATTCTGCATTGCTCGAAAGTTCCAGTAAGTCGTCTTTGAAAAGTTCATAAAGTACTTTGTAGTAAAGGTCGTGTGGTGTGTATTCTTTGAAAAAATTTTTAATCAATTCAATGATATATTGCTTAACTTGAACTCTTGTTTTGTCGGGTAATTCAATTTCTTCCAGAGCAAGATTTTCCCACAGTTGTTCGAACCACATTTTTAATTCTTTATAATCGTTGTCGTTGCCAGTGGATGCAGTATTTAGTTCTATGTTGCTGCTTTCTTTAATTCCAAGTCCGGCATCGGTTAGGTTTGAACTACCAATGATATGGAAGTTCTTTCTTGTGTCTTTGTCTTTATAGATGTACGTTTTGGCGTGGCAAAAATTTCGTTGGATTGATTTTACTTGAACTTTGTCTTGTTGCAAAAACTTAACTGCTTTTTGAGCTGCTGTGCTTAACGAAAGTCTCCCGCTAATGCCATTGTTGCCATTTAATAAGTTAATTACTTTGTTAAATTGTGCTTCGTCTTGTATTAAATTGCCTAAAATCAGTCTGAATTTCTCGGCTTGTTTTATCTCGTCATTCATTAACGCCAAAGCATTGATAGAGAAGAAACCTGTTACAATGTCAAGCTCACCGCTTTCAGTATAGTTTTTAATGAAATCAAACATTTTGTAGTATTCGTTATCTTCTGTTTTTGTTTTATTATCTAATAACATAACGTGTTAAAATTTAATGTTATGAATATCTTAATTTATCGTTAAAAGCTGGAAAAAAATTGTTTTTTTGGGATTTATTGTAGGCTAGACTTTGTATTTCTTGGCAAAAGCAAAATATGACTCTTTTGTGATACGCTAAAATTACTCGTTTATTTAATTTTTCTTTTAGCGGTGCTCGTGAATGCTCTGCATTAGTTTTTAAAGAAGATGTATTGGGAAAAAATAAAAATACAGAAACGTTGGCTTTTGGATAGTTTTTCTTATGGTTCATTTGTTCCGTCGCTTTGTATTTATTCCTGTCATTCATTCTTGCTGTGTCATCTTTTAGGTTTGCCGGTAACTCATTTATACACGTACTTTTTCTCCTGAAAGATTTCTTAATCTTTCTATATTAGGTTGTATTATTGCACCTTTTTCTACATCGGGATTACTCTTATGCCCACTCCAAATCATCAATGAGTAATTTAATTTTTTGTAAACTCTTTGTGCTTGCATATACGTACATTTTTATTGTAGTTTTTACTCATTTGGTATTAGCAAAGGCTTTTATAATTTTATATAATTCTTCATAATATAGTAAAGTAAATCAACTGCCAATGGGTATTTTGATAAATTAAAGGCTTTATTTCAATATCTTTTAATACAGGCATAATACAAGTATGGATTAAATATACATTATTTTTAGTAGTACAAATATAGTATGTGTATTTTAAAAATTCCAAATTTTGTAAAAAAATTTTTCCCTATTTTCATTTTATGAATTTTATTTGTTTAATAACTGCTATCCGATATAAATCAAAAACAGAAATTTATCTTCGGTTTTCCTCGATTTTACTGACTTGCTTCTATGATTTTTAAAAGTAAGCACCCTGAATGGATTCTTCCTTTAACCAGTCTTTTACAGGATTTTCAAGAAATCTTATCAAATGAATATAATTGAACAAATGCAATTGGCAGAAAACCAAATAAGTTTTGGCACCTGTTCCAGTAGGTTAATTTGTGTGTGAACTTTTATTCCTCCCTTTCTTTTTCCGTTGGCAGGTTCCCGACCTACACATTGCAAAATGTCTTTAAACAAACCAATCGTGGTGGAATAAACCATCTCTACGCGATTCTCCCAATCGTATTGTTTTCGGCTGTCCAAGATAATGTACTTAAATGCGTTTATAGAGTATGAAAAAAAGACCGATTGGAAAATCAAAAGTTTAGTGAGCTTGTCGAATTACGGCTCTTTTAAATTTTATCTCGGACAACAGTGTATCGAAATATACAATCGTTGGGGCGATTTATTGTTCCGTTTCTATGGTTCTGGTAGCGAATATGCCGATCCACAAAACAGATGGAAAGGAAAATACAATGGTGTAGATTTGCCTATGGGTCCATATTTGTTTATCATCGACTTACATGACAACAAAAAACCAATTACGGGCACTATTACCATTGTTCGATAACTAACAAAATTAACTAACTATGAACAATCTCATTAATTGCTAAAATTTTTTATTTTACAAAAAAGAAATTAAATTTGCATAAAAAATATACAACTATGAAAAAAATCGTTTTATTTAGTATTATTTTGTGTGCTATTTCCATTCAGATTCATTCGCAGCAACTTCCGCTGTATTCACAGTATATGTTCAACAACTTCTTATTAAATCCTGGTATTACAGGAAGTGTCGATTATTTTCCCATTCGTATTACTGCACGTCAGCAATGGGCAGGTATAAAAGGTGCTCCATCAACGCAGGCTATTAGCGCTCATTATTTGCTTAATAACCAAAAATTTGGCGTGGGAGGATACATCTTTAATGATAAGTTTGGACCGTTGAGTCAAACCGGATTACAAGCCTCGTTTGCTTATCATGTACCACTTACAGGTATTAACTCAAAACTTGGATTGGGACTTGCTTTTAAAGCTTTTCAGTTTAAATTCGACGAGACAGATTTAGTAACAATCGAACCTAACGATGTAGCTGTTACTCATGGTAAAATTGCCAAATTTGTTCCCGATGCCGACTTTGGAGCATATTTGTACAACGAAAAATATTACATAGGATTGTCGGCAACTCAACTTATACAGTTTAAAATAGATCTTGGCGACAGCAATCTCGATAAAAATCAAATTATACGTCATTATTACCTGAATGGTGGTTATCGTATTGCCGTTAATGAAGAATTTGAGATAGAACCATCGGTATTAATTAAAGGAACCATGCGTACCCCATGGCAAATTGATTTGAACGCAAAAGCAATTTACAAAAGTATGTATTGGGGTGGATTATCATATCGTACCAGCAAAGATTTGGTATTCATGGTTGGTTTAAAATATAAGAAATTTTACTTCGGATATGCTTTTGATTATACTTTTTCGAGTATAAAGAACTACTCCAACGGGAGCCACGAAATACTAATTGGATACAATGTTTTCGAAGGCAAGAACAAAGGTTCTAGTTTATTGTAATTCATAATTTTTTTCAATATGAAAAAAAATATTTTCCTGTTTTTAGCAGGTGTTTTATGTATTTGTGCTAACTATAATGCAGCAACTATAACCAGTAATGCCGTTACAGGTAATTGGAATTCGGCTTCGACGTGGGTTGGTGGTGTAATTCCCGGAATAAACGATTCAGTAGTCATTGTAAACGGAGCAAACATTACACTTAATGTTAATGCCACCGTATATAAATTAAAAATCAACACGGGTGGTATTCTTAATATTGGTTCATACACGCTTACCTTAAATGGTAATGGCATATTGGGCGGCAATTTAGATATATATGGAACACTTAATTTAAATACTGGAATTATTCAATTAACCGGCGATTTTGTTCTGTCCGGAACATTTAATTGTGGTACAGGTACGGTTACCTTTAATGGTAACGATGCCCAGCGTATGCTTGGCAATGTTCCTACTTTTTATCATTTACGTTCGGCTAATACAAACAATGCGTTAGGCAAAGGAGTTAGTTTACATCAAACCAATACTATCATAAAAGGAAATTTTATTGCCGATGGCGTATTTGCACGAAACTCACAATCATATCCCAATGCCACTGTTACATTCGACGGAGTAGATAGTCTGTATGGTGCATACAGTTTCTATTTAAATCATGTTGTTATCAATTCTGGTGCAATATTAAAGGCTGGATATAAAACTATCTATTTATATGGAAATTGGACGTCAAACGGAACATTTGTTTGTAATTATAGTCAAATTGTAGTTAAATATGATACTTACAGTTCAGTTCAGCCCAATAATCAAACCATTTATGTTGCAAATCCCGCACAAAATCCTTTCTGGAACTTGACTGTTGATAAAAGTCAGGGGAAAGTATCACCCATCGAAGGAACCAATAATTCATTAGGGCATATTTATGTGCTTAATAATTTTTCGATAAATGCAGGAACGTGGGATGTAAATGGTACCAGGCAATTGTATGTAGGTAAAAACTTTACGTGCTCAGGTACGGGTACTTTTTTAGCCAGTCAAGGACGTGTCATTATGAACGGAACAGATGCTTCAACTCCTCAGTTGCTTAGTCCTGGAAATAATTCATTATACAAACTTACCATTAATAATTCTGGTGCTGGTGTTCGATTAGGTTCAAATGTTACAGTTACATACGAATTGAATTTAACTAATGGTGTTGTTTATACACGAAATGGCAACAATCATTTTGAATTGTATCTTTCCAATTCCGACGTTGCAACTAGCCTTACGGCATATTCGGCGAATAGTTTTGTAGCAGGAAAATTGAAACGTGCTATTGGAAATAATACATATATTTTTCCGGTAGGTGTTTCTAATTGCATTTTAAAAAAATATCGTCCTATTGAATTTGTTTTTACAAATTCAACCGGTACCAATTGGGTACTGGTAAATCTTGATAGTATTGAAAATAGTGGAACATACTATGCATCATATTGGGCAACTATACAGCCCGATAATGCTAATCCTGCAGGTACAGCTCGTTTCTCGTATCATTTAACACAAGATTTTCAAACAGGCATGCAGGAGTGTATTATTTCCGTTATGCGAGGGACTATGCCACCTAACCCGCAATGGAATTATGTGCTAACAACTTCTGTACCAGCCTCGGGCGGGACAAATGGTTTTATTACGGTTCAATTACCAGCAACCTATGCCCCGTATGCATATATTTTAGGAGAGCCTGTTCCTACAATTAACCCTGCTACTATATGCGACGGAAATTCTGCCAACCTTACCATTGCTTCGCCAACAGGTTATGGAAATTTTTATTGGTACACAACACCATCAGGTGGTACATATATGCACACAGGCAATGCTTATACTACTCCTATATTATATGATACCACCACTTATTTTATTGCTTATTTTAATCCACAATGTGTAGGTAATCGTTATCCTAATACGGTTAATGTAAACGATATTCCTTCGGCTGCTTTTACCATACAAAACCCTATATGCTCTGGGAATAATGCAGTAGTTACATATACAGGAACCCCTATTGCAGGTTCTGCTTATTCGTGGAATTTTGGCGGAGCTTCTGCTAATCCTGGCACAGGCATAGGACCACATACAATAACGGGTGTAGCTGGAAACAATTATCAAATATCGCTTCAAGTAAGTGCAAATGGTTGTACCTCAAATGTTAATGTGCAGCAGGTATATTTCCCATTACCATTACAAGTTGCCATCAATAAAACCGATGCTTCGTGTGGAAACAATAATGGAACAGCTTCTGCCAATGTTAGTGGTGGTCTTTCTCCGTTTAGTTATGCATGGAGCAATGGAGCCAATACACAAGCCATAAATAATCTGCCTGCGGGTAATTATATGCTAACCGTTACCGATGCGCTGGGTTGTACAGCTACAAGTTCGGTAAATATTAGCAATATTGGAGCACCTACGGTAAGTACCTATATTCAAAACCATGTGCGGTGCTATGGTGAGCATAATGGTAAAGCTACCGTTTCAGCAACAGGGACCGGGTTACTTAATTATCAATGGTCAAATGGTGTTAGCGGCAGTGGCAACAATTCCATTAGCTCTACCATTGATACATTGTCGGCAGGGCTTTACACGATTACTGTTACCGACCAGAACAATTGCATGACTATTGTTAGTTTGACAATACAACAACCTCAGCCATTGGTTGCATCTTATCAGTCGTCGAACATAACCTGTCATGGTTTGACAAATGGTAGTATTTTAATGCAACCCACAGGTGGTACACCCAATTATACATACTCATGGGCTCATGGATCAAGTTCATCAAGCCAAACAATGCTGGCAGCAGGAACATATACCGTTACAGTTACCGACGCAAATAATTGTAGTACTGTTCAAAATATTCAAATTGCCGAACCCTTGCCTTTATCGGTTACCATGATCAGGCAAAACGTTACGTGCTTTGGTCAACAAAATGGCACGTTAAATGCTCAAGTTAGTGGCGGTACACCACCATACTCTTATTTGTGGAATACAGGCAGTACATCTGCTTCTATTAGCAATTTGGCAGCAGGAGTTTACGTGCTCAACGTAACCGATGCCAACGGTTGTTCTTCAGCATTTACTGATACCATAAATCAACCCGCTCCTATCAATCTTTCATTTGTTTCGTCAAATATAAGTTGTGCCGGACTAAACGATGGTTCTGTTGAGGTAAATGTAACCGGTGGAATATTACCTTATCAATACTTATGGAGTAATGGCTCAACTTCTCAAAACAACTCATCCTTATCAGCGGGTACTTATTCCGTAACTGTAAGTGATGCTAATGGTTGTACCTCCGTTGGTACACAAACTATCTTTGAGCCATCACCATTAATTGTTACGTTGAGTTCAAACTCAGTTTCGTGTTTTGGACAAAATAATGGAAGTGTCCTGGTTAATATCCAGGGAGGAGTTACGCCTTATACCATATTATGGAGCAATGGTTCTACGTTACCAATATTATCCAATCTGCCGGGTGGAACATATTCGGTAACTGTAACCGACGCAAATGGTTGTTCGTCTGTTCAAAGTGTAGTAGTTAATGAACCCAACGCAATTCAAGTTAATTACAATATTCAACATGTATTATGTAATGGTCAACAAAACGGAAGTATTAGCTTACAAGTAAGTGGCGGATCAATGCCATATCAGTTTTTGTGGAATACAGGCTCGCATTCTCAAAACCTTTACAATCTTGCTTCCGGTACTTATGCCGTTACCATTACCGACAATAATGGTTGTACTAATACACAAGCTTTTGTTGTTGCTCAGCCAACAGCAATGACACTTAGCAAAGATTATAGTCAGTACTTATGTGGTAATGAAAATAGCGGATATATACAATTAAACGTAAGTGGTGGGACACCTGCTTATGTATATACATGGAACAATGGTTCGACAAACTCTTCATTGTCGAATTTAACAGGTGGAAAATATACGGTTACTATTACAGACGTAAATGGATGTAGTATCGTAGATACAACAGACATTATTTATAGTAATTTGGTATCGGCTACTATACTATACGATATGCAAACTCATTATGCTTCTGTTGCAATAGTAGGTGGTGTACATCCATTTACATATCTCTGGAACAATGCAACTACCGATAGTATGGTATATGTTTCACAATCGGGTAATTATTCGGTAACCATAACCGATGCCGCTGGTTGTACGGTTATCGCTTCGAGCGACATTTCTGCCGAAGTCATCATTCCCACACTCATTACACCTAACGGCGATGGTGTTAATGATTATTTCGAAATTAAAGGCATCGAAATGTTTTCAGAAGTAACCATCGAAATTTATAACCGCTGGAACCAGCGTTTGTTCTATTTTAACGGAAGTGGTATTGAATACAAAGATCAAAACAAACAATGGAATGCTAAATATGAAGGAAAGGAATTGCCATTAGGTACATATTTGTTCATTGTTAATTTGCACAACGACAAAGATCCAATTATAGGAAATGTGTCGATAAAACGATAAATTTACCTCTACACATTAAGAAAATATAAAATTTGTTAATAGCACCGATTCTTTAAGCGAATTGCATTATCTTTGTAAAAATAAAAAACGATAGTTTTATGTTAAGTAAAAAAGTAGAAAAAGCACTCAATGAACAGGTAAATGCCGAATTCTTTTCAGCATACTTATATTTATCCATGTCGGCATGGGCAGAAATGCAAAATTTAAAAGGTTTTGCTAATTGGTTGCGTGTTCAGTATCAAGAAGAAACTACACATGCTATTAAAATATTTAATTATATTATTGAGCGTGGCGGGCAAGTAGAACTAATGAAAATAGAAAAGCCCGAAAACAACTGGAAAGATATCATTGAAGTATTTGAGCATGTGTATAAACATGAACAATCTGTTACTTCGCTCATAAATGATCTGGTTGCCCTATCAATAGAAGAAAAAGACTATGCAACCAACAACATGCTTCAATGGTTTGTTAATGAACAAGTAGAAGAAGAAGCTACAGCCCTCGAAATATTAGAACAACTTAAACTGTTCGACGGAAAAGGTGCACCGTTGTTCATGATGGATAGAGAATTGAAACAACGGGTATTTATTCCTATCGACACAGCCGAAAAAGGAGCGTAATATTACATGACATTTTTAGTTTTTAAAACTATATTTATTAAGTTTGTAGGATACTTTTAACCCAATTATTGTATTAGAAAATTTCTAATATGCTAATTGGGGATTAAGAAATCAAAAACCGTTTTATAGATAGCACACAGATAAACACCAATTGAATGCGTGTTATTCGTGTTCTATTGATGTTGAAGGGATTGCTACGCTCACTGCGTTCGCTCGCCATGACAGCATCACCCTTTCGTCATCCTATGTTTGCATTGCGAGCCGCCGAAGGCGGGGAAGCAATCTACCGCTACTCTCCCCGTCATCCTATGTTTGCATTTTAAAATTAAATTTGGATGTTTTTCTATCATGGAAATAAAAGTTAATGTTATACCTTTGAAAAAAATGAAGGGAAGGAGCAAAACATCGTTCGTCATTGGTTCTTTGAAACCGTTCGTAATGCTGTTTTCCCTCCCTTCTGTTTTTTGTTTCTATCCTGAACAATTCATTAGGCATAAGCCTGCATTAAGGATGGATAGGAAGAAACAAAATATTTCAGCAAAATTAATCATTAAACTTTAATTTATGAAAACTAAAACATTAGTTGGAATTGACGTGGCAAAAGAAAAATTTTATGCCGCCGTATTAAAAAATTCAAAATCGGAACGAAGCAATCCCCCCTTGCCCAAGTCTCTGTTTGTCCGCCGGCTGGCAAATAAATAAACTCACAGGAAAAATTTGCAATACCCATGGCATAATAACCTGGAAAGGAATTTATAGGAGAAAGGTACTGTTTTATCCTAATTACTGCATCAGAAAATTTCTAATACCATGCGATTAAGAAAAGCCTTTGATTTGCTCTACCTGAGAGCTCTCTGTGAATAATTTTGGTTGTAAATAGTAGTAAGCGAATTATCATGTTCTTCTTAATTGAAAAAATCGGTGTGGCTTTTAGTTCAGCTATTGGTTTTGTGGCGAAATTATCTTCCCACTATTCATTTCCTTAATGGTTATTACTTAAATACAAATAGTTTGGTATTACAACATGGTATTCTAAATCGTTATGCAATAAAAATGTTCTATTGCATCATTGGTGTTTAATTTATTTGTTTATATTTATTAGTTTTATGATATTTGAACAAAAAATTTATTATGAAAATGTTTTTTGTCCTTGTAGTTACAACTTCACTTTTCATTAAATCATATACTCAGGAATTATTTAAAGTAATTAGTGTTAATGGTGAAATTTTAGCACAAAAAGCAAATTTAAAATTACAAAGTGGAATCAACATTCCAAGCGACGAGAAATTTCTTTTTATTGTACCTAATTCTCGTGCAGCTCTAATCAATCCAAAGTTAGGTAGAGTTATTTTAACCGAACAAAACTCTAATAATGCATTTTCAAAAGCAGCTTTTGCTCCTCCTATTAGTACAACATCAACGCGGGGCATTTCTAAAAGTTTGTTCGAAGAAACAGGTGTAAGTTATAGCTTCAATAATCATTCGATACTTGTTATAGTTAATTCGATAAATCAACTTAAAACCATGTTTAGTAATGAACTAATTATTATAGACCAATTAGAATTAAAATTAAATATACCAACATACCCCATTAACCAAAATCAGTATTTTTTTATTCGATACCTTTATAAAGGTGAAGAAATCAATAAAAAGTTAAAATACAAAAACGATACGCTGATTATCAATAAAAAAGATCTGTATACAGTAGATGGTCAGCCCATCCCCAATCCCGATGTAAACGAAATGAAATTGTATTACTATGAAATAATGGACGAAAATGTCAAGTTGTCCCAAATATCTTCGTTTAATCTGATTTTTATTGATAGCGAGGTGTTAAAAAAAGAATGCTCCATTATTCTTGAAACACTCCATAACCAACCCAAACAGCAAAAAATACAAGAAATATACGATTATGTTTGTTCGTACTATGCACCTATTGATTACGACTACTTAAAAGTATGGCTAAGCAATCATTTTGATTTAAAGTAGCATGAAATACTCCCTTTTTGTTTTATTACTAATTATATACATAAATTTTATTTTTGCCAGCTGGCTGCCTATAAAAAACTATACATCCAAAAATTATGGCTCTCAATATTCAAATTATACTTATTCTGTGGTAATTGATCAAAACGGTTTACTATTGGTTGGAAGTGTTTACGGTGTTTTACAATTTGATGGGTATCGATGGAAATTTATTGCTATTAAGTCTGGTGCTTACGTTACATCATTAGTTTATTGTAATGGACTTATTTACGTTGGATGCACAAATGATTTCGGATATTTATTCATAAACAATAAAAGCGAATATCAATATATCTCACTGGCAAATAAACATAACATTGTCCTGAATGCTCCCATTTTTAGCATTAATGTTATAAACAACGCTGTTTATTTTCAGTCGGAAGATGTTATTTATGAATTTAAAAACCATAAAATCAATATTTTAAAATCATCTACTACCTTTCATCTTGCTTTCACTGTTGATAATCAACTCGTTGTTCGTGTACGAAAAAAGGGCTTATACCGCATAGTTAATCAAAACTTTGAATTTATCGAACATTCTGAATGCTTTTCCGATATAGGTATTTTTGCCATTTTACCGTATAAAAAAAATTCAAAACTTATCATTACTCAGGAGTCAAATTTTTTTGAATGGAAAAACAACACATTTGTTCCACTATTACCAAAACCAGTAAACGAGTTTTTTAACAATGCTACAATTGTAGGAGCTAAACTATTATCGGATAATAACATTGCACTTTTCACATTAAACAAAGGGTTATTCGTCGTAGATACCACCTGGAAAATTATTTCGAAATATACAACAGCAAATGGTTTACTTTCTGACGAAATTCATGATGTTGTAGAAGATTACTTTGGAAATCTTTGGCTTGCAACTCAAAAAGGAATTAGCCATGTTCAATATGCTTCTGCATTTTCTTTTTTTAACGAAAAATCGGGATTAAATGGAAATGTGTTAGTGGTTAAAAAATTTAATCATCAATACTGGGTAGGCACTACCGAAGGGCTGTTTGTATTTCAACAAACAAGTGATTTTGTAAATGAAATTTCGAGCGTTAAAGGTAAAATTTGGTCGATAGACACCAACCATCATTATATTGTCATAGCAGGCGACAACGGATTGTGGAAAGTAGATCGATATAACAATATTCAAAAAATAAATAATGATCACTTTTCAGCAGTTGTTTATTTACACAACCTTAAACACTGGTTTGTAGCAGGTAATAAAGGAAGTATCCTTTATTCTTCAGAATTGACAAAGGCAGATAAAAGGCTAATGGATTTAAAAATAGATGCGTTTGGTATAGTTGCATCACTCATACATGACTCTTATGAAATATGGTTAGGAAGTTACAACAATGGAGTTTATCAAATTTTTATCGACAAAAAACAACAAGTTCATACAACACATTACAAAGGTCTTGAAGATGGCTTACCCGAAGATTGGGTTTGTCCGTATTTATATCAAGACAAGGTTTTGTATGCTACATCGAACGGGTTTTTGCAGTTCATTAGCCCTGAACAAATAAACCAAATAACAGGAAATCAAAGCACAGAAAATATTAAAGGTTTTTTCGATGTTATTAACTTCCCTTCCAATATACAAAACAAATCAATAACTGCTTTTTGTTTTAACAATAACCGAACTTTTATTTCAATAGAAAACTCCATCTACGTAAACGAGAGAGCACAAACAAAAGCAGAGTTGTTTATTCAAGGACTAAATTCCGGACGCATAAATTTTATAACTTGCGATGAAAACAACCTGTGGATAGCCTCCGACGATGCTCTTATTCTTACAAATTTGATAAAATTACAAAATAGAAAATCTTTAAAGCCTTTTTTTACAGCAACTCATATAATATTAAATGACGATTCAATGCTTTTTTACACGAATCAATCAAAACTAAATTTGCCATTCCATTATAATTCGTTAAAAATACAACTTGCATCGTTATATGCCGATAACGACAATCAACTTAAATATCAATATATTTTAAAAACAACTAACGACAGTACCATTCGTTCATGGGATTCCGAACCACAAATTTTGTTACATAAGTTAAATGAAGGAAATTATACGTTAATCATTCAAGCAAAAGATATATATGAAAATGTATCCTTACCACTTAGCATTCAATTTAATATACTACCTCCATGGTATCGAACATGGTGGGCATATCTTTTATACATCGTTTTAGCAATGGCATTTATTTATATGGTTGTTTATTTTAATTCCAGAAGGCTAATAGCAAAAAATTTGCGACTTGAAACAATTATCAAGCAACGCACTCAAGAAATAATATTACAAAAAGAACAAATAGAACAACAAAAAATAACCATAGAAAACATTTTACACGACTTAAACGACAGCATTGAGTATGCTCAACGAATTCAACAAGCATTATTGCCTTCAATCAACCTATTAAACGAACATTTTCATGATTATTTTGTTCTGTACAAGCCGAGAGATGTAGTAAGTGGCGATTTCTACTGGGCTGCTAAGGTTAAAGAAACCATTGTTATCGCAGTTGCCGATTGCACCGGACATGGAGTACCCGGAGCTTTGATGAGCATGCTAGGAATAGCTTTTTTAAACGATATTGTCTCCAAAAAAAAAATATTAAAACCGGCCGAAATCGTCGAACATTTGAGGAGATACATTATAGAAGCACTAAAACAATCGACAAATTCCGATTCTCAAAAAGACGGGATGGATATTTCGCTATTAGCCTTAAATATTCAAACAAAAGAATGCCAATGGACTGGAGCAAATAACTCATTATACATAATCACGGATAAACACGAAGTCGTTCATTTTGCTAAAATAAAGAATATTCAGGTTATTGAAAACCATTCTGAACGAGTTTTAATTGAACTAAAACCCGATAATATGCCGGTTGCTATACATCCTATAATGAACGAATTTACGAATCATAGTTTTCAGGTTATAAACGGAACTTGCTTCTATTTGTTTAGCGATGGATATGCCGATCAGTTTGGAGGCCCCAAAGGCAAAAAGTTTATGTACAAAGCCTTTAAACAATTATTGCTTCAACATGCCGACAAAAGCATGATGGAACAAAATCAAATACTGGACAATACCATTAACGATTGGATGAAAAATGAAAAACAAAACGACGATATAACTGTTTTAGGAGTCAGAATTTAAAAAATTTTAAAAATATGCAGGTCTATTTGCATTTGAACATGGCATTTTACAAGTACAATTTTATTCCATACATAAATGAGATTTTTTATGTAAGTTTGCACAACTAAGTTAAACCATGGAAAAACATTTTTTTGCACACCCTACGGCTATTATCGACGATGGATGTGTCATTGGCGAAGGCACTAAAATTTGGCATTTTAGCCATATTATGCCCAATTGTGTTATTGGAAAAAATTGCAACATAGGACAAAACGTTGTGATTTCGCCTGAAGTTGTTTTAGGCAACAACGTTAAAGTTCAAAACAACGTTAGTATTTACACCGGTGTTGTATGCGAAGACGATGTTTTTTTGGGTCCATCTATGGTTTTTACTAACGTAATAAATCCTCGTAGTGCCATCAATCGTCGCAATCAATATCAAAAAACTCTTGTAAAACGTGGAGCAACCATAGGTGCCAATGCTACCATTGTTTGCGGAATTACCATTGGCGAATATGCTTTTGTTGGTGCTGGCGCTGTGGTTACTAAAGACGTTAAACCCTACTCGCTTGTTGTGGGTAATCCTGCACGACACATAGGTTGGATGAGCGAATACGGGCATCGTTTGCATTTCGACGAAAACAACATTGCCATTTGCCCCGAGAGTAACGAAAAATATGTGCTCGACAACGATAACGTGCATAAACTATGAGTAAAAATTTTGCCATCATAGGAGTTGCCGGATATATTGCTCCACGCCATGTAAAGGCCATTAAAGAAACCCAAAATACACTCATTGCTGCTCTCGATCCGTTTGATAGTGTAGGATACTTAGACTCATACTTCCCCAAAGCCGATTATTTTTCAGAATTTGAACGTTTCGACCGCCACATTGATAAACTGAAACGACAAGGAACTCCTATACATTATATAAGCATTTGCTCGCCTAATTATTTGCACGACTCACATATACGCTTTGCCTTGCGTAGTGGTGCCAACGCTATTTGCGAAAAGCCATTAGTACTTAACCCATGGAACGTTGATGCATTAGCCGAAATAGAAAAAGAAACCGGCAAAAACGTATATACTATTTTGCAATTACGCTTACATCCAGGTATTCAACAGCTTAAGCAAATGGTTGATGCATCAAATAACAACGAAATATTCGATGTCGATTTGACTTATATTACCAGCCGTGGCAACTGGTACTTTTTTTCGTGGAAAGGAGACTTACAAAAATCCGGTGGGATTGCAACTAATATAGGCATTCATTTTTTTGATATGCTACTCTGGATATTCGGCGATGTACAAGAGCATAAAGTTTACCTGTCTAAACCCAATAAAGCATCGGGCTTTTTGCGTTTGAAAAAGGCACGTGTTCGCTGGTTTTTGAGCCTCGATTTTGAAGATATCCCGGATAACATTAAGAAACAAGGTAAATATACCTATCGTTCGCTTACGCTTAATGGTAAAGAAATAGAATTTAGCGAAGGATTTACCGATCTGCACACCGAAAGCTATAAATACATTCTTGCAGGTAATGGATTTGGACTAAATGATGCTAGACCATCTATTGAGCTCGTATATCAAATTCGAAACGCATCTTTAAGTCAACCCAGTGATGAAATTCATCCTTTTTGTAAATAAAATTTTCAAACTGCTATGAATACATACGAAAAACTGTTAAAAAAAGAAACTAAGCTATCCGTAATCGGCTTGGGGTATGTTGGTTTGCCCATTGCTCTTGAATTTTCAAAAAAAATATCGGTGGTAGGATTCGATATTAAAGAAGATCGTATTGAATTGATGAAAAAAGGTATCGATCCGAGCCGAGAACTAGATAGCAGCGCTTTCGAAGGCTGTGATATTTTGTTTACGAGCAATCCCGAAGATTTAAAGCAAGCTACGTTTCATATTGTTGCCGTTCCAACACCTATTGATAAACACAATATGCCCGATTTATCCCCCGTTTTAAAAGCCAGCGAAACCGTTGGAAAAATTATAAAACCCGGCGATATAGTAGTTTACGAATCTACCGTATATCCAGGATGTACCGAAGAAGATTGTATTCCGGTAATAGAAAAATTCTCAGGCCTACGGTTTCCAAAAGATTTTAAGGTAGGTTACTCTCCCGAGCGTATTAATCCTGGCGACAAAGAACATACCCTGGCAACCATAGTAAAAGTAGTTTCGGGCTGCGACGAAGAAACACTAGATATTGTAGCAAAAACATACGAATTGGTGGTTAAAGCAGGTGTACATAGAGCTTCGTCTATTAAAGTTGCCGAGGCTGCTAAAATTATCGAAAACACACAACGCGATGTAAACATAGCTCTAATGAACGAGCTTTCTATTATTTTCAATCGAATGGGTATCAATACATACGAAGTACTCGAAGCCGCCGGTACCAAGTGGAACTTTCTCCGTTTCTACCCCGGATTAGTCGGAGGACACTGTATTGGCGTCGATCCGTATTATCTAACATATAAAGCAAAAGAATATCGTTATCATGCACAAATTATCAATGCCGGTCGGTTTGTCAACGATTCTATGGGGTATTACGTAGCCAAGCAAACGGTAAAGAAAATTATTGCAGCAGGTAAAAATGTGCTTAACAGCCGTGTACTTGTAATGGGAGTTACGTTTAAAGAAGATGTGGCCGACTTGCGAAACTCGCGTGTTGCCGATGTTATTAACGAACTCAAGTCATACGGAATTCAGGTAGATGCCGTTGATCCTTTTGCCGATAAACACGAATTTTTCCTGGAATATGGCTATCATCTTTCCGACTCTCCAAGCGGAAAATACGATGCAGTGATAGTTGCCGTGTCGCATAAGTCATATAAGGAACTACCGATGAGTTATTTCGAAAATCTTATGGACGAAAAAGGTATTCTGATCGATGTAAAAGGACTTTATCGCAAGCAAAAACATCGTTTAACTTATTGGAGTCTGTAACCATGAGCAAAAAAATACTGATAACTGGTGGCACCGGATATATTGGTTCGCATACAGCCGTAGAACTTATTCAAAAAAATTACGAAGTTTTTCTGGTTGATAATTTTTCAAACTCCCATAGCTCTGTCTTACAGGGTATTAAAAGGATTACACAAATTGAACCGCATTTTACTAAACTCGAATTAACTGACAAGCAAGCGGTTGCTGAATATTTTGCCGATCATCACGATCTGGATGCCGTTATTCATTTTGCCGCGTTAAAAGCAGTCGGCGAATCGGTCGAAAAACCATTGCTCTACTACCAGAACAATTTAATCTCATTGCTCCATCTTTTAGAAAACATGATTGAATATCAAATCCCTTATTTAGTATTCTCTTCGTCGTGTACGGTTTATGGCGAACCCGACAAATTGCCCATTAAAGAAACGGCTCCCATAAAACCGGCTCTTTCGCCTTATGGCAATACTAAACAAATTTCCGAAGAAATAATTGTCGATTTAACTAAAGCTGAAGATAATTTTTCGGCTATTTTGCTGCGTTATTTCAATCCCATAGGTGCCCATCCATCGGGACTTATTGGCGAGTTGCCCATAGGCATCCCCAACAACCTTGTGCCATACATAACACAAACTGCCGCAGGTATTCGCGATGTGCTTCGTATTTTTGGCGACGATTACGATACCCCCGATGGCACATGTATTCGCGATTATATACATGTAGTAGATCTGGCAAAAGCTCACATTGCAGCCTTAGAACGATTAATAAATGCCGAAAACGAAAGCAATTGCGAAGTTTTTAACATTGGAACAGGACGTGGACATTCTGTACTCGAGATTGTTCACACATTCGAAAAAGTTAATCATATAAAATTGAATTATATCATTGACGATCGACGCGAAGGTGACGTAGAAAAGGTATGGGCCGACAATACCAAAGCACAGAAAATATTGCAATGGAAACCACAATTTACCATCGAAGATGCATTACGCGATGCATGGCAATGGGAAAAAAATTATCGTGGCATAAAAACATAATATTATGAAACAAAACATTCTTATTACCGGAGGAGCCGGATTTATTGGCTCACATGTTGTTAGACTTTTTGTAAAATCTTACCCAAACAAAAGAATTTACAATCTCGATAAACTTACTTATGCCGGCAATCTGGAAAATTTGAAAGATATACAAAACGAAGCTAATTATACATTTATCAAAGGCGACATCTGCAACAGCCAGCTCGTCATGTCGTTATTCGAAAAATACCATATTGATACAGTAATTCATCTTGCAGCCGAGTCGCATGTCGATCGTTCGATAATTAATCCTATGGATTTTATACAAACCAACATTGTAGGGACAGTAACACTACTCAATGCTGCAAAACACTACTGGAAAGATGCTTACGAAGGCAAATTGTTTTATCACATCAGTACCGACGAAGTGTATGGTTCGCTTGGTGAAACGGGTTACTTCACCGAAACAACACCATACGATCCACGTAGTCCTTATTCAGCCAGTAAAGCCAGTAGCGATCATCTGGTACGCGCATATTATCATACCTACAAGCTACCTATTATTATATCCAATTGTTCCAACAATTACGGACCGTATCAGTTCCCCGAAAAACTTATCCCGCTTATGATTAACAATATCAAAAATATGAAGCCACTGCCTGTTTATGGCAAAGGCGAAAATGTTCGCGATTGGCTGTATGTTGAAGACCATGCACAAGCCATTCAATTGTTGTTCGAAAAAGGTAAAATTGGTGAAACATACAATATTGGTGGAGAAAACGAATGGCGAAACATTGATCTGGTTCGTAAATTGTGCCAATTGATGGACAAAAAACTTAACAGACCTGCGGGGAGTTCGGAGCAACTCATTACATTTGTCAAAGACCGTGCTGGACACGACTTACGCTATGCTATCGATTGTAGTAAAATAAAAAACGAACTCGGATGGAAGCAATCCGTTAATTTTGAGCAAGGATTAGAATTAACTGTCGATTGGTACTTGCAAAACGAACAATGGTTAAATAATGTAATAACTGGCGAATACGAATCGTATTACGAAAAACAATACATCCTCCGATAATGTACGAAAAGATTCTGGTTGACATACATTCGCACATCTTACCCAATCTCGACGATGGCAGTAAAAGCATGACCGAGTCGCTCGAGATTATTAAAGTCATGCATCGGCTTGGCTATCGGAAAATGATACTAACCCCACATAACCAACAAGGATGGTTTACAAATCCGACCGAAAAAATTATAGATGCACTAAATAAAATGAACATTGCTGTTTCTATTCACCGACTTAACATGATACTCGAAGCCGCTTCGGAATATTATCTCGACGAATTGTTTTTACAAACCATCAGAAAAAAACTAGCACTCACTTTTGGACGCAAATATGTTCTTATTGAACTTTCGCCATTTATCCTTGATAAGTTTTTATTTCAACATCTTGATGAAATTATGCAACACGGTTATGTCCCTGTACTTGCTCATCCCGAACGTTACATATACTTTTATCAGCAAAAAGAAAAATACCATCAGTTGCACGAGATGGGTGTAAAACTTCAACTCAATCTGGTTGCTTTATCCAATGAAGTATCGAAAGAAATGCGATGTATTGCGGAATACTTAATTGATCAGCAACTAGTAAGCTTTTGTG
This sequence comes from uncultured Bacteroidales bacterium, assembly GCA_937960415.1. GTDB lineage: Bacteria > Bacteroidota > Bacteroidia > Bacteroidales > GWA2-32-17 > Ch61. The sequence goes on along the minus strand of CALGPK010000084.1, from coordinate 1,581 downwards.
GAAGCGATACCCATTCTATGAAAAATTCTAAAATATTGGAAAATTTGCCTAACGAAACTTCTTATCTCGAAAAATTAGTTACTACCAATCCACTGTTAAATAGTACACTTTATTAATATGTTTAATGAGATAGAGTCTTATGTTGCAGAATTCGTACAAAAAAACGATTACTATACCTTTTACAGAGAACCTATTGTAAGATATTCATCAACAAAAAATCCTTTACTTACTGATATAAAGCGAATTACACATTCAAAACATTATTTGCCGCAGGATATTTTAGAAAATGCTCGTTCAGTTATAGCTTATTTTATTCCATTCAACAAAAATGTTGTACAGTCGAATATAGAAGGTAAGTATGCTTCAGAATTATGGTCTAAGGCTTATATACATTGCAACAAGCTAATAGAAGAATTAAACCAAAATTTGTCTAATTTTATCGAACAACGTGGCTATGAGTGCAAAAGTATATCGGCAACTCATAACTTTGATGAACAGACTCTTGTTAGTTATTGGTCGCATAAGCATATTGCGTACATTTGTGGATTAGGTACGCTGGGGTTACACAACATGCTTATCACCAGCAAAGGTTGTTGTGGACGTTTATCGAGTTTAGTTACCAGTATTCCTGCTAGCATTATTCCTGATATCAATGATGAATTTTGTCTGTACAAACAGCATAAAACTTGTACTATGTGTGTCAAACAATGTGTAAATCAATCGCTACAAACCTGTACATTTAATCGTTTTCATTGTTACGAACAATGTCGGCTTAACGAAAAACTGTTCGAACATCTTGGCAAGGCAGATGTTTGTGGAAAATGTATGGTTGGTTTACCCTGTTCTATTAGCATACCTAAATAAAATCTAAATTTATGAATGTTAGGATTATATCAAGTTCGAATCGCTTTTTTTATTTGGCATTTTTTGTTATACTAATTGTTTTTATTGCTTTTAAGATTTCAGATTTGCATTTACCATACTTTTGGGACGAGGCCTGGTCGTATTTTCCTGTAATTTACAAGATGGCACAAACAAGCCCCGCACTTTTCCCCAATGATTTTATATCTCCCGAGTTTTATCGTGGACATCCTCTGCTGTTTTACTTTTTATCTGCATTATGGATGAAAACTTTTGGCAGCCAAATCTGGATTAGCAAGTGCTTCCCATTGTTCATTTCGTTTTTGTACTTGTTTGTGTTGGCAATATTTGCCAAAAAATTTTTTAACCGCGAAACAGCCATCGTTGCCGTATTGTTTACTATGGTTCAATCGGTGTTTTTTGTTCAATCGTCGTTGCTACTTCCCGAAATACTGCTGGCATTGTTTACGCTGTGTTCAGTTTATTTTTATTTGCTGAAAAAACGTATTTTATCCATTCTATTCCTTACACTTGCCTTATATACCAAAGAAACAGCCATTGTAATATGGATTTGTATCGTTTTCTTTGAGTTTCTCTATTTAATTAAAGCGCCCAACACATCGTTTAAACATAAAATTGTACAAATGAGTATATGGTTGTTGCCTATCCTGCTTGTTAGCATTTTTTTTATTATTCAATATTTTCAAGCAGGATGGGTGT
>CALGPK010000083.1 GCA_937960415.1 uncultured Bacteroidales bacterium | reverse complement strand
TAGAAAAAAAGAAAGCGATCCGAATCAAATCGATACAACTATAGCCTTTAAAACAATATATAAAAGAGGTGTAATTAATACCATCAGCGCATTAAACAATCCATCTTGTTCGTATAGTTTTTATGTTCCCAAAGATAGTTTAGCAAAATATCCGGTATTTATTCTTTTAGACCCTCATGCAAAAGGTACTTTTGTAGTTTCACTGTACCAACAACTGGCCGAAAAGTACGATGTAATACTTATCTCGTCTAATTTTATCAGAAATCAGATGACAATTACAGATATTGAAAGCCAAATTTATCAAATACTTATCGATGCTAAAGAATTTTTGCAGGTAGATACCAATAATATTTACATTGGTGGTTTTAGCGGTACAGCGCGTGCTGTATATCAAATAGCTGCTAAGTCAAATTTTTATAAAGGTGCTCTTGCTATAGGAGCCGGAATTCCTGAGACTTTTCCGTGGAAAGATTCAACATATTGTCTTATACAGATGGCAGGTTTTAGGGATATGAACTTTCAGGAAGTTTTCGAAAGCAACTTGATACAGCGAAATGTAAGTGTTCTTTATATGGGCTTTTTCTATGACGATGCACACCAGTGGCCTTCCGATACTATAATGGAATTTGCTTGGATAAATTTCTTTGGTAGAAATAAATACGACTATATTCGTAATTTTGTTAAACAAACTTATCAATATGCACAGCTTATTCCTTTGCGCGACACATGGAAAAAAACGTTCATTCTTCAGGGACTAAGATCATTATGCTATCATGTTAAGTATTACGAAGCACCCTTTAATGAAATGAATAATTTCTTGAATCGTTTTGAAAGCAAAAATGCTGTAAAACAGCTGCAAACACTTCTAAAATCCGAACAAAAGGAAAAAGAAGAAATGATAAACAACTTTCTCGAAAAAGATTCAATCTGGTGGTCTAAAACTTTAAAGTTCTACAAGGAACTTGAACAAAAAAAATTGTTAAGTCCATCGGATTACAAAGATATTCGCATAAAAAATTATTTAGGGCTACTTGCCTACTCTTATACTCGAAATGCTTTGCAACAGGGTAGAATGGATTTAGCCAGAAAATATCTTTATATTTATCGCCAATTAGAGCCTTACAATCCAGATATGATGTACTTTTGGAGTATTTATTTTATAAAGTTGAAACAATACAGTCGGGGAATCGATTCTTTGTCGAAAGCAATAAAACTTGGTTTTTCCGATAAAAATATGATTAATAACGAGCAGACTTTTTATGCAGTTAAAGATTCTGTAAGATTTTTAGATATATCGTCACGAATTCGCTAGCAATATGTTTAAGTGGCTTATCATATATTTAGCTTTGCATCATGTTTTAATTTTTTCTCAAAATGCTGATATTAACCTTTTGCGAAAGATTAATTTAAATCGGAATAAGTCGTTCGACAAGACATTTACATTTCTTACCAATTCTCGTTCGGTGGTATCGTTGGGGGTTTTTGCGGGAATTGCAACTTACAGCATTCTAAACAAAGATTCGTTAGAGAAAAAGCATGCTATAAGTTTGGGATTAAGCCTTTTGACAGCAGCAGTCATTACTCATTCGCTCAAATATTTGGTTCATCGTAATCGCCCTTACATAACATACCCAGAAATTGAAAAACTTTCGTCGGGAGGAAGCTATTCATTCTCTTCGGGACACACCTCCGAAGCTTTTTCTACTGCAACATCTGTCTCTATCGAATACCCACGTTGGTATGTAATAGCTCCATTTGCATTGTGGGCAACATCGGTAGCATACTCACGTGTGCATCTTGGAGTGCACTATCCTAGCGATGTAGTAGGAGGTATGTTAACGGGGGTAGGGAGTGCTTTTTTAGCCCATTGGCTTACAAAAAAAATTAGAATAAAGCCAGCCAGTCATGATCCAGCAAATCATTGAATTTGATCACTATTTATTTAGGCTAATAAATGCCATACATTCTCCGTTTTGGGATGAAATAATGTTTATTTTTAGCAATCGTTTTTTTTGGATTCCGCTTTACATAATTATTACTACAATAATCATTAAACGATATGGTATTCGAGCATGGCTAATTGTATTGGTGTTGTTAATAACTATTGTGCTTACCGATCAGCTTTCTGTGCTTATTAAAGATAGTGTAATGCGATTAAGACCATCGCATAACCCTATTTACGATGGGATTATTCATCTTAATAAGGGTATAAAAGGGGGAACCTATGGTTTTGTTTCTTCACATGCAGCAAATGTGGCAGGCTTTGTAACCTTTTTATATATTATACCCGTTTTCAACAGAAAAGTATACTGGTTTTTGCTTCTATTTTGGGCATTATTGGTTTCGTATAGCCGTATCTACAATGGCGTACATTATCCGTTAGATGTTGTGGGTGGTAATTTTTTAGGAATTTTTGTAGGTATAAGTACAAGTTATACTTTAAAAACATTATATTTGAAAAAATATTTATACAAACCAAAATCATTATAGTTATGGAAATAGTTCATGTATCTGCATTAGAAGTTTTAGACTCAAGAGGTAATCCAACTGTTGAGGCTTCGGTAATTTTAGAAGATGGAAGCATGGGAAGTGCCATGGTCCCGAGCGGGGCATCAACTGGCGAGCGCGAAGCTACTGAACTGCGCGATGGAGATAAAAAACGTTACAATGGAAAGGGTGTTTTAAAAGCTGTAAATCACGTTAACGAAACTATTGCACCCGAACTTATTGATAATTACTTTCATAATCAACGCGAATTAGACAGTTATTTGATAGAATTAGATGGTACACCCAATAAATCGAAACTCGGTGCCAATGCTATTTTGGCTGTTTCGATGGCCTTTGCTCGTGCTGCTGCACAGAGTAGGGGTATTTCATTGTTCGAATATCTGGGTGGCATTAATACGCATATTTTGCCCGTGCCTTGCATGAATATTATCAATGGTGGAAAACACGCCGACAATAACGTCGATTTCCAGGAGTTTATGATTGCTCCGCATAATGCCTCTTCTTTTGCCGATTCAATTCGCATGGGAATTGAAGTTTTTCATGCCTTGAAAGAGATACTCAAAAAGAAAGGCTATTCGACTGGTGTTGGCGATGAGGGTGGTTTTGCTCCCAACCTAAAATCGAACGAAGAAGCCATTGAGGTTATTCTCGAAGCGATAAACAAAGCTGGATATAAACCCGGTAAGGATGTAAGCATTTGTCTTGACCCCGCCGCCAGCGAAATGTGGGACAATGGACAGTACAAATTGTTCAAAAGCACCAAAAAGAAAATTTCTTCCGACGATCTAATTGCATTATGGGAAAAATGGGTTAAGGATTATCCCATCATCAGCATCGAAGATGGCTTAGCCGAAAACGATTGGGACGGTTGGAAAAAACTTACCAAATTGCTCGGAAATAAAATAGAACTGGTGGGTGATGATATTTTCTGCACCAATCCAACAATTTTGGCCGAAGGTATTAAGCAAAAAGTAGCCAATTCCATTCTTATTAAACTCAATCAGATAGGTACTGTAACCGAAACACTCGATACCATTGCTCTTGCATATAAACACAGCTACAATATTTTTGTGTCGCATCGTAGTGGCGAAACTTCCGATACATTCATTGCCGATTTGGCTGTTGCTACCTCGGCTGGCAAAATCAAAACCGGAAGCGGTTGCCGTGGCGAGCGTATCGAAAAATTCAATCAACTCATACGTATCGAAGCTATTTTAGGTTCGTCGGCTACATTTGCAGGTTTAAAAGCCTTTAAAAACCAATAGTATTATATTTAAAGTTTAGACGTTTTTTTTAATTACTTACATCTTATATTGTGTAAAAAACGTTAGCGAATGAATATTGTTTTTATGGGCACTCCGGAGTTTGCAGCCTATTCGCTCGAGCGAATACTGCAAACTCATCATACGGTAAAAGCTGTGGTTACGGTGCCCGATAAGCCTGCGGGTCGTGGACTCAAGCCACAAATGAGTGCTGTTAAAAAGCTTGCTATACAGCATCAG
>CALGPK010000082.1 GCA_937960415.1 uncultured Bacteroidales bacterium | reverse complement strand
TCAGGTCATTTAAAAGACCCATAATCATATTTTGCCTTTATAAGCTTTACAAAATCCTTCTTACAAACTTAGCAATAGCCATACAGCTAGTCAATCCGGGCGATTCGATACCTATCAGGTTTATAAAATTTGGGAAGCCTTTATCTGATTCGTTTCTGATGATAAAATCGCGAAATGGTTTGCCTGGCTTTTGTAGTTTTGGTCTAATACCTGCCTGTTCGGGTTGAAGGTCGTTCTGCTCCAAAAAAGGCAAAAACCGCTTAGCCGATCGAAAAAAATCGCTGGCATGTGTTACATCTACCGTATAATCGATATGCTTGCCGGGCAAATAAATAGCATTAGGACCCAAACGCATTCTGCCCTGCAGGTTTAGCGTTGCATGAATACCCAAACTCACTTGATGGGGCATGGGTACAGGGTATATCAAACGACTAATAAACTTGTGCTTACCATTGCCTACCGAAAAATACTCACCTTTCCAGTAGTGTAGATTGTACGAAGCATCGTATATTCCTGCCAAACGAGCAATAACATCTGATTGCAATCCTGCCGAGTTAATAACAATGTGCGAAGTAAAACTAAACGCCTCGTTGCCTTTCCTAACATTGATGCGGTAACCATTGGCTTGCTTTTGCACATTGGTAACTTCGTTGTCGTAAACCATCATAGCCCCATTGCGAATAGCATCGGTTTCGAGTTGTTTCATAAGCGAATAGGTATCAACTATCCCCGTCGAGGGCGAATAAAGAGCCAGCGTAGCATTGATGTTTGGCTCAATAGCCTGTATTTGTCGACGATCTATTAATCTCACATCGTTAACACCGTTTTTTTGGGCTTGCATATATAGAGCATAGATGGCTTTTTCTTCGTCGTCGTTGGTTGCAACTATAAGTTTACCAATGTTTTTGCAAAGAATATTGTTCTTTAAACAGTATTCGTACAAGAGTTTTTTACCCTCGATACACAATCTGGCTTTAAGTGTGTTCTGTGGATAATAAATGCCCGAGTGAATAACTTCGCTATTCCGGCTCGAGGTTTCCATTCCAAATGTTCGATGTTTCTCAATTACATATATATCGCTATACCATTGCGAAAGTTCGCGTGCTATAGCCAGCCCTACCACACCTGCCCCTATGATGGTTATATTGACGTCCAACAGTTTCTATTTTTTAGAAAAAAACCTGTAAAAAAAGTTGCCAGGGTAAAATGTTTACCTCTTTAACCTTGTAACTGTCATTTTCCTGTATAAACAACTGTTTTATTGATGGTTATTTGTTCGTTGGCTTTTATATAAAAGCTACTAAAAACCGATCGTAACAAAGTTGTTTTTCCCGATTGTCGAGGTCTGGTTAAAAACAATACTGGATATTGTACCATCTTTTGTTCGAGGGATTCAGTGAGTGTTCTATGAATTATCATGCAATTTTGCAATTAAAATGCAAATTTACATAATTTATAGATCATTCATGTTTCTTTTGCGCAAATATTTCGAGTACAGCTACTAACAAAACTCCGATGAGCATAATAACGAATGCCCAAAAGACCTCTAAGCTGAACGCATCGGGGAAAAACCAGTGATATTTTTCGACGATTTTTTCACCACTTCGTGAAAGGATAAATTCACCCGTACTTGTCATTTTATATACTACTTCCTTCCATGGCCAGATAATAAGCAACGAACCCATCATAAAACCTGACAAAATAGAAATTACCTGATCGGGGTAATTTTTAAACAACCACGAAAGAACATGCGATAATACCAACATTCCCACAGCTGCACCAATAATCACAGGCAACAACACAAGTATATTCATCTCGTTTATTGACTGTATCATAATAAGCTCATAATTACCCATAAGTACCAAGACAAACGAACCACTAATACCGGGCAATATCATACTGGCAGCAGCCACTATACCACATAGCAACAAATACCACCACTGACGGTTTTCAGTAGCAGGCGTCATTAAGGCAATACCAATAGCTATAGCTGTACCTGTAAAAAAAATCAATGCATTTATATGATTAAATTTTTTTACCGTTCGAACCACAAAATAAACCGAAGCTAATACTAATCCAAAAAAGAATGACCATATAAATATTGGGTAATGTTGAAATAGATATTTAAACAATCGGGCAATAGAAACAATGGCTACCACAACACCCAAAGCTATCCATATGGCAAACGACAAATCTACATATAACGCCCATTCTCTGAACTTTCCTTTGAAAAATAGTTTAAACGATTGAATACTCAACACATGCTTTATTACATTAAGCAAACGCTCGAGGATACCCGTAATGAGAGCAATGGTTCCGCCCGATACACCTGGAATTACATTGGCTGCACCAATCAAAGTACCTTTAATGAAATGTATTAAATTGCTTTTCATTTTGTACTATTTAAATTAGTTTTTATTGGTTCCATTTTACCTTATATTCATCAAAATATTACAAAGCTTTCAAAATCTCTAAAAAAATTACGATTTTGGTAAAACTTATTTAAATAATTCAATGAGAACTTTAAAAAATGACAACAATTTTTGTTCATAATTTATTTTGTTCATTTATTGTTGAATTTTAGACGATAAGACTCAAAACAAGAGCTTTTTCTGTTATTTTCCGAAAAAATTGCCTATTATTAGCCTCAAAGAACCTTTTATTGCCCCATTTGGGAACAATTGTTCGCTTATGGACACACTACAACCATCGAACATTGAACTCTTAGACTACGCTTCAAATTATAGGCAATGCCTTGCAAAACATGTTGAGCATGGGTTTTTATTAAACCTTTGTATCGAACCATTTGACCAACACACTAACGTTTTAAACTACCAAAGGTTCGCTCTACTACATAGCGATATTTGCTTATAAGTTTTTTTCGCTGAATTTGCCAATAGGTTAATAGAATATTTCTATATGCTTTGTCCATTATCCGATTTTTTATATTTTTTTTTTTCAATAAGCCATCATTTGCTGATATTTTAAAACCATTGTCTGCTAAAAGTTATTTTTTCTGTTTTAAGGCAAGAACGATAAAAGTACAGCCTGTGTTTTGCTGTCGTTTACATTGGCTGAAGTTGTACTTACTGCATCTATCATCCCTTTTTCATCTACGGTTATAGTTTGCTTAAAGCCAAATAAAGGTTTATTTTGTTTTTTTACCCTACATGCTTCATTATTAACACTGGGTCCTTCTTTTTTATACATTTTTGTTCTGCTTCTTTTTTTCTTATTACATCACCGGAGCGTTCATCTTCTTTTCTGTCTTCGGCTATTTCAAACATAGATTTTCCCTTGGGAGCAAAAGGACTTACCGTTATGCCTGTATCACTATCATTTTTCCTTTTTTTAGTTTTGCACTTTGCTCCTCTAATTGTTTGTTTCTCTTACGTAACAAGCAGTCATAAGTTCTTTTTTCGGATAGTTCTGAACGAAAACAGCTTAACGTACTATGTTCGGAAACTGAATCTTCAAAACTTAAACATAAGAATAACATCGCACTTACACTGTCTTTTACAAATTCTTCGCATTCTACATCGCTTAAATCATACCATATCTCTCTAAATGCAACATTTTAAATAACAGAGTAACTAGACAGGAAGGACGACCATCTATACTTTTGCCTTTCTTGTATATTTTATCTATTTCACGTTTGAGCTGTTTCCAGCAGATGATTTCGTTTCTTATTAAAAAAAACCGGAACGACGAGTCTTACGTTCCATCCTATGTTTAAAAAAGCCCATATCTATTTGATTTTCATAATACTAAAATAGTAACTATTAATGGTTTTTACAAAATAAGCGACAATAAGTTGTTAATAATCAATCTGTTAATGATTTTTTTTTGCCTTGTAAAATTCTCATGGTATGGTTGTTTGAAAAAATACATATCTCGATAAACCATTATTTTGATTATACAATGCTTTATGGTTAGGAAGTACATATAAGAGTTTTAGAGAGGCTTATAAAGAAATATTCTTGGGCTTTAATAAATAATTAAAATATTTATCGCTATTCCTTCTTATTAAATCTTTTTTTATTAAACCATTTTCTTCGTCGATAAAAAAGAAATCGTATGGAATACCGGACTTATCAATAAATGTTTGAATCTTTTCTCCAATATGGTCATAAAGAACTTCTATTAACAACGTAGGTCTGTGGATGGTAAAATATTTCGAATATCCATCTAATACATAAGGTTCAGATGCTTCAGTATCAATTTTGATCAAATCAATTTTTGCAATATTATTTTTTTCAATAAAATCATCTAAAGAAATAACAGGAACATTGTATAAAATATAAATATTCGTTTGTATATCGGGTTTTATTAAACTTGCTGCATATTCGTGTTCTAATTTATAATCCCATATTTCACAAGTACCTGTTTTATCAAAAATAGCCTCTTTAAAAGTTTTTATACAGTATGAATTAAGTTTTACATTTTTATTCAATTTTTCAAAAACCCTCTCTACAGGCTCAAAAGCATATATCTCCGCTCTTTTATTTACTGATTTCGCTATAAGACTATAAATCCCTGTATTTGCACCTATATCAAATATTATTTTACTTTTTTCAACTTCTTTAATCCAACATGCAAAGCTTTCTTTTTCCCAACCGTTCATGCCTTTCCAAAATAATTCGTTTTCTAATTGATAACCATAATGATAAATTTGAAATTTAGCGTTCTTTTTTACTTTTACAGTAAATATTCCCGTAAAGGTTAGATGTTTAAATATTTTCTCAGGAATATTGAACCATCTAACTATACAAAATAGTCTTTTTTTAAAAGGTAATAGATAATATGCTTTCTTTAAAAAAGTTTTTATTATTATATTTTTATAAATTTTTTAAAATTTTCATTCATCATTTTAAGTGTGTTTTCTGTATGAGCTTCTCCGCCTCCGTAATGAATGACTTTCCTTTCCGGCACAAATGCTACTTTATATCCTTCCTTTCTGGCTAACCAGCACCAATCCATATCTTCTACATGTTTCGGTAAGTTTTTTTTTAGAATATATATTTGTGGCAATGATTTCGGATATATAAAAAAACGTTCCCCACACCCAGTCGGGATATGCTATTTCGTTAAAGTTAAAATAAGGACAAAACCATATTTTTCATCTTTTTATTTGTTAAAAAAGCTTATGTAATCACAATCTTTTTATATTGCTAATTTTTTAGACGGGCAACTCTGGCAGTTGTTTAGTGGTGTTGCATCTTTATTCTCCAACCTGCATGTTGCAATTCCAACTGAAGAATTATTTTAAAAAAAATTATACACAATGCTAATGGCATCGTTTAACAGAATAGTATCGCTATTAAACAAAAGTATATAATCGCCCTTATAATATTTAATTCCATTATTACCTCCGCGTGAAAATCCTCTGTTTTCGTTATTTTTCACCAAAACAATATTGGTAAATAGTTCTTTAAATTTATCTGGGATTACATTCGGTAGAAGCATTGTAAACCAGTAATATTTCAAAATTAACTTGTTTAGTGTGCTTATAAATAAAACGTATGTACTGGCATGTAAGCTAAAAAGTGTTATTGTTGAGTATGATAATGAAAATATTTGTTATACTTGGATTAAAAGAAATACTTTTTTATAAAATCCCATAATTTTCTAAAAGGTATAGGTAAAAAAATATATAATTTGTGTAAAATATGTTCTTTATATTTTTTTATTTTTATGGTGTTTGAAGTAATCGCTATCCCGTTTTTCTTTAATAAAGAGATTGCCCCTCTTTCCCATTTTCCATTAGTAATACCGGTACAATAATACGTTATGGGACCATGAACATAATTTTTCTTTTTATCCTCTATCAAACATAAAAACCGGTGTGGGTTTTCTAAAGCCCAATGCCGTGCTCTATTTGAACCATTTATTTCGAATTCCCAGGGATTTTCGCCATCTGCAATTAACTGTAATAAAAAATCTTTTTTCCAGATAGATGCCTGTAAACTAATCAGATATTCAGCATTTGGCGAAATGTAAGCGTATTCCTTTGTTATGGGTTGATAAGGCCACCATGAATTATATTTTTTTGAAAAGCATGCTAAACGTAAATATAGTGCATTTTGTTGAAGCATTGTGTCATAGTATTTAATAAGGCTTAACGTGTCAACTTTTTGATATATTAAATAATCCTCAAGTAAAAGAATAACATATTCTTCTTTTACTTTTTTTAAAACCAAAAGCGTTTCTTCGCTCCAAGTAGAATGTTTATTAGAAAACAGTTGATTTATTTTTAATTTAACCTTTTCAGATGTAAAAGGTTTCTCATTTGAAGTAAGGTATATATTAAAAGGACAATCACTCCAAAATTTTTCAAACATGAGAAAAAAAGGTTCCCATGCATCAGCATATTTATCACAAGATAATATAAGTACAGCAACATCGCTCATAAAGAAGATGTAAAATTTATTCTTTTAAAGAAGATGTTGTTAAACATGATAGAAAATAATTCATACCTAAGTTCTTTTAACATAGAATATTCTGGAGTTTTTAATATTTTATTTAACTCAAAATCTTCTATTTCGAGTAAAATCACTTCAGGTAAAATCAGTAAACGAGGTAATGTTTTCAGAACATTTATTGTGCCACCTTCAATGTCAATGGATAAAAAATCAAAATGAGTTACATTTTGCAAAAAGGGATTAACAACTTTATCAAACGGTTTTGTTTTTATTTTAACTTTATTTATAATATCTGCATCATTTAACTCTTCTTTTGACACACGGTTAAAAACGTGTTCTTTATAAATATAGTAATAACATTCATACTCCCCATCGGAAATAAATTCGTTTATATGAAGATCGTTAGGTCTGAATATTTTGTATAAAAAATTGAAACTATCATTTGCTTCAATAGTAATTCCTCTCCATCCTCTTCTATAAAAAAAATATGTATTACTAAGAATAACTGGATGATTAGAACCCACATCTATATAAAAACCTTTTTTCTTTCCCTGAAAAAGTTTGTTTAAAAGCAAATCTTCACCATTTTGTGAAAAACTTCTATGAGAGTTAGAAATAAAATATTTTAACAATTCAATATTCATAAAATTTAATTTTAAATAGTGTCTTTTATTAAATTGCAAATACTGGCAATTGTCTTGAATCATTATGTTTATAAGATTTTTTCAAAACAACAGACATTTTTCTGTTTTTTTTTTAAAAAAAAAGCATGTCCTTTGCGTATTATGCTCTACCCACACATCAAAAAAAACTATATCTATTCATTTTTTGATTTTCATGATACTAAAATACCACATAATTAAGTGTTTTACAAATAAAATCACAACAAGTTATTAAAAGTCTAATTGTTAATAAAGTTATGTCTTGCAAAGGTTCTCGATATAATCGATTAAGTTACTATCCATCAATATCCTCCCATTTAAGAGGAGTTCCTCGTTTTAAATTAGTTATTGCTCTTTTGCCCAGTACTTCGTAATAATATTTGGGCGATATTCCATATCCCGGCCGAATACTGCGAATATTATCGGGTGTTAGTTGCTCCCCCTCGGCAATGTCTTTTACAACAAATAGCGACCGTCCCAGCAGTTTACTATTCTGTGCTTTTTCGTCAAGCTCATAGCTAACCTTGCCCAGTGCTTTTTCTGCCTCACGAACGTGCTTCACCATCAAAGCAAACTCGTCTTTGTTGAGCGAAAATGCTGAGTCGGGACCACCTATGCTTTTGTCGAGAATAAAATGCTTTTCTATAATCTTTGCTCCCAAAGCAACTGCAACAATGGGAGCCGTAATTCCCAGGGTATGATCGCTCAATCCTACTTCACATTCAAAGCGACGCTTCATATCGGGGATAGTGAGTAAGTTGGCTTTGTCGATGGGTGCTGGATACGACGACGTACATTTAAGCAATGCTACCTGCCGGTTCCCTTGCCTGTAACATGCTTCAATAGCATCGTGTATATCTTGCTCCGTAGCCAAACCTGTTGAAATAATTACCGCTTTGCCTTTACTTGCAACTTTTTCTATAAGCGGTATATCAAAAATCTCAAACGATGCAATTTTATAAGCAGGCGGATTGAATTGCTCCAGAAAATCAACTGCCGTAAAATCAAAAGGTGTAGAAAAGCAATCTAATCCGCATTTGTAAGCTTCTGCAAATAAGGCTTCGTGCCATTCCCATGGTGTATAGGCTTGTTTGTATAAATTATACAAAGTTTGCCCGTCCCAAATAGTACCGTGATTCAAACGAAAATATTCGTTATCGCAATCAATGGTAATGGTGTCGGGAGTGTATGTTTGCAATTTTATGGCATTGGCACCGGCTTCGGCTGCTGCACGAATGGTTTGTAATGCAACATCGAGCTGATGATGATGATTTGCCGATAGTTCGGCAATGATATAAACAGAAGATTGTGGAAAATGAATCATTATTTGCTTTATTTTTTCACATATTTATAAGTTCCATCAATATCACTTTCCATTTTGTAATAATTCATGGATTCAAAAATTTTATTAGAAGCAACATTTTCCATCATTACATAAGCATAAAAAATACTGTCTCCTACAAAATTCATTCCCTCTTTTACAATTATTTTGCCCAACCCGTTGTTTCGAAACAATTCGTCTATCATAAAACTAATTAACCAACCATCGAGATAACGATCGAAGCGAATTTGTCCTAAAGGAAAACGTTCCATTAGTATTAAATATACGGTTTCTGGAGAAACTATCTTTTGCTCAAACCATTGTACGTGACTATCAAACGAAAAAATATTTTTATTGATTGAATTTTGACGCACCAGAGGGTCTATTCCCCATTTGTAGGTAAGCAAAGCATCCTCTATAGTTGCTTTTCGCAAATAAACACGATTTAAATCAATTTTCATTCGAGAATAAAATTAACCAGTTCGTTTAACTTTGAGGATATATGATTAAAAAGGAAATTGTTTGGAATCTCTTGATTGAATAATTTTAAAATATTTTGCTTTAAATTGTTTTTCTCAAATAAACCGAAATCAACACCTGCTGAATACTTAATAAGTGTGGTATATAAATTTTTTTGATTGTCGGTATAATAGCCAAAACCGCAAATTATATTTCGTTTTAAGGCTTCCAACAAAATATTGCTTGATGAAAAAATACCATATTTACATTTGTCCATTAATTGAACTATACGATGCGGTTCTAAATTAACTTCTGGATGAATGAGTTTTTTTTTCGCTAAGTGCAAAAAGTAATTACACTGAACAGATGAATAAGACAACGTGTACAAAACATAAATAGGCTCGCTTACATTCAACGATAGTAAAACATCTATTACCTCAGTGGTTATATTTTTTGGGTCGCTTCCTCCTATCGAAATTAAAATACCTTTTCGTTGACTTTGTTTCGCCGGTGCTAAAAATTCTTTTCGCAACAAAGCGTATTCTATACCTAAAAACTGTTTGTAATGTGGTGTTTTAACTTTACTCGAGCTAATAGAAGTGTTGACTAGTGCATCTATTCCGTTGTATTCTTTATCGAAGTCGTCAATTATAATAAGTTTTTTGCAATTACTTTTTATCTTACTTAGATCGATATCGGTTAACTCGTAACTATCTATTATCAAAACATCGTTTTTTTTTAAATCATCTAAAAAAAACAACGAATTGGGTGAATCGACTTGGCGAATATCTATTTCGTTGTAAGTTAATTTATTAAACAAAACTGGATTTAAGTTTCCGTATATGTAAAAGATTACTTGTATCTGTTTTTCAATTAGTTGCTGTGCCAAGGCAAAACATCTCGAAAAATGTCCCAATCCGTAATTACTTCCTGCATCTAATCGAAAAACGACACATTTATTCATTCAACAAACGATATTTCAGTTCAGCCAATTTCCAATCTTCTTCAGTATCAATGTCTTGTACTTCTGTTTCGGACAGAATGATAGCCCCGGTATTTTGAGCAAAAAATCGTTTTTGTTTCATAAATTCAGCCACCCTCATCCAATAAAACTGACCGCTGTCGTGGTAAGCAGGCTCAAGGTCTTGCGAACGTTTGGCAAAATGTTCGGGATGGAACATAAGCACTTTACCATTATCTATACGCAAAGCACGTTGTATAGGATACGAAAAGCGTACAATGGGAAAAACAGCCTCGTAATGTTCTGTAAGCATTTTTTCATAAGCCTCTCTAATTCTTTCTTTGGTAATAAAAGGGGCTGTGGCAAGCAAACAACAAACATTATCGAAAATACTACCATGTTGCTGATAGCGAAGCAATACTTCTTCGACAACCTCACCAATAGTAGCATAATCGTTAGCAGTTTGCGGTGAACGAAAAAAGGGAACTTGAGCTCCCAATTGATTCGCTATTTCGGCTATTTCTTTATCGTCGGTTGAAACCATAACTTCGCTAAATAAGCCCGATTGCAAAGCTGCTTCAATTGAATAAGCTATAATGGGCTTCCCTAAAAAGGGTTTGACATTCTTTCGTGGAATGCGTTTACTGCCACCTCGTGCCGGGATGATGGCAATATTTTTATACGATTGCATGTAGGTTTAAATATGAACTATGTATATCAAGTTGAAGTAAAATATTGTGTTATTAACCAGATATTCAAAAAATCCGATTTGTTCTATAAAAAACTAGTGAATCTATTGGTTTGTCTCGGTTTAGAGAAACAAGCTTAATGTGATAGTTTTCTAAAGCGGTATGCAATAAGTATTTTTTATTGCATAATTTGGGATAAACATTCTCCAATACTCTACCAAATAAATTGTATTTTCTTTACCATAATTTAGCTTAAAGCTCCGCCCTTTCAGTTACAATAATGTAACTTACAAAGGCATTGTAACACAAACACATTCAACAACTTACCTCCAATTTTTGGCTACTATAAGCTATGCCACTTACTTTGCCAAAAACGGATGTAAGTTTGCTTCCATTTATTTACAAAATTGCTAAAAATTCTCCTAATATTTATTGACGACTCATCAAGAAAATAGGTTTCCGAAATATTACACTTCAACTCCTAATACAGTGATATCGTCGATTTGATACGTTTTGTTGTTCCATTTGTAGTGTTCTAATATCAGGTCTTCTTTGATGGCTTGTAATGGTAGAAATTTTCTTCTTTCCAGAAATTCGGCAAATTGTTTTTGACCATATCGTTTTTTTACTGACGTGTTATATTCATCGTAAAAACCATCGGTTGACATGAATATTCGACATCGATCGTTATACACAAAAGTATGTTTAGTAAACTGTACATACATAGAAAGTTCATCACCTATGAACTGTCCAATGCTTTGAATATCAGGGTCCACAGCAATAAAAAGGTCGTCTAAAACTACGTAAACAACTTGATTCGTAGAACTAATAGTAACGGTTTTCGTTTCTTTACAAATTTGGCAAACAGAAATTTCAGTACTTTCGGTTAAATCGCTAGATCGCTGCATTTGAAATTCGAGCATTTTTTGATGTAGAATATTTAAAATTTTATCGGGTTGTAAATTTTCATTAGTCGAAAAAAGCTGAAACAAAAAAGAACATGCTACAAAACTCATAACCGCACCGGGGATACCATGTCCAGCGCAATCGCCTAAAACCAGATAGATGTTTTGGTTGATTTGCTTATAGACATAAAAATCGCCACTCAACTGCTCCTTGGGCAAATATATGATAAAAGCCTGTGTAAAGTGTTTTTTAAGCTCTAACTCCGAAATTAAAAATGACATCTGTATCGTTTTAGTATAAGCTAAACTTTGCTCTATAATGGTATTTTTCTTTTTCAATTCCTTGTTTATTTGTTCAATACTCGATTTTTGTTTTAGAATGATTTCATTTTGCCTTCTGGAAGTTATTAAACGTTTATATATTTGATAAATAATAATAATCGATAAAACGGCTAAAATAGTACCAAACAATAAAATCAAATTTCGCTGATTGTTAAGCCATTGCCTTTCTTTTTCCAGATATTGAATCTTTTCGCGTTGTTGTTTTGCATGGAATTGCTTATCGAGCTTACTGATATAATTAATTTTTTCTATATTAAGCAAGGAGTCTTTATAAGCTATGTTAAGTTCTAAGTAAATTAAAGCATCTTTGAAATTTCCTAATCTTTTGTTTAATATGTACAACTGACTATATATTTCTTTTAAATAATGTTCATAACCGAATTTTTCAGAAATATTTTTAGCCTCTATTAATTTTTGACGAGCTTGTTGTAAATAGTAAAACATCTGGGTTTCTGATAAAGCAGCTTTTTCAGCCATAAGTATATCGAAATCGCTCGAATTAATCAGGTAGTATAACCTTAATTCAAAAGCATCGGGATTTTTTTCGGTATATTCTTTTATGATATCATACCTTTTTTGTGCGTTCAAATACTCTCCAAAATCAAGCAGTAAAGATGCTTCGTTTAAAAGCGACGTCATTATACCATCCTGTTTGTTAAACAAGCTATCTACTTTAATCGATAATCGTGAAAAATACAAAGCTTTTTCTTTATAATAATTGGCCGAATCTTTGTTCTTATTTAAATAATCAATGGCTATTTCGGAATATATCATCGACAGGTTGTTGTAAACAAAAGCCTTGCCTGCTTCATCGCGATGTTTTTCTTTTAAATGCAGCGATTCGTTTAACAAGCGTTCTGCTTCAATAAAACTTTTAAGCTCAATAAGGATGATAGAATAGTTATTCAACGCTTTGGAAAGACCTACTTCATCGCCTATTTTTTTAAAAATATTGTATGTAAGCTGATAATATTTCAATGCACTTTTAAAATCACCATTGTTGTAATATGAATTACCTATCGACAAAAACAATCTTCCTAATTGGTTATAGTCCTTATTATTTCTTAAATCATTAATAACATTGCTAATTAAATGCCTGTATGTGTTATTTTCCAGGAAATTGCTTGCCGACTCAAGAAATATTTTCAAAACCATACTTTTAAAACCGGCATCGTTGATATAAGGAAATAAGTTTGATATTACTGCAATAAAATAGGTTTGTTTTCCTGAAGCAACATAATAATTGTTGACATTTTCTATTGAACGAAAAATAATTTGGTCGTACTTTTTATAAATAAGGTAATAAGGCAAAGCATATTGAATAGTTTGTAAAAAATACCTGGTAGCTTCGGTAGAATTATTTAACTGTAAAAGCGAGTCGGCTGTATTGTAATTTTTTAAAATAAGCAACGAATCTTTTAGGTCTAATTCATTTTTAGCCCACGCAGAAATTTTTCCCGAAAGAAATATAAAAACAAGTAAAAATACTATTAACAAAATTCTAAACAACAGCTATTTTTTATTCAAAGATATATTTTTTCTCATTATCTATCATTTTTTATTTTGAATTTCTTGAAGATAATTTTTAGGAATTTGAATAGCCATCGAAACAGGCACATTGCTTATTCTAAAGAGTACTTTATTTTTTCCTTTTAACTGAACTATTTCGCCTTCGTAACCCGAAAAAATACCGCGTATTACGCGTACTCTTTGACCTATTTCAAAGTTTATTGTTTCAACTGTTTCTATTTTATAATTCGAATTACATGCTCGTTTTATAAGTTCTATCTCTTCGTCTGGCACGATAGCCAGCTTCCCATTAAATCGCACATAACGAACAACACCTATAACTTTTATTGCGGCTAAATACTCTTTATCGTTTTTTATTCGAACAAAGCAATACGAACGAAATAAAGGTTCCAGCACAAGTTTTTTTCGGTCTTTCCATTGTCTGATTGTTTTATACAAAGGCAAGTATGCCTCTAAACCCAATTTTACAAGCTCTTCATAAATTTTTTTTTCAAAACGCGAACGGGTATATAAAACATACCAACCTTTGTTGAGCATCTAATAGATTATAAATTACGTCAAAATTAAATAAAAATGATTTTTTCTTAAAAGAATTGCATTGAAAAATTTCTAATGCAATCATTGGGTTTAAAATTTATTAACTACTTTTGCCTCAAAAAAATTATGAAAGCATACGTTTTTCCTGGTCAAGGTGCACAATTTCCCGGAATGGGAAAAGACTTGTACGAAAACCAACCACTGGCTAAAGAATTGTTCGAAAAGGCGAACGAAATTCTTGGTTTTCGAATAACAGATATTATGTTTAACGGTACCGAAGAAGAATTAAAGCAAACCAAAGTTACTCAACCGGCTATTTTCTTGCATTCGGTGGTAATGGCTCGTCTGATGGGCGAAAATTTTAAGCCCGATATGGTTGCAGGACACTCTTTGGGCGAATTTTCGGCACTGGTAGCAGCCGGTGCTATGAGTTTCGAAGATGGACTTCAACTTGTATCGGCACGAGCAATGGCTATGCAAAAAGCTTGCGAAAAAGAGCCTTCGACCATGGCGGCAATCCTCGGTCTCGACGATGCTATTGTAGAAGAAGTTTGTGCAGCAATAGACGATGTGGTAGTACCAGCCAACTACAATAGTCCCGGTCAGCTCGTTATTTCTGGCAGCATAGCCGGAATTGACAAAGCTATTGAAGCGTTGCAAAAACGCGGTGCTAAACGAGCTATTAAACTTGTTGTTGGCGGTGCTTTTCATTCTCCATTAATGGAACCGGCAAGAATAGAGCTTGCCAAAGCTATTGAAAAAACAAAAATCGAAAAACCTGTCTGCCCTATTTATCAGAATTATACAGCATTACCAGAAACCAATCCGGATAAAATTAAAGAAAACCTCATTGCTCAGTTAACTGCTCCGGTTAAATGGACACAAACTATTCAAAATATGATTAAAGACGGAGCCACGAGTTTTATCGAAGTTGGCCCCGGACAAGTATTACAGGGATTGATAAAGAAAATAGACCGCAATGCAGTTATTGAGGCTGTTTAAAGCCTCCAGACTTCGTCATTTTTTTAAATCCGGTTTTTTTCAAATTGAAAAACAGCGACTTATGTTTTTATGGTTTTAAAAACTGGTTTGTAGTGCCTAATTAACAATATCTGTTAATAACTTTTTGGAATACTTCTGTTTTAATTAAGATAAATTGAATTATCTTAGCTTTATGTTTGTAAGAGTAAAAACATCGCCGAATTCGCCCAAAAAAGCCGTTCAAATAGTTGAGAATGTGC
>CALGPK010000081.1 GCA_937960415.1 uncultured Bacteroidales bacterium | reverse complement strand
ACGGTTATAGTTCCATAACATTTTACTTTAAAATCGTCAATATTCCAACCTTTATAGGTTACTGAACCATCCGTAGGTCCAATTCCAAATCGTATTCTAAAATTAGGATTATTATTAGCCTGAGGCACCGAAAATGTTTTTAAGGTCCATGCAGTTTCATTTACAACAGCAGTATTAACCCAAACCTGCTGCCAGTTAGTTCCATTGTATGCACTGATGTATAATTTATCGTAAGTTGGACTTTCTACACCACTGTGGCTATAGAACTCAATGTTACACTGACTCATTCCTGCGCAATTAATAACCGGACTTGTAAGCCAGTATGTTTGATTCATATTGTTTTGATAGCACCCCCCTATCCAATTGCCAATAAGATAATTATCAGCTGTTGGTGTATTATCCTGCGAAGGGTCCT
Organism: uncultured Bacteroidales bacterium; assembly: GCA_937960415.1. Taxonomy (GTDB): domain Bacteria; phylum Bacteroidota; class Bacteroidia; order Bacteroidales; family GWA2-32-17; genus Ch61. Next base: position 16,769 of record CALGPK010000081.1, on the reverse strand, counting down.
GGCTTCCTGAGCATCCTGTGCTAGCCATTGCAGGTCCACGAGACCACTGGGTGCCATACCCTGTCCAACCTTTATCCGTACTAAAATCATCATAAAAAAGTGTTAACATTCCCGTCGAAGTGTTGGTTGTTACATAGTAATGATGATATGTTATTGTATGTGTTCCTACACCAGCACTCGAAGGATTAAATGTATTTCCGCTTATACCAGGTCCTGAAAATTCTCCCGGTGTTGGGCTACCTGTTAAAGTTGCTGCAGCATCTGTTACACAATAACTATTGTTTAATCCCGATATGGACATATTAGGTGGAGGATAAACACTCACATAAACACTATCTTTGGCATAGTTTGTACCATCAGAAACAATGGCTGTAAAATAGCCACTCGTTTGTGGTGTAATACTAACTGTTGTTTGATTGCTTGCTACCTGTACACCATTAAAATAGCTATTGATGGTTTGGTTGGGTGGTGGGCAAAATATCTCTACATTATCCAATCCCCAATGGTCATAATCATTGCCTGATGTAACATCTTGATACCAGCTAAACCAAACTGTTCCATTTACAGGAACATTTTCGCAATACTTATGCCAGGTTGTTAAATAGGAGTCGTATCCACCATTAGGATTCCAATAATTTATGTCTATCCACGGTCCATTAGGACCTACTGTAGAATATTGTAAATGAACACCTTCAGTTGGCTCATCCGGTCCTTCACAGGGAGATGCCTGACTTTGTGTTGCATATTTCATATCGAAACAAATCTGACACTGTGTAGTAACCTGAAAACCTACGGTTGTCAATCGACGGGGAAAACTGGTTGCAGGTCCTATCCACAAATACGTTGTGCCATCGGGACCCGGTCCACAGGGATTATTAAACATGGGGCTTGCATTTGACGACCAACCTGTTCCGATAGTACCATTATTAAAGTTATTATTCATCATATATGTAGGACACCCCGCATTCGAAAAACCAAAGGTTATTTGATCGCCAAGGCATATTTTTACAGTATCGGGGGTAATAAAAATATTACCGTCGTATAAAGCTGTATCTATTGATAACGAGCATTGTGCAATTAGTTTACAATTGCTACCTATCACAAAGATTACAAAAAGCAAAATATTTAAAAAACCTTTTTTCATATATTAAACTAATTAAAATTGACCTGTAAATTAACAATTTCAAATTTCGATAAAACACTACTTTTAGGATTATTTAATTCCCGTATGTATATTTTCGTTCCTTTGGGTGATTGTTTATTGCAATCTGCTTCAAAAATCTGTTCTGGTTGTAATTGTAAAATGTAAGTATTTTCACTATTTTTCGGTGTATTACATGTTACACAAGCTCCATTCATCCATATATCTATATTCCAGGTAATGGTAACAAATTCGTTTGTATTATTTATAAATTGTAACGCATAATATTGTTGATGAATGCCATTTTGATTATCATGACATTCCAATTCTTTTGCAAAAACTTGAATTCCATTTTCATCTAAAAGGAATTTATATTTATCTTCTTGTCCTGAGACAGAGATAATTAATAAACAAAAATACAAGAAATAAATAGCTTTTTTCATAAATATCTATATCTGTTTGCTATAAGTATAGACGACTATATTGGTAAAAGGTTGCTTTTACAAATCTTTACTAAAAAATTTTTCAAATTATTTGAACTAATTTATGTTTTATAGCATAAGTAACTAATTGTACTGTATTTTTAGCACCTATTTTTTCCATCATAGCAGCACGATGTCCATCAACAGTACGATTACTCATATTAAGCATTTGGCCTATTTCTATGCTTGTATAGCCTTTACAGATAAGATCCAAAATTTCGAGTTCTTTTTTAGTAAACTTGGGCAATTCTTTTTCGCTTTCTTTTAATTGTTTTTGTGTAAAATACAAGCTGGCTAAAAGAGAAATCAGGTCTTCAGAAAAATAGTTTTTCTCTTGCATAACAGTTTTTATGGCACGTTCGATGTCTTCTTTTGACGAATTTTTTAGCAGAAACCCCCGAGCTCCTGCATCAAGCATAACCTGCAAATGTTCTTCATCGCCATACATACTCAGTGCAATAATCTTTATATCTGGCTTTATTTCTATGGCTTTTTTGGTTGCTTCTACCCCATTTAGCTCAGGCATCTTTATGTCCATAAAAACTACATCGGGCATTGTCGAAGGCAATTTTTCTAAAAACTCTTTTCCATTTGTTGCTACACCTAGCAAATTAACATACGGTATTTCTTCGACTAATAAGCGTAACCCTTTTAAAAAAATTTCGTGATCATCAACCAAAAAAACTCGAATCTGTTCCATAAAACATTTTTCTTTTTTTTACAAAGGTAAGATTATTTTTTTCTTGCTGTTATACGAAAAGGAAATAAAATTTGAAATAAGCGTTTCAACGTAAACTTAGGCAGGTATTCCTCTTCGTCGTCATAGTAGCCCGTTTTTTTGTAGTAATTGTATCCGTAACCATAGCCATACGAACCATAGTAATAATAATTTTTACCATAGTACGAATTGATTTTAACATCATTAATAAGCAATGTTAATAAAGTATGAGAATAGCTAGTTTTAATGGTATTTAAGAAGTCAATAACATTTTTTTTGCTATAGTTCTGACGAATAACAAAGATATTAGTATGACTAAATCGTGAAATTAAAAGAGCATCAGTAACTAATGCTACGGGGGGAGTGTCAATAATGATTATTTCAAACATATTTTTTAGCGTTTCTATAAGTTGAAACATTTTTTTACTTTCAAGCAATTCAGCAGGATTAGGAGGAACCGGACCAGTTGGAATAAAATACAAATGCTCTTGATGGGTAGGAATAATGATGTCGTTTAGGCTGGTATTTCCCAGCAAATATGTACTAATGCCTATATTGTTCGAAACACTGATGGTTTCATGAATTCTGGGTCGTCGCAAATCTAAACCTATGATGAGTGTTTTTTTACCCAATAAGGCATACGACGAAGCAATATTAATGGCACAAAACGTTTTCCCCTCTTCGCTTATGGTTGACGTAATGGCAATAACATGCGACGGTAGTTCTTTATCGGGATGCAAATACTGTATATTAGTACGAATGGTTCGAAACGACTCCGCTATTGTAGATTTGGGCGATTGAAAAACCACAAAATCAATGTCCTTATGATTGTGCCCAACAATACCTATAATTGGCACCTTTGCTTTTTGTTCTAATTCCGAAATGTCGGTTATGGTCGTATTGAAAAAATCGATTAATACAATAACTATTAAGGGCAACAATATACCCAGGACAATAGCTATTAAATAATTTAACGAATATTTTGGTGCTATTTGCACTTTGGTTTCCACCGAAGCCAAATCAAGTATTTTATTATCTGGGATATTCGAAGCTTTAGCAATACCGGCTTCAGCTCGTTTCGTTAATAAATAAGTATAAATCTGATCGTTGAGCTTGTAGCGTCGCTGAATATTGATGTATTCTTTTTCGGTAGCGGGCAATTGCTTAAAACCTTGTTCGATGATTTTAATGTTGCGGTCTATTTCGGCAAGGTTGATTTCAGTAGAGCGTAACAACATTTCGTTGTTCTCAACAAGCAATCTTCGAGTTTGAGCAATCTTATTCAAAACAGCTTCGTAAGCCGGGTTTTTCTCGGTAGCTGTTATTAAAAAGTTGTTCTTCTCCTGATACAGTGCAATGAGTTGTCTGATTAGTTCCATCAAAGCAGGGTCATTTATGCCCAACGATGAAGGTATTACAATCTGACTCAAATCGTTGTTTTGTGCAAGATATTTTTTCAAATATTCGAGGTAGCTTTTCTTAATGAGTAATTCGCTTTTTTGTTTCTGAGCATCGGTAAGACGCTCGTACAAAGCAGAACCTTCTTTGGAAATATCAATTAAATTGTACGTTTGACGAAATGTTTTAAGGTTGTTTTCGTTTAGCGACAAAGAATCGGTAATTTCCGACAGTTGTTCGTCTATAAAGTTTATGGTATTTTGAGCTATCAGATTTTTTTCGTACAAGCCATTTTGAATATACACTTCGAGAAGTTTATTGATGAATTCAACCTCCTTTTGAGGCACCAGTCCCGATGTAGAAATTTCTATTACTGTTGATTTTTTGTCAGTCGTTACAATGTTTATTTTGTTGCGATATTGTTTTATAACATCTGACAAATTATTTATGACAAAGAAATACTGTTTTTCCGATAATCTCATTTTAGAAATGTCACTATTTTCGTTTAACTCCACTACAAAAGAAAAATTTGGACTTTGATACTTTTCGCCAAACTTCATTTTTTTATTCACTACCTTGTCCTTATCAATTTGAAGACTGTATACCTCGTTGTTAATTAACTTGACGTAAACAGGGGTGTTAAACAAATTTTGTTTTGTAGTATCAAGAATAACTTTAAAAGGGCAGGCTTTGTATCGTTCAATGGTACGAATACGTCCAACTGAAAAATATGAGATATCGAATTCGTTTAACTGTTCTATGGCTTCCTTTACCATCTTATAGCTTTTTAAAATAGCTATTTCATTCTCTACTACTTTTTTACGAGTGCGACGCAAAATACCTTGTTCCTCCAAAATATTTTCAATACCGCCCGACAAAGTATTTTCTTTATCCTGAATAAGCACAAAAGCACTTAGCTTGTAAACCGGGTCGGAATATCGATTTACAAAGTAAGCAATACTAATGGCAATGAAAACCGTAAGTGCAAACCAATACCAATTTGCAAAAATTTTATATAAAAACTTTTGTATATCGATATTTTCGTTATTCTGATTAGGGTTACTAATAACCGGTGAATCCATAATTTAAAGCTTTAAAACAAAACTAATGACTAAAACTAATGTGCTAATCGACGAAAGTATGATGGAAACGTTGTACGAGTTCAGTTTCCACGATTTCGATTTTAATGGTTCGGCATAAATAATGTCATTAGGCTGAACAAATAAATCGGACTTTTGCAATAATTTTTTATCAAGCAAATTTATTCGATTCGTTTTTAAACCATCTGGAGTTAATCGAATTATTAACAATTTTTCGCGATTCGCATATTCATTTAAGTCACCTGCTTGACCTAAAGCCTCTAATAAGGTTACTTTACTATTGTAAAAATAAAAAACACCGGGCTTTCTTACTTCACCCAAGATAGTAACTTTAAAACCCCCATATTTTACGGTAACATACGCTTCTTTAAAGTATTCGAGTGTTTTTAACTGAATTACCTGTTGAATTTCGCTCAAGGTTTTATTGGCTACATAAACTTTACCTATCACAGGCATTTCTATATTTCCGTCGTCGTTAATCATATAACTTTTGTAGTACAACGCAGCTTCGTTAACAGACGATGTGTTAATAAAATCATTGGGATTGAACAATTCGTTTATTTCTTTATTTAAGCTAGAAATACGAATAAAAATTACGTCTCCGGGTTGAAGTTTATAAGTTTCTTGACCATAAGAATTTTTAATAAGCGAATCGCCGTTGTTTAATTCTTGTAAATAAGTCATTTGACGATATGTAGTGCACGAATAAGTAAGTGTCAGTAATATGACAAAAATACTTAATTTAAAACCTTGGCAAAAAATTTGCATAAATTATTGGTTAAAATGAATGTTCAAAATTACAAATTATTGTGAATAAGATATATTAAAATATGTAAAAGATGACGATTTTACCTAACATATTCAAAATAAAACAAAAACTCGAACCTTCGGCAGGCAAAGTTCTTATTGCAGAACCTTTGCTGCTCGATGGCATCTTCGGACGGTCGGTTGTATTACTTGTTGAACATAACGAAGAAGGCAGCATGGGCTATGTGTTAAACAAAAACTCCGGATTTACTATACAACAACTATTACCAAAATTTAAAAACTTTTATACCCCTGTATTCTTAGGCGGACCTGTAGCCACCAACACACTTCATTTCATATATCGAAACAAGGAAGCACTCTTGAATTCGAAACAGGTTGCCCCGGAAATATTTTGGGGTGGAGATATCGACGAACTTTATTCGTTACTGAAAAAAGGGTTAATTAACGAAAAAGATATACGATTTTTTATCGGTTATTCGGGATGGGGTAAACATCAATTAAAAAATGAACTTACAAAACATTACTGGGTAGTATCGAAAGCAGAACCGGAACAAATTTTTGATGAAGATCCCAAATGGCTATGGAAACGTAGCGTTGTACTTCTTGACAAAAAATATCATTTCTGGTTGAATGTACCTGCAAATCCCTCGCTGAATTAAGTCTTAGAAACCTTCCTTTATTAACCTATTTTACACAATAAAAAGTTTTATTGCATAACGACTAAGAAAACATTTTACGACAACAAGTACTCATCATTTCTATGTTTTTTTTTAGAATAAACTGATTTTTATAATTCATGTATAACTGAGTACATCGTATTAAATTTATTTATATTTTTGTGCTATATAACTATGTTTTAAAACAAAATTTTTAATGAGAGACTACAAACAAAAAATATGTTATTGCTTCGATAAAATTAAAGCCTTATTCTCTGTTCTTAATAACGAAGAGCTTGAATTTTTAAGTCATCACAATGCTTGTATTCAGGTCAAAAAAAATGAGATTATTTACAAGGAAGGCGAGCGTCCAACAGGCTTAATTTGTTTATCAGAAGGTAAAGTAAAAATTTACAAAGAAGGATTTGGTGGTCGAGAACAAATTGTACGTTTGGCAAAGCCTGTAGGTTTTATAGGCTATCGTGCTTTATTTGCCGAAGAAAACTATCTGGCATCGGCTATGGCACTTGAAAATTCTGTTATCTGTATTATTGAAAAAGATGCTTTTTTCGAAGTACTTCGCAAAAACTCAAGTTTATCTCTGCAAATTATAAAGTCGCTTGCCACAGAACTCGGATTTTCCAATAGTCGATGTGTTACCCTTACACAAAAGCATGTTAGAGGAAGGTTAGCCGAATCGCTACTGGTGTTAGTCGATACTTATGGATTTGAAGAAGATGGAATGACCATTAGTGCTTATTTATCGCGAGAAGATATTGCAAGTTTAAGCAATATGACTAATTCTAATGCTATCAGAACATTGCGTCAATTTGAACAAGAACAGGTTGTTGCCATTGAAGGGAGAAAAATTAAAATTTTAAACATGGCGAAATTAGAACGAATTAGCGACCTTGGTTAGTTCTGACTGTTAGTACTTTTTGCGAAGCAACAAAAATTATTAACAATACCGTTACAAAGGCTGCTATTCTGCCAATGTAATCGCCCCAATGCGCATAAACAGTTTTCGTATTGTTGGCAAAAATTGTACCTGTAATAGTTTCTTCTTTCCACCATGAGGTTGATTTTACAATATCACCCCGCTGATTGATAATAGCCGAGATACCCGTATTGGCACTACGTACAATGCTTTTTCTAAATTCTATAGCTCGCAATCTGCTGTATGAAAGGTGCTGACGATATCCCGGTGTATCGTCCCACCAACCATCGTTTGTTATAACTGCTATCCATTGAGCACCTGCCCGAACAAAAACCGATAAAAACTCACCATAAACCGACTCATAGCAAATAGCAGGAGCCACATTTGTTTTGCCAACAAAAAGTACTGGCTCGTTCTGAATCCCTAAACTTCCACTCGTGCCGCCCAAATCAAGAGCAAGATCCTCTAAAAAAGACAATGTTTTTGGAAAAGGCATTTTTTCTACTCCTAATACCAGTTTTGTTTTATGATAAACTTGTACCTGCTGCGAATCAATTTGTAATGCCGTATTGTATGCTTCGTAATAGCCATCGTGTTCTTTAAATTTACGAGCAACAGGGCTTACCTGATAATCAAACATTTTGTAGGTAGATGCTCCAATAATAAAAACACATTGATGCTTCAACGAAAATTGTTTAAAAGCAAGTATATGAGGATGTACCTCAAAATCCTCTTCCCAAATACCCTGTGGTAAAGCTGTTTCGGGACCAACAACATACTGACAACCATGTTGAATGTTGTTTTCCGTTAACCTAATAAATCGATTGAGCTGTGCATCGACAGTCATTCCTGCAAATTTGTCATGGTAGGGATCTATATTAGGCTGAACCACTAAAACATCGACAAATAATCCATTCTCTTTATAATGGTAATATTTCCACACCGAAAAAATACTGGGAACAATAAACAGTATAAGTAAAAAAACAATCGTGCTTCGTTTTACATAAGCATCAATAATCCACTGGATAAACACCAATACAAAGCAAACATTTATAAGCAGTATCCATAAACTACCACCTAAAACTCCTGTATATTCGTACCATTGAATAAAACTTACTTGTTCGGAAAGAGCGTTGCCTAAGGTCATCCATGGCCACGACAATTCCCAATTCAAATGTAAATATTCAAATGCCAGCCACGAAACAATAAAAAACAAATAACCTATACGAATAGATGTATTTCGCTTAACCAAATGAAATAACCATGCAACAACCGCATAAAAGAATGAATTAAAAACTATGGCTAACAGAGCACCTACCATGGTAGCTTTCATAATCCACCATGTAGAAAAAGTATTCCATACAAAAAATGCAAAATAAGCATGCACAAAGAAATAAACACTTTTAAAAAGTTGCTTATTCTGACAATAATAATGCTCTACCAACAACAATGGGACTAAAGCAAAAAAAATCAACCACTGCCACAGTCCCAACGCCCAACCACCAAAAAGTAAAACTCCCGTTGAAAATGATAAAAAAACACGTTGCCAGCGATTAAATTCCATGTTTGGTTTTGTAATTAACTAAATATATGCCTGTAAAAATACATAAAATTGCAAAAGCATGGTTCCATATCAATTTTTCACCATCAAAAATTCCCCATAACAAAGCAAAGATCGGGATAATATAAGTAACGGTACTGGCATAAATAGCCGAAATATTTTTGATAAGTTTATTCCAAACGACTAGTGCAAATGAAGTACAAACAATGGCTAATATAGAAACAAACAAAAGTGCTTTAAAAAAATCGGGATAGTAAACCTTTTGAAAAAAAGATGTAGATATAATGAACAGCGACGATGGTATTATCATTACAAGAAACGATACCGATACAATGGTTATCCCATCGATATGTTTCAAATTGTGTTTGACATGATTGGTATTAAAGCCATACATTATTGTTGCCATAATAAGTAACACACCGTATTCAGGCGATGAAGAAAAACCGCCGTTAGATGGAGTTCGTTGGGCAATTAAAAAGATAGTCCCCAATAAGCCAATAAAAATACCTAAAAAATTAAGCCAGTGTGTGTTGGTTTTAAACAAAAAAAATGCAAACAATAATGTAAACAAAGGTGTAAGCGAGTTATAAATAGAGGCTTCTGAACTGGTGATATGACGCTGTGCAATGGTAAATAGAAAGGCTGGTATACCAGTACCTATAAATCCCGACACCGAAACATACCAAAGATCTTTTTTCGATAATGTTTTTATTCGACGAATACCAAACGGAAGAAGAACCAGTGCGGCTATAAAAATACGTAGTGCTGCAACTTCAAGATCGGTAAATAACAACAAACTTTTTTTGATAAGTATAAACGACGAACCCCATATAAAAGCCAAAAAAAACAGTACAACAATTTGTGCCTTAGAATTTTTAAACGTAAACATGCATCAAAAAATTTCGGGATATTTTTGAGGATTGTAACGGTGCATAAGTGAATAAATTGCTTCGAACACATTTTCGGCATTAGGATTTGAAAAATAATCTCCATCGGTTGAATAGGCAGGACGATGTTCTTTGGCAGTAACTGTAACCGGTTCGGCATCTAAATATCGATAGCCACCCTGTTCTTCTAAAACTTTTTGCATCATAAATGCTGTTGCACCACCCGGTACATCTTCATCAAAAAATACAATTTTGTTTGTTTTCTTTAGCGACTCTAATATTATTTGATGTATATCAAAAGGCAATAGTGTTTGAACATCAATGAGCTCAACCGATATGTTAAATTCTTTGAGTTGTTGAATAGCCTCGAGTGCAATACGCACATTCGAACCATAAGTAAGAAGTGTAACATCGGTACCCTGGACCATAATTTCCGGAACTCCAAAAGGGACTTTATATTCGCCAATATTGGCTGGTTTTTTCTCACGCAAACGATAACCATTTAGTGGCTCAATAACCAGTGCCGAATCGTCCGACTCGAGCAATGTGTTGTAAAATCCAGCAGCTTGTGTCATATTTCTAGGGACAGCAACATATACTCCACGAATAGAATTGATAACCATACTCAATGGCGACCCTGAATGCCATATCCCTTCCAAACGGTGCCCTCTTGTAGTAATAATGACAGGTGCCTTTTGTTGTCCATTGGTTCGGTATAAGAGTGTAGCTAAATCGTCGCTTAATGTTTGCAAAGCATATAACAAATAGTCGAAATACTGAATTTCTACAACAGGACGCAAACCACGCAATGCCATACCTATTCCCTGCCCCAATATAGTAGTTTCGCGAATACCTGTATCAGTAACTCGCCATTCACCATATTTTTTTTGTAACCCTTCATAAGTTTGATTTACACCACCTATATAACCTACATCTTCTCCAAAAATCACCAAATTCTTATGTTTTGCCAATTGCTTATCCCAATTATCGCGTATAATTTCTCTACCGGGTACTTCTATGGGTGGATCATCAAACTCGGGCTTCACGGCTTGAACGTTTAGTACAGAACGTTGCGTTTCGATATACAAGTTTGAACTATAACGTTGATGAGCATCTTTATAATTACGTTCTAACCAGTTGTGCAAATCGCTTTGAAGTTGTTTTCTAATGGTACAATCGAGGCATACATGTCGCAACATTTTTTTGGCTGCACTAAATATATCCTTTCTAATAGGAAACATAATTTGCTTTAAGTCGTTGGTAATAATACCAACCTTATCGACATGCTCACGTTTACACTGGCAAGTTCTGTTTTCTACGATGGCAATCAACGCATCACGCTCTTTGCGAATGGGTTCGGTAAAATCTTCCCATGCCTTTTGCCGTGCCTGTTTTGCTCTATCTACAGCTTTCTGTTCTATTTCTTCGAGCTCCGATGAGTTTGCCAGACGATTGTCTAAAATCCATTGCTTAAATTTTGTTATAGGGTCGTATTCTTGCTCCCATTTAAGACGTTCTGGACTTTTGTAACGCTCGTGCGAGCCGCTGGTGCTATGACCTAACGGCTGTGTAACATCTTCGACATGAAAAACAACAGGTATATGATTTCTTCTGCATATATCAATTCCTTCCTTTATTATCTTGTTAAGTTGAGTATAATCCCAATTTTTTACTTTATATATTTTTATGCCTTTGCCACTGTCATCTTCAAAACCGATAAGAACATCTGAGATACTTTGCTTAGCTGTTTGATATTTTTTGGGAACAGATATACCATATCCATCGTCGTAAATAAAGACTGCCATGGGTATTTGCAAAACGGCAGCGGCATTTATAGCTTCCCAAAAGTGCCCTTCGGATGTACTTGCATCGCCTATTGATCCCCAAGCTATTTCGTTACCATTATCGGAAAATTGTTTATAGTCTTTTAACTCGGGCAATAGTCTGTATAACTTTGAGGCATAAGCCAATCCAACCAAACGAGGCATTTGACCTGCTGTTGGCGACAAGTCTGCAGCACTATTTTTTTGCTCCATCAGGTTACGCCATGTACCATCTGGGTTGGTGTTGGGTGTACTGAAATGATTATTGAACACACGCCCTGCATTATGCGGATTGTTTTTCAAATCGGTGTCGCCATATAATTGTGCAAAAAATTGTTCAGGTGTGAGTAATCCGGCTGCCATCATCCAGGTTTGGTCGCGGTAGTATCCCGAACGCCAGTCACCATTTTTAAAATACTTTGCCATAACCACCTGTACCAGCTCTTTGCCATCGCCAAATATACCAAACTTGGCTTTACCGCTCAGTACTTCTTTTCTGCCTAAAACACTTAATTGTCGACTAAGGTTGCATATATAGTAATCGTTCAAAATTTCTTGTTTGAACTCATCGAAGCTTAACCTTTTATCATCCATAGAAGCATTTTTTTTGCAAATTTAATAAGAATAATTCTAAATAAAATTCGTTGTTTGAATTATATTTTATAACTTTGCAAAAAAATATGTTAAAATTAGTTATCCTTGCATTGGCATTAATTGCGTTTGCTGTATTTGCCTTATCTGTCCGCATAATCTTTAAACGTAATGGACGATTTCCCAATACACACATCAGTCAAAACGAAGCACTTCGCAAGCAAGGCATTCAATGTGCCAGCCACGACGATAATTCGTGTCATCAATGTTCTTGTGGAATAAAAGAATAAGTAATAAAGAATAAGTAATTATGATTACGGAGATTAAAAGATGGTTACTCGACCTTGGAGTTTCTATTTTTTGGGCCGAGGTTTTAAAGCTTTTTATTGTTATTGGAGTAGTTTTTATCTTTTCATTTATTGCTAACTGGGTTACTAAAAAATTTATCTCTGCCATTGTAAGCCGTATAGTACGCAAAACAACATTTGTATGGGACGATATCTTACTTAAAAACAAGGTTTTTCATCGTTTTTCGCACATTGTACCTGCATTAATTATTTACTACTCCAGCCCATTTGTTTTAAAAGGCTATCCCGAATGGATATCTATTGTTAAATCGATGGTTTACATTTACATGCTTGTCATGCTTATGCTCATTATATCGGCATTTCTCAAATCGCTTAACGAAATTTACATGATGAATCCTGCTTCGAAAGACAGACCTATAAGAGGTTTTTTACAGGTAATCAATATTTTTAATTACTCCATTGGCTTCATTCTCATCTTGTCTGTTATTCTTCAAAAAGATCCTAGTTATTTCTTAACAGGGTTAGGAGCTCTTGCTGCTGTTTTGTTGTTGGTATTCAAAGACACACTCCTTGGACTTGTTGCCGGAATACAACTTTCGGCAAACGATATGGTTAAAATTGGCGACTGGGTTCTTATGCCCTCAAAAAATGCCGATGGCATTGTTACCGAAATAACCCTGCATACTATAAAAGTTCAGAATTGGGACAAAACAATTGCCATGATACCTTCTTATACTATGGTTTCGGAATCGTTTATCAACTATCGTGGTATGGAAGAAGCCAAAGCCCGACGCATAAAAAGATCGTTGTTTTTTGATATTAACACAGTACGATTTCTAACATTAGACGAGATAAACGAACTCAAAAATATCAGCCTCATTCACGAATATCTTCATCAAAAACTAAATGAAATAAATCAATACAACAAAAATTTACCCTTTGATCCTCAAAAACCTATCAATGGTCGTTGGTTGACCAATATTGGCACATTCAGAATTTATGCTCAAGAATATATCAAAAGCAAAGAGTTTATCCGCAAAGACATGAATCATATGGTACGCCAGCTTCCACCTACCGAAAACGGTATTCCATTAGAAATATATGCTTTTTCGAGTATCACCGAATGGGAAGCATTTGAAAGAGTTCAAGCCGATATTTTCGATCATCTAATGGCAGTTGTTCCTATTTTCTATTTAAGAATATATCAAAACCCTACTGGCAACGACTTTGCAAAACTTTTAAAACTGCATTAAACTATAGCAATCGACTGCTAGCACTGGAACGTATAGGAAAATAACGTGCCGATAATTCGAAACCACCTCGCCCGTAACTTACTTTAGTTAACGATGAAACATTGACATCATAGCTAATACCAAAAGCATATTGACCCCACTCGATTTGTGCACTCATAACAATAGCATCGCCAAAACGATAAAATGTTCCTACATTAAGCATTCGTGCCAAAATGTAATCGGTGTATTTCGAAGATTCTTGTAATTTATATTTGACAATTGTTCCTAAATAAAACATCTTCGATGGTCCTTGCAGTGTTATCAGAAATGACGGTGAAATTTGCATATTAGAGTTTTTTATTCCATACGATACAGTACCATGAAAAACATAACGCCAGTACGACGGGTCGTTCTGAAAACCTAAATTGGGTTTATTAAGATGAAAAACCGCTATCCCTGCCTGAGCACCAAAATTGTCGTTGGACGATAAAGTAGTTGCTCCTTTCCCATAACTCCACTGAATTCCTGTACATAAATCAACAGAAGTAGTTCGCTCGCTCATTAATTGTTCACCTGTGGGCAAATCAGGATTATACACAAGTCCATCATATTGTTTATCCCACGATAAAGCAGATAAGTCTACATGACGCTGTAAAAACGAAAAACCAACTCCTGCTGAAATATTTTGTTCTGAGGTTACAGGTACTTTTCCTGCAAGTAATATACCTGCTTGAAAAGTATTCAGATGTGCATCTCCAGCCCTATCATTCAATATAAAAGTCCCCAGTCCAAATGAAGAAGAGCGTGCTTTACTCAACATCTTCATATCGGCCGAAGCTGCCATCGTAGTGAATGGAGTAGTAACACTTCGCCATTGCTGACGATAATTTAAATTTGTACGAATGTCGTACTGAGCACCTGCATTTGCTGGATTTAGCAAAATAGGAGATTCGTTCATCTGAGAGAATACAACATCTTGCGATTTCATCTGCCATTGTATCGAAACCATTAAGGAAACAACTAAAAATGTTCTCATAGCTTAACGAATTAAAGTAACATTACCTTGTTTTTTAACAATTACACCATTGTAATATTCGGCCCGGAGTTGATATACAAACACTCCACTGTCCATAGGCTTACCTCTGTATGTTCCATCCCATCCGATATGCGGATCTGTTGTCTCAAAGACCTTTTCGCCCCAACGATTATATATTGCAAACTGCATTGTTTTGATACATTTTCCACGAACATACAGTACATCGTTATTTCCATCGTTATTGGGGCTAAATCCAGATGGAATAAATGTTTCTCCACATTCTTTGTCAACCAAAATTTGAATGCAAAGCGTATCGGAACATCCCTGTGCGGTTGTACCTATTACACAATATTCAATGTTGTCCGATGGCTTGGCAGTTGGGTTCGGACAATTTACACACGAGAGATATTGAATAGGATACCATGTATAGGATTGAGCTCCACTGACGTGCAAAGGCACACTCATCCCTACAATAATTGTCGTATCGCTAGTTCCTATCAAAAGAGGCTTATTATCAACGGTTACCGTAAAAAATGCTGTATCAGAACAAATATCTTTAAAGGCTATAACACTGTAAGTAGTTGTAGTCATGGGAGCTACGGTTATCGAACTTGTTGTTTGTTGAGTATTCCACAAATACGATGTGCCGCCCGAGGCGTTTAAAGTTACTTCATCCATTTGACAAATTCGAGAAACTCCGCTGATGGAGGCCACCGGCAATTCGTAGACCGTTATTTCGAACTGGGCTGTACTTTTGCACTGATTGGTATCAATTCCAAGGACTGTGTACGTAGTAGTTTGTTGCGGTGATAATGTTTGAACGTTCCCCATCAAGTTGCCGGGCATCCACACATAATCATTTGCTCCGGATGCTGTAATGGTAATACTATCGCCGAAGCATATCGGATTTACACCACTAACCAACACATTGGGCAACGGATAGACTACTAACGTAGCCGAATCACTATTGACACAGCCATTGCTATCTGTTCCCGTTAGAATAACCTGAGTAGTGCTAACAGGCGAAATATTAATGGAAATATCGCTGAGACCCCATGGTAACCAAGTATAAGTAACAGCTCCCGAAGCAGAAAGGGTTATACTATCGTACAAACAAATAGGTTGTACACCATTTATATGAACTAAAGGCAGTGGATTTACCACTATCAATACCGTATCGCTATTTACACAACCATTGGCATCGGTTCCAGTAACCATATAGCTTGTTGATTGTAACGGAGCTACCGTAATGTTGTTCTGATCGTCGCCAGTACTCCACATATAAGATTGTGCATTGATAGCCACCATTGTGATCGAATCGCCAAAACATATCGGATGAGCACCGGTAATTAATACATTCGGAAGCGGATGAACAACAACCATAACCGTATCGCTGTTTTTGCAATTGTTTAAATCAGTACCTACTACAACATACGTTTGGGAAGTTAAAGGTTGAAATATTTGCTGCATCCCTACCAGAGTATCGGGATACCAGACATAATTTACTGCTCCAGAGGCAGTTAATATTATAGTATCGCCGAAGCATATCGGATGTTCGCCAGCAATTTGAACATCAGGAAGTTGATAAACAGTTATGCTAACGGTATCACTGTTTGAGCATTGATTTTGATCGGTGCCAATAACCACATACGTTGATGTTTGCAATGGTACAAAAGTTTGCTGGCTCCCTGTCAAAGAATCCGGCATCCATACATACGAAATTCCTCCCGAAGCCTGAAGAGTTATGCTATCGCCAAAACAAATGGGATGTGCTCCCTGTATCTGAATATCGGGTAATGGATAAACCAAGACTTCGGCAGAATCGATATTTTTACACATATTGGTATCGGTTCCAAGTACGTAAAACAATGTGGTTGTATGAGGACTTACCATAACACTGTCGGCAATTATATTAAGTGGCAACCATAAATATGTCTGTCCACCCTGAGCATATAACATCACCGAATCGCCAAAACAAATAGGGTGATGGCCGGTTATTTGAATATTGGGCAACGGATAAACCACTACTTGAGCCGAATCAATATTTTTGCAGCCATTAGCATCTGTACCGGTTACATAATACATCGTTGTTTGTAATGGTGCAACTTTTACACTATCGGCAACGACATTT
>CALGPK010000080.1 GCA_937960415.1 uncultured Bacteroidales bacterium | reverse complement strand
TTTTTCGACGAATCGCCCGATGCCGAGAGAGTTTCCACACATTTAGGCACACGCCATCACTGCATACCCGTTGACGAGCAAGACTTGCTAGATATTATACCCACACTGCTCGAACATCTTGATGAACCTTTTGCCGATAGTTCTGCCATTGCAGTTTCAATACTGACCAAATACACCCGCAATTATATAACCGTTGCACTTTCGGGCGATGGTGCCGACGAACTGCTTGGTGGATACTACAAACACACTGCCCACGACTTAGCGTTCCGATGGTACCCTTGGCGATATCTTTTTTATCCTGCACGCTTACTACTTAGATTAATGCCACAATCTCGCAATACACCCATACAAAACAACGTCCGTCAACTAAAAAAGTTCTGCGACGGTATTTTTAAAACGCACACCCAACGTTATTGGCAATGGGCTTCGTTTATGTCCGAAACAGAAGCTCAAAAACTCTTAAACCATTGTGCAAACAGCTTTTCTTACCAGTCGTTTATACCAACAGAAGCCGCATCGATGCATGAGGTATTGCTCAATGATATAAATTTTGTTCTTCCAAACGACATGCTTTTCAAAACCGACTCCATGAGCATGATGCACTCACTCGAAGTACGTGTCCCCATGCTCGATCACGAATTGGTCAACTTTACGGTTAGCCTCCCCTCCACTTTCAAAGTAAAAGGACAAGTGCGAAAAATCATCTTAAAACAAGCCTTTGCGCATTTATTACCCCCCGAAATAGTGAGCAAGCCCAAGCATGGTTTTGAAGTCCCCATGCACCATTGGTTACAAGGACCATTGTCTTCGCTGCTTAAACAATTAACTGAAAAAAGCTTCATCAAAAAACAGCAAATATTCAAATACGAAGAAATACAAAGACTAATCAAATTAAACTGCTCCTTTAATCCTTCCGATTCATCCATTCATCTATGGAATTTAATTGTATTTCAATATTGGTGGAAAAAAACTTATCTTTAATCTACTTGTTCTACGTTATCATAAAATTTAAATTGCCATTCAAGTAAAATTACGTATCAATTTTTAAATTAACTTTGCAAATCATGATACGAATTTTACGAGTAGTAAATCGCTTTAATTTAGGTGGACCAACTTTTAATGCGGCCTACCTCACCAAATATCTATATCCCGACTTTGAAACTATGCTTATTGGCGGAATACACGAAGACAAAGAAGAAAGCTCGGAGTTTATTCTAAATTCGTTGGGCATACACGCTACAGTACTGCCCGAAATTCGTCGTTCTATAAATGGCATAAGCGATATACAAGCATATTTCAAAATAAAAAAAATCATTAAAGACTTTAAACCCCACATTGTACATACACATGCTTCCAAAGCAGGCATGTTAGGACGCAAAGCAGCATTCGATATGAACGTTCCCATAGTGATACACACATTTCATGGACATGTATTTCATTCGTATTTCAATGCGTTTAAAACTAAAGCTTTTATTCACATTGAACGTCAGTTGGCACAAAAAACCGACCGAATTATTGCTATTAGCCCATCACAGAAAGAAGAACTCTCAAAAATATACTGTATTGCCAATGAAAACAAAATTGAAGTTATTCCTGTTGGTATCGACTTAACACGCTTTATAGAAAACCAGGAAGAAAAACGCTACATTTTTCGCAAAGAAAACCAAATCGACGATGACGAGATAGCCATTGGTATCGTTGGACGGTTAGTACCTATTAAGAATCATCAACTGTTTATAAAAGCTATAGCTCGCGCCAAACAGCAGTCGAGCAAAAAAATTAGAGCTTTTATTGTTGGCGACGGAGAAACTCGCTATGTTTTAGAAGCGCTGGCACATCAATACAATTTAAGCATTAGTCCCAACGGGCATACAACACACAAACCCGATATTCGCTTTACCAGTTGGATTAAACAAGTCGATTATGTTTATGCAGGATTGGATATAGTAGCTTTAACCTCGCTTAACGAAGGCACTCCCGTTAGCCTAATAGAAGCACAAGCCGCCGGGAAACCTGTAGTATCGACCAATGTGGGAGGCATTAAAGATATTGTTATCGAAAACAAAACAGCCTTATTGTCCAACCCAACAGACGAGGAAACATTCATCAGCAATATGATTTTATTAATCAACAATGCAGAAATAAGAAAAAAAATGAGCAATGCAGGCAAAGATTTCATGCTATCGAACTATCATTATCTCAACCTTGTTCAAAACACTAAAAAACTATACAACAAATTACTTCAAGAGAAACAAATCATTACAAAAACCAGAATATTTGTTTAAGTTCTTTTACTTTTATACCTTTGAACTTAAAAAATAGTGAATCAAAAAACCGTCATATTATTCGCGTCTTTGCTATTCTTACTCACCTCATGCAGCATTTTTAATAGCAACGAGCTATTTAGAGTACCCAAAAACTACCCATATACTACGTTTAAACCAAACGAAAAAGAATACATTATTCAACCGTTCGACAAATTGGATATCAAAATATTGTACAATAATGGAGCCCAACTTATTGAGTTAAATCAACCATTGCTAAATCAACAAAGATTAGAATATTTGGTAGAATTTGACAGCCTGACTAAACTTCCTTATTTAGGACGAATAAAATTAGCCGGTCTTACCATCCGAAAAGCCGAAGAATTACTTGAACAAAAATACAAAGACTTTATTGTAGAACCTTTTGTTTTAATTGAAGTTATCAACAAACGTGTTATTGTATTTACCTCAGGTGCAAGCACAGGTAAAGTTTTAACTATTAAAAACGAAAATTACAATTTGATTGAGGCTCTGGCAGAATCGGGAGGCATAAACGATTTTAGCAAATCTTACAAAATTAAAATTCTCAGAGGCAATTTAAATAACCCCGACATTTATCTATTTAACTTACAAAAAATCAGTAACATGAAAAATGCTAACTTTTTATTACAACCCAACGATATAATATATGTAGAAGCACGGCCTCGCTATGCATCAAAAATCTTATCGGAAGTTACACCCTACTTAAGCCTATTTTCGAGTGCTATTTTAGTGTATAGTATTTTTAAATAACATGGAAAAAGAACGAAAAAAAATACCCATACTCAACGAAAAAATTGACCCTTACATTATACTCTATGTATTTAAACGCTCCATCATTATATCCATTATCTATTTCGTTATTTGCACTGTTCTTGCTTTAATATATATTCGATATACTCCGCCAATTTACAAAGCTTCGTCTATTATTCAAATAAAAGACGATAACAATGCCAATGCCTTACTTGAACTTACCACAAAAAAAGAAGAAGTCAATCTCAATCAAACAATAGAATTACTTCGTTCGCCTGAATTTCTAAAACGCATTATTAACAAACTTCCACTTGATGTAAGCTATTATGCACAAGGTACATTCCTCGAATCGGAGATGTATCGTTCGTCGCCATTTATTGCAGAATATCAGATTATTAATCCAAACTATTACAACATTCCTATTTATATCTCATTTACCAACAACCACGCTACCATACGATACAAAACAAACGGCAACGAAATAAACCAAAATATAAAACTCAGCGAATGGAATACGTTAAATGGATTTAAACTTAAAATAAACATTACCGACCTCAACGCTATACATGAACAAACACAAAAAATAAAAAGAGACTCATACTTTATCATCATCAACGAACCCGATGAACTATTAAAAAAATACAGCAAACAGTTAAACATTTTTATACTAAACAATGAAGCAAATACTATACAAATCTCGTTCACCGACAAAAACGCTTTAAAAACCGCTGAATTTGTAAAAACCATGGCCGAAGAATACATACGTTTCGACATTGAACGCAAAATAGAAAGCTCTAAAAATGTGATTGCCTTTATTGACGAACAAACCAAGAAATTATATAAAACCATCGACAGCCTCGAAGAACAGTTAATGCAATACCGTTCTTCTTACGTATTCGACGACAACAAAAATAGTCCTATCAACAAATACGACGATCTGATAAAAACATTAAGCAAAGAAATTGAAGATATTGATATACGATTGCTAAATCTTCAAAAATTTTTAAAACATGTTGAACAAAATCCAAACATAACTGTTTACCAACTTATTTCGCTTATTCCCGAAACCGACCCCATTGTTTTTAGCATCATTCAAAAAATTCAATCGCTCGAAGAACAAAAAGAACAACTATTATCGAGCAAAACATCAAACAGTTTTCAGATCAAAACGCTGCAAAACCAGATAGACAAGCAAAAAAGCACTCTTATTGAAATTCTTAATAGTAATGCCATCCGTTTGTCGGAAAAAAAATTGCTTTTTACTCAACGCTTAAAAGAATATCAAAATAAAGAAATATCATCCAACCCTCTATCAGACTTAGATTACCTAAAAGTCAAACGCCTGTACGACATCAATATTGGTTATTACAACAAACTGCTCGAAAAAAAGGCAGAATACCTAATAAGTCAAGCTGGTAGCGTCAGTCAAAACATTATTTTACAAAACGCATTAATACCCTCCGAACCTATTTCAGCTTCGAACGAAACCATTTTCTTAATTTTTAGTATTG
Source organism: uncultured Bacteroidales bacterium (assembly GCA_937960415.1). Taxonomy (GTDB): domain Bacteria; phylum Bacteroidota; class Bacteroidia; order Bacteroidales; family GWA2-32-17; genus Ch61. The sequence continues at coordinate 6,252 of CALGPK010000080.1, read as the reverse complement.
TAGCTCTTTTGCTATCACTTATTACCATGATTGTTCGCTATATCCTTTACAACGAGATAACTTCTGTTGAAGACATCAACCACTATACCGATGCCAAAATTTTAGGTATCATTCCTTTATACAAATCGAAACTGCAAATATCGCAGCTACTTATAGATATTAAACCCAACTCTATATTTACAGAATCGTTCAGGGCATGTCGTTCGAGTATCGAATTTTTGCAAAAAGAAAAAAATCAGAATATTATTGCCATTTCGTCAACCATCAGTGGCGAAGGAAAAACATTTTTTGCCATCAACCTTGCCGGCATTTTTGCCATGCAAAACAAAAAAATTATTTTAATCGACTTAGACCTGCGTCGACCAAGAATACACTTAAGTTTCAATGCCGACAACAGTAAAGGAATTTCCACCATACTCATTGGCAAAAACAAGATAGAAGACTGTATAAAAAAATCGAAATTGCAGCTTTTAGACTACATAACAGCTGGCCCTATTCCTCCCAACCCATCCGAATTAATTAATTCACCTGCTTTTTTTGAATTTGTTCAAACCTTATCACAAATGTACGATTACGTCATCATCGACACCCCCCCACTTGGATTGGTTTCCGACGCATTAGTCATTTTCAAAATTTCGCATTTTCCTGTTTATGTATTGAAATCGCATTTTTCTAAGCGTTCGTTTTTATACAACATCAACCACTTGATTGACGAAAAAGAAATTACTAACCTTTTGGTAGTTGTAAACGCTTTCGATTACGAAAAATCGAAATACGGCTATCAATATGCTTACTCATACAATTATGGATATGGATACACCAGCGATTCTGCCAATCATTATTACGAAGATGTGCCGCAGAAAAAAGTTAGCTGGTTTAAACGTTTAATTCAAAAAATATAGTATGTGGTTAAATTTGCTTGCATACATTGTTTTAGCACTCGTTACGTTTGCGTATTTACATTATTTTTTCTATAAAAAGGCACAATTGTTTAAAATAAACAAAGCTTACCAAAAAGCCATTCGCTGGAATTCACAATCGAAACCTGTTGCCGGAGGTATTACCTTTTTTATCAGCTTTATTTTTGGTACTACATTCTTTTTGCTCTCGCAAAAAATCGATACACAGCTAAAATCTGAATACTTATCCATTTCGTTGGCATTAATATTTGCTTTTTTTACCGGACTTGCCGACGACATGCTTTCCATCAGCCCGCAATTAAAGTTGCTCTTACAGGCTTTTGCAGCTTTTATCCTCGTATATTCTGGACTTCATGTGCACCTATTTGAACAAACATGGCTTAACTTTCTTTTTACTATGATTTGGTATATAGGTATAATGAATTCTATCAACATGCTCGACAATATGGACACTGTAGCTACAAGCATTGCTCTGGTTATTACTTCAGGATTTTTAGTTTTAAACCTCTATTACTTTAAGAATCTATATGAACTATTCATTCTCATATCTTTGTGGCTATCGTTAGCAACATTTCTCATATTCAACATCCACCCTTCTAAAATGTACATGGGCGATAATGGCAGCTTGTTTCTCGGGCTTTTGCTAGCAATTTTTGCTGTAAAATACTTGTGGAATTTTAATGGCTTTGAATCATACACAAACACTTTCCAATTTTTGCTGACTTTTTTCGTTAATACACTATTCTTTCTGATACCACTCACCGATACAACAACCGTTACAATAAACCGAATATTTCAGAAACGCTCCCCTTTTACAGGAGGAAGAGATCATACCACCCATGCACTATATTTCTTGGGATTATCCGAAAACCAAATTGCCATAATGCTTTCAATATTTAATCTAATTTCGGTTGTTTTTGTAATTCTATTTCTGCTGGTAGCATATAACCATCAATGGTTATATGCTCTTTCATTTTTTTATAGTATCTTTGTGGTTCTTTTTCTTTACATAAATGCAACTATACGAAATAAGAAAAATAAAAACCATAAGACTAACCCAAAACCTCGTTAAGGTAATTGTTGTTTTATTAGCTTTAATTGCCATCGTTTTACTTTACAAACAAATTTCGTATCATCCTGCACCAACCGAACACCATCCCATTCATCACTACTCGGGCTATTATGTTACTGCACCCGAAATTCCCAAAGAACTTACCTTTGCCGGCGAAAGAGTACCACTCGAAAATTTCGATGTTTACGAAAGTCTCGATCGAGAATTATTGGTCAATACTTATTTTCATTCACAAACCATTTTAAGCATTAAAAGGGCTTTCAGATTTTTTTCAATTATAGAACCTATATTAAAGAAACACCAAATACCCGAAGACTTTAAATATCTGTTGGTCATCGAGAGTAATTTTACAAACAGCGTTAGCCCTGCCGGTGCTACCGGATTCTGGCAATTTATGAAATCCACCGCACAAAAATATGGACTTGTAATAACCGAAGAAATTGACGAACGTTACCACTTGATAAAATCGACCGAAGCTGCTTGCAAACTTTTAAGAGATTTATACGCATATCACAAAAGCTGGACACTTGCTGCAGCTGCATATAATGCCGGAAGTGGTAACATCGATAAAGTAACCTCTTTACAAAAAACAAACAATTATTACGACCTTCATTTGAACGAAGAAACAGCTCGTTATATTTACAGAATTCTTGCCATGAAAATCATTATGTCAAACCCCAAAAAATACGGCTTTTATATCCCTGCTAAAACAAAATATTTCCCTGTGCCTACCGAAAAAATTCCCATCGACAGTTCTATAAGCGACCTTGCACAATTTGCAATAGATCAGGGAGTAAACTATAAAATACTGCGAATATTTAACCCATGGCTCAGAAAATATAAGTTAACCAATAGCGAAAGAAAAACTTATGTTATCGAGTTACCCAAAAAAGAATACCGCGATATCAATCAACTCATTAAATTATTAAATATAGACAGCTTAGAATTAATTAGCGATTCGATTCATTGAAACGTATGTCTCAACATTTCATCAAAATAATTGGAGCACGAGAAAATAACCTGAAAAATATTGACCTCAGCATTCCACATTATCAGTTGACTGTTTTTACCGGTTTATCTGGTAGTGGCAAATCGTCGCTAGCTTTCGACACTATATATGCCGAAGGACAACGACGGTATATTGAAACTTTCTCGGCTTATGCTCGCCAGTTTATTGGAAACCTGAAACGTCCCGATGTAGAAAAAATCGACGGTTTGTGTCCTGTTATCGCTATTGAGCAAAAAACAGTTTCACGTAATCCTCGATCCACCGTAGGAACTATTACCGAAATATACGACTACCTGCGATTGCTCTATGCTCGTATTGGCGAAGCATACTCTTACGAAACCGGTGAAAAAATGATAAAATACAACGAAGAACAAATATTCAACTATATTAAAGAATTATACAACCAACAGGTCATTACCTTATTTGCACCCATTGTAAGAGGTAGAAAAGGACACTATCAGGAACTATTCGAACAACTTCGCAATAAAGGATTTCTTTACGCAAGAATAAATGGAGAATTGACCGAACTAAAACCCGGCTTAAAACTCGACCGATACAAAACACACTATATTGAACTTTATATTGACAAACTGAATATTACAGAAAAGAATGATAAACGACTGATAAATTCCTTACAATTAGCACTAAAACAAGGCAAAGGTACTTGTATCGTTATGACTGAAACTAGCTTATCGCCCCGCTATTTTAGCAAATCGTTTATGTGTCCCACTACAGGGCTATCATATAACGATCCTGCACCCCACACCTTTTCGTTCAACTCACCACAAGGTGCCTGCCCCAACTGTAATGGAACGGGCGAAATAACAATTATAGACGAAAAAAAAATTATACCCAATAACCATATTTCAATTGCTGCCGGAGCAATTCAACCTATTGGCAAATATCACGTATCAAACATTTTTAATCAACTCGAAATCATTGCTCAACATCATGGTTTTTCGCTTAAAACACCTATTAAAGAACTTTCACCCGAAATTATTCACATCATTTTATATGGCTCTTCGGAGCACTACAAAATCAAAAAGAATAATTTTTACTACGATTTCTTTCAATGGGAAGGCATCATAAACTATATCATGAGCCAATTTAAAGACCCCTCTTCCAGTAAAGCCAAACAATGGGCCGAAGATTATGTTGAAACAAAAGTCTGTACCGAATGCAATGGGCTAAGATTAAAAAAAGAATCGCTACATTACAAAATTAATGGTCTTAACATTGGCGAACTTGCTACCATGAGCCTCGATAAGCTTTACAACTGGCTTCAATCATTAGAACATCATCTCGATCACAAACAAAAACTTATAGCCAATGAAATCATAAAAGAAATACTACACCGCTTGCACTTTATTCTCGAAGTTGGTTTGCATTATCTGCACTTAAACCGTCCATCTCATAGTCTCTCTGGAGGCGAAAGCCAGCGAATACGCCTTGCCACACAAATTGGCAGTCAACTGGTTAATGTATTGTATATTCTCGATGAACCCAGCATAGGACTTCATCAACGCGACAACCAACGACTCATTCAATCGCTTAAACAACTACGCGATATTGGAAACACGGTTATTGTTGTAGAACACGACCGTGAAATTATTGAATCTGCCGATTTTATTGTTGATATCGGACCCGGTGCAGGAAAAAACGGTGGACGAATTGTTGCTTCTGGCACATTAAGCGAAATCGTAAAAACCTCATCGCCTACTGCATTATATCTTTCTCATCGAAAAACTATACCTATTCCCTTCTCACGCAGAAAAGGAAATGGCAAACACATAACCTTAAAAGGAGCCAAAGGAAATAATTTAAAAAACATAAGCGTATCATTTCCACTTGAAACTATGATTTGCATTACAGGTGTTTCTGGAAGTGGTAAATCTACGCTTATTAGCGAAACACTTTATCCCATTTTATCGCAAAAATTTTACCGAAGTTTAAAAAAGCCATTATCTTACGACGCCATCGAAGGACTTGAACACATCGACAAAGTTATCAAGGTCGATCAATCACCCATAGGACGAACTCCACGCTCTAATGTGGCAACGTACACAAACATTTTTAACGAAATACGCAATCTTTTTGCCATAATGCCCTTAGCAAAAGTGCGTGGTTATAGAGCCGGACGCTTTTCGTTCAACGTCAAAGGTGGTCGATGCGAAACCTGTGGTGGTTCGGGACTCAAAGTCATCGAAATGAACTTCTTGCCCGATGTGTACATCGAATGCCCCGACTGCAACGGAAAACGATACAACCGAGAAACACTCGAAGTGCGATATAAAGGCAAGTCGATTAGCGATGTATTAAATATGACTGTCGAACAGTCATTAGATTTTTTTAGCAATATACCTGTCATTTACAATAAACTTAAAGCCTTAAATGATGTAGGATTGGGCTACATTACTCTCGGACAACCAGCTACCACACTTAGCGGCGGTGAAGCACAACGCATTAAATTGGCTGCCGAATTTACCAAAAAAGACACTGGTAAAACCCTGTATATTTTAGACGAGCCTACAACAGGCTTACATTTCGAAGACATTGATGTTCTGATGAAACTACTACATCGCTTAGTTGATAAAGGCAATACAATCATTATTATCGAACACAACCTCGATGTTATAAAACAAGCCGATTATATTATCGATTTAGGACCAGAAGGTGGCGAACAAGGTGGATATGTTATTGCTCAAGGTACTCCAGAAGAAGTTGCCGAACATCAAGAAAGTTACACTGCACAATATTTAAAAAAAGAATTAAACTTGTGTCAAATTTATACGTAAAAAAAATAAAAATCTTATGAACCACAACGACGAAAAAATTATCCGAGCATTAGAACCTAAAAGCTGGCACGAAATTAAAACACACGACTCGTGGCATATTTTTAAAATTATGGCCGAATTTGTACAGGGATTTGAAAAACTATCCAGAATTGGTCCATGTGTATCCATATTTGGTTCGGCACGCACTAAACCCGATAATAAATATTATCAACTAGCCGAAGAAATTGCATACAATCTTACACAAAAAGGCTTTGGTATCATTACCGGTGGAGGACCAGGTATTATGGAAGCAGCCAACAAAGGAGCTAAGCGTGGTGGTGGCAAATCCGTAGGCGTTAACATCCATCTCGAATTCGAACAACATCCCAATCCATACATCGACGAGGATAAGGTTATTACATTCGACTACTTTTTTGTTCGCAAAGTGATGTTTATGAAATATGCACAGGGCTTTGT
>CALGPK010000079.1 GCA_937960415.1 uncultured Bacteroidales bacterium | reverse complement strand
CTGACGCTCTTTCTCGCTCATTGTTTGATTAACTTCGGCCAAAACTTTAGATGTAACATCTTCAATACGAACCAAGAAACTCACAAAAAGATCGGGATTAGGCAATTCTTCATTAAGCGAGTTTGCCCAAAAACCATTGGTCAAAATATCGTTTTCTACCGTACTATGATATTGTATTTGTCCATAACCACAGTGATGATTGGTAAGTAAAAGTCCTTGTTTGGAAATAATTTCGCCAGTACATCCGTTACCAAATTGCACAATAGCATCTTTTAACGATGAACGGTTTACATTATAAATATCTTCGGCAGACAACTTTAAACCGGCTTTTTGTAAATCGCTGTATTTCTTGTTTAAGATAGTTAGCAACCACATGCCTTCATCAGCAACAAGCTGAAAGACCAATAAAAATGCTACAATAAAAAAACTTAAACGACGCATAAACATTTTTTTTGCAAAACTAATGGAAAAAAATCAAATTCTTGTCGAAACATTTGTAATTTGTATTCTAATTTTTATTAAATTTGCATCGGTTTTGCCCAGGTGGTGGAATTGGTAGACACACCAGCTTGAGGGGCTGGCGCCGGTTACGGTGTGCAAGTTCGAATCTTGTCCTGGGCACTACTCTTTCAAAATAATTCAACTTGTATATATTTCATTGTTTTTTTAAAACACAACACCTTATTTTGCGTTCATGTACAATTCGATATACACAAGTCATCCTTTTTTTAAAGAGTTTTTAAAAAACATTGATGCCAATAATCACCATGAACTTTTAATAAAGAACCTTATTGGTTCGTCGTTCTCATGTTTTGTATGGGATGTATTTAATGTTTTGCACCAAAACATTGTTTTGGTAATGCCCGATAAAGAACAGGCATTATACACCTATACCGACCTTGTTAACCTAAATTCTTCAAACAAATTGCCATTTATATACTTTCCATCGAGCTACAAACGAAAACTCAAAAATCAACATTTCGATAATGCTCAAGTTATTTTACGCAACGAAGCACTTCAAAAAATTCATCCTATTTGTCCACACATAGTAGTAACCTATCCTGAGGCACTTAGTGAAAAGCTTATTAATCAATATTCTTACAGTAATGCTCATTTAACTATCCATCAGGGCGAGCGTATAGATATTTCATTCCTTGAAGAAGTTCTGCAAACATATCAATTCGAGTATGTAGATTTTGTTTTTAAACCCGGACAATACGCTATGCGAGGAGCTATTGTCGATGTTTTTTCATATTCCTCTGAGTACCCATTTCGCATAGTATTCGACGATGAACAGATAAAATCGTTACGTAGTTTTTATGCCGACACACAGCAAAGCATCGAAATTTTGGAACAAATACACATAACACCCGACTATACACACCATTACTCCGAAAAACTCGAAAGTTCTATTTTCGACTACTATCCTCAACAGCCTTTAGTCATAACTTACGATACTATTTTTTTCGAACAGCAAATAAAAAATTTTACTACCGACCGGTTCGTTAAAAATGAAGAAGAAGAATACAAGGCACCCTGTTTTACATTCGACGAATTAACAAGTATTTTAAAGAATCTTCCCTGGATAGAATACGGTCATGCTGTATTATCGCGTAAGAAAATATTTGCTTTTAACACACAAGCGCAACCTGCATTTAATAAAAATTTCGATCTGCTTTGCGATGATATATTAGCTCGAAAAGAACTACTATACAATTTTTACTTTTTAATAGACCAGGAAACTCAAAAAGAGCGTTTTGAAGAGATATTGAAGTCTCTTTCAATCCTCGAAAAAATAACTTTTTTGCCATTCACATTAAGTGCTGGTTTTATCGACAACGATCTAAAGATTGCGTATTATACCGAACATCAGTTTTTTAATCGCTATTATCAACACAAAATCAACGATCGCTTTTTGCATTACGATAGTGCAATACATCAAGAGTTACTTACCCTTAAACCGGGCGATTACGTAGTACATATCGATCATGGCATTGGTATTTTTGCTGGATTGGAGAAAATAGAAATCAATGGTAAATGGCAGGAGCAAATTAAAATTGTGTTTAAAGACAATGCCTGCATTTACATGTCGGTTCACAACCTGCATAAGATATCGCGTTATCGTGGTAGCGATGGTCTTCCTCCCAAACTCAGCAAGTTGGGCTCAGGTGCATGGCAAAAACTCAAGCAACAGGCTAAGGACAAAGTAAAAGACATAGCGCGCGACCTCATTAAATTATATTCTGAGCGTATGCAATCGCAAGGTTTTGCCTTTTCGCCCGATACTTACTTGCAAGAAGAGCTCGAAGCTTCGTTCTTTTACGAAGACACACCCGACCAGGCAAAAGCCACCAAAGCAGTAAAAGCCGATATGGAAAAGCCAGTCCCCATGGATAGGCTTATTTGCGGTGATGTTGGTTTTGGAAAAACCGAAATAGCCATTCGTGCAGCTTTTAAAGCAGTTGCCGATAACAAACAGGTAGCTGTCTTAGTACCAACAACAATTCTGGCGTTACAACATTACCTCACTTTTAAAGAACGACTCGAAAAATTTCCCTGCACTATCGAATATCTATCGCGTTTAAAATCGGCAAAACAAGCTAAAGAAATTGTCGAAAAACTTAAAAAGGGAGAAATTGACATTATCATTGGTACGCACAAATTGCTCCATAAAGATATTGTTTTTAAAGATCTTGGGCTCTTAATCATAGACGAAGAACAAAAATTTGGTGTTGCTGCAAAAGAACATATCCGAAAACTTAAAACCAATATCGACACGTTAACACTTACTGCCACTCCTATTCCTCGCACATTGCAATTTTCGCTAATGGGAGCACGTGACCTTTCTATTATTCAAACTCCCCCACCCAATCGCCAACCCATCATTACAGAGGTTCACATATTTAACAAAGAAATTATTAAAAAAGCTATTGATTACGAAATAAGTCGAGGCGGACAAGTCTTCTTTATCCACAATAAAATTGATAATATTTTCGACATCAGCAGGCAAATTCATGAATTGTGTCCCAATGTAAACATTGCCGTCGGTCATGGTCGCATGAAGCCATCCGAACTCGAAGAAATTATTCTTGGCTTCATGCAAGGACATTACGATGTATTATTATCAACTACCATTATCGAAAACGGAATTGATATTCCCAATGCCAACACCATTATTATTAACCATGGACACATGTTTGGGCTAAGTGACCTACACCAATTACGCGGACGCGTAGGACGAACTAACCGAAAAGCCTTTTGTTACATACTCATCCCTCCTTTCGATTTGCTTCCAGCCGAAGCTCGAAAAAGATTAAAAGCCATTGAAGAATACAGCGAACTAGGCAGCGGCTTTTACATTGCCCTTCAAGACCTCGATATTCGTGGAGCTGGCAACTTGCTTGGTGCCGAACAAAGTGGTTTTATTGCCGAAATGGGTTTCGAGACTTATCAAAAAATTTTACAAGAAGCCATCGAAGAAATCAAAGCAGAAGAATCCATAAACACAGAACAACAAACCCCAATCACTAAATCCATCTTAGCCAACGACTGCACGTTCGAAAGCGATTTACAACTTTACATTCCCGAGTATTATGTAGAAAATATAGCCGAACGCATTCGCCTTTACAAAGAACTCGATACACTCGAAAACGAAGAACAAATAGAACAATTTAAAACCATGTTGATTGACCGATTTGGTCCCTTACCGAACGAAGTAAATGGGCTTTTCGATGTCCTTCGGATACGATGGATAGCACAACAAATTGGTTTCGAAAAGGTAAGCCTCAAAACAAATAAACTAAATTGTTATTTCATCTCCAATAAGCAATCGGCATACTACGAAAGTAAATTGTTCCGTAATCTGCTACAATATTTACAGCAGAACCGAAAAGGCATCGCTCTGAAAGAAATTAACCAGCGTTTGTTTTTACAATTCGAAAAAGTTTCATCGCTATCTAAAGTTTATGAAATACTTACCGAACTAAGAAAAAATATTTACAAAGAACATTAACTATATTTGCGTAAAAAAATGGCTACCGTACTTGTTATAGACGACGAAAAAAGCATACGTAATACATTAAAAGATATCCTCGAACACGAAGGTTATTCTGTCGAAATTGCCGAAAATGGACTGCAAGGGCTAAAATTAGTTCAGGACAAAAATATTGATGTGATCTTATGCGACATCAAAATGCCGCAGATAGATGGCATGGAAGTGTTATCGAAGATTCAAGAAATCAACTCCGACCTTCCTACTATTATCATAACCGGTCATGGCGACATAGATATGGCAGTAGATGCTATCAAAAAAGGTGCATTCGACTTTTTACAAAAACCACTCGATTTGAACCGAATTCTGGTAACCATTCGCAATGCACTCGATAAAAATAAGCTGGTAAACGAAACCAAAACCTTACGAAAAAAAATATACTCCAAATACGAAATGGTTGGTAATTCGCCAGCCATTCAAAAAGTGCGTGAGATGATAGACAAGGTAGCCCCTACCGATGCTCGTGTGCTCATCACCGGCGAAAATGGTACTGGCAAGGAACTTGTAGCCCATTTGATACACGAAAAAAGCAACCGTGCATCTGGACCATTTGTCGAAGTGAATTGTGCTGCCATCCCCAACGAACTCATCGAAAGCGAACTTTTTGGACATGAGAAAGGTGCTTTTACTTCGGCTGTCAAACAACGCATCGGAAAATTTGAACAGGCTCATGGCGGCACTCTGTTCCTCGACGAAATTGGAGATATGAGTCTTGCTGCACAAGCAAAAGTGTTACGAGCCTTACAAGAAAATAAAATTACGCGTGTTGGCGGTGAAAAAGATATAACTGTTAATGTTCGAGTTATTGCAGCAACAAATAAAGACCTGAGAAAAGAGATTGAAAAAAATACCTTTCGCGAAGATTTGTACCATCGGTTGAGCGTAATTGTAATTCATGTACCTTCACTTAATGATAGAAAAGAAGATATACCCGAACTGGTAAATTATTTTATCCACAAAATTTGCAGCGAATATGGGATACCTGCAAAAAAAATCAATCCAGACGCCATTAAATTGTTACAGGAATATAACTACCGTGGCAACATTCGCGAATTACACAATATTGTCGAACGACTGATTATCCTGAGCGATAAGGCAATTACCAAAAATGATGTTGAGGCGTTTTTGTAGTCGAATGCTATCGAATTATTAGTTTTCCCTAGTCGTAATCTGTATTCCTCTATCCTTCAAATGCTTGATAATATATTCATAACAACCATCGTGTTGTGCTACTAATTCGGGTGGGTAAATGCCCAATTTCGAAAACATACCGTTCAACAGTAACTCAACGCCAGCAGTGGCTGTATAACCCGTAGTACGTGCCATAGACGATAGTTGAGTAACCGAATCATACTCATCGTAAACATCTATCACTACCGTCTTTTGTTCAGATTTAACAATCATTTTCATCACGGTAAACTCGGCTTCATCGTCGGCAAGTTTCCAGTTGTCGAATAATATACTAGTTGTAAAATCGAAAGGCACTACATTTTGACCTTTTACTTGTATGGGCTTTTTCGACATAAATCCGCTATCGATAAGAGCTTTAATCAACGCAATATGACCCGGATAGCGCAGTGTTTTTTCCTTCATATCTGGAATATTGGGCAATGTGTACAACAACGAACGCAAGCCATCGGTATTAAAAGCTTCTAAAGTACCAATGTGTTCGAAATCGACATATTCGGGATCGCTCATAGCCGGTAATGATAAAATTTTGCCATTTACTTTGTGGCGTGCCGGACGTGTGTATTCTTCAATTACATCCATTGGCGAAAAAGGGGCTTTGTACTGAAACGGAAAGGTTCGTTGTTTGGGCAAACCACCTACCATGTACTCAAACGAGTTAATTTTCATTCGACTATAATAATATCCGGCAACCAAATTGGGCACACCCGGAGCTATTCCCATATCCACCATTCCACAAACTCCATTGCTTTTAGCTATTTCATCGAGCAACAAAGCATTTTCGGGCAGAAAAGAAATGTCAACAAAATTTTTTTGGCACTCTATAATTGTCCGGAGTGTTTCAAAACCTAAAAAGCCCGGAACAGCCGAAACCACTACATCAAAACCTAATAATAATTGTTTGAGTTGTTGCTTATCAGATACATCAAGTTTTAGCGGTTTAACACGTTCGAAACGTAATAATTTACCTAACGACTCTTCTGAAACATCAACCGATGTTACATCGTATTTTTTACTCAAATCAAAAGCTATGGCTCTACCGACCATGCCAGCACCTAAAACAACTATTTTTTTCATTTTTTTTTTGTAAATTTAGAAACTTCTAATTTGTTCATAAAACTTTTTGGAGAATAGTATACAAATAAATTATTTTTTTTTCATTTCTGCTAAATTTGTTTCTTCTATTTTATCTCCATCTAAGCAACAGAAACGTATTTTACGTTTGTTATTACAAATCTCGAAATATTTGCCAACCTGTTTCGTTTATTAACGAAGGTTTGTAATTTTGAGAAAAAAAACGTTTGAAAATCTTACATTCAGCTATCATTTTTATTCTTATTACGGTACAACTAGCCGCTCAACATCTCATTTTGCCTTTTGAAAAAAAAATATGGATTACGGATAGTATCGTCAAAATAGATACTATCGTTATCTCACCTAAACACTTTCAAGTAATGAATAAACAGGGAAAATTAATCCCCGAACATGAATATCAAGTTAATTACTTACAAGCCAAAATAACGTTTCATAAAATACTGAACGATACCATTATTATTCGCTACATTCCATTAAATCAGTTCTTACCGCAAACATATTATCATAAGCCTTTATCACTAATTGTACGCGATAGTATAAAACTGAATGAGCAACATAAAACCATATTTTACAGCCACGACAGCAATTATGGTATCTTCGACGACGAACTACAAAAGCGTGGAAGCATATCCAGAGGCATTCGTATAGGCAACAATCAAAACATGTCTGTTTCTTCTTCGCTCAACTTGCAACTTGCTGGCAAAATAGGTGATGATTTCGAGATTGTTGCTGCTCTGTCCGACAACCAGATTCCCTTTCAGCCCAGTGGCAATACGCAGCAAATTCAGGAATTTGATAAAATCTTTATTCAGGTTTTCAACAAAAAAAATCATTTTACAATAGGCGACTATGAATTGCGAAACCATGAACATCGTTTTTTACATATCAACCGAAAAGCACAGGGATTGCAATACATCTACCAGCAAAAAGATAACGAACAGCAAGTTATTGTTCAAACTAGCCAATCGGTTAGCAAAGGAAAATATAATCGTATGGTATTCACCGGAAAAGAAGGCATTCAGGGACCATACAAACTAACAGGAGCTAATCAAGAGCCTTTTATTGTTATATTAGCAGGAACGGAGCGCATTTACATGGACGGGAAACTGCTCATTCGTGGCGAAGAAAACGATTACATCATCGATTACAACACCGCAGAATTGACCTTTACTGCAAGAAACCTCATAACCAAAGATTCGCGCATTGTGGCCGAATTTGAATACAGCGACCGCAACTACGCTCGCTTTATGACGTTTAATCAAGCTTTTTTGAAAAATGAAAAAACCACATTTCGATTTCAATTATATCACGAATTTGATGCAAAAAATCAGACCTTGCAACAAGAATTAACCAATAAAGAAAAACAAATTTTACAAGCAGCAGGCAATGAACTCCACAAAGCTGTTGTGCCTTTTATAGTGCTCGATTCGGTTCGTAACGAAAATCAAATATATTATAAGTTAGTTGATAGCATTGTTAATGGGATTTACTACGACAGCATTCTGGTATATTCTACTGACAGCAGTGCCCGCTACCGAACAGTATTTACATACGTAGGAAAAATGAAAGGGCATTATGTGCAAACCGGCAGCACAGCCAATGGGCGTGTGTTTAAGTGGGTTGCCCCCATCGATGGCATTCCGCAAGGCGAATTTGAGCCCATTAAACGCATCATTCCACCCATGAAACATACCGTAGCAACTTCAAGCCTATCTTATCAAATTAACAACAGAGTGCAAGCAAGCGTCGATATATCAATATCCGACTATGATATCAACACATTTTCGCCAATCGACAACCGTCTCAACAAAGGCTTGGCTTTAAAAACCACTCTTAAACATAGCTTGTTGCAAGATAGTAGCCGTGCAAATATGTTTTACGAAACATACGCACAGTATATTACTTCGGCTTATCGTTCGCCCGAACACTATAAAAGCGTCGAATATAGTCGCGACTGGAACCTTTACATACAACCATCGTTTAACGAGAGCATGTACGGCATTTTATACCACTATCGCAACAAAACCAATTTCATGACAACGATTGGAGCCGATTTACTTTCGTACAAAGAGGCTTATAGCGGAAATAAAATTTACGCACAAGTGCAAATAAAACCCAAAGGATGGAATTTTCAGCATCAAGCAAGTGCGTTGCAAACTCATCAAAATAACCTCAACACTATGTTTTTGAGGCATTATAGCACTAACGAGAAAATTTTTTCGCAATTTAAAACAGGTATCAAAACACAAGTCGAACAAAACCAATGGAAACAAAAACAAAACGATAGTTTGCTTGTCCAAAGTTTCAGTTTTTACCGATGGGATGGTTACATCGCATCGAACGACACATCGAAACTCAACTGGCTTGTACGTTACGGTCAACGTGAAGACTTTTTACCCTTACAAAATCAATTACAAAAATTCTACTCTACTCAGGAAAGTGGATTAGAACTTCAAAGTCAGAGCCACAAGCAATTTTTTTTAAAAAGCACTATTGCCTATCGTCAAATAGTTCGGCAAAGAGATACCACTTTAAAACGCGAAAATAACCTGATTAGCCGTAACGACTTTAACATAAAATTACTAAAAAAAAGTATTGTGTTAACTACGACTCACGAAAATAACACGACCATGGAACCTAAACGACAGTTTATTTATGTTGAAGTTCCTGCCGGACAAGGTATATATACATGGATCGACTACAATCAAAATGGCATAAAGGAACTGAACGAATTTGAAGTAGCACAATACCCCGATCAGGCTACTTATCTGCGCCTTGCCAGTACTACACTCGAATACACCCGTATTTATTTAAGCAAAATATCGCAAACATTGCTGTTAAGTCCCGAAAACATTTGGAACGAAAAAAAAGGGTTGTGTAAATTTTTGACGAATTTTCAAAATCAAACATCGTTGCAACACGAAGTAAAAACAGCTTCAAATCAATTTCTAGTGCGTTTTCTCCCCTTAGCAACCAATGACAGCAATCTGTTATTAGTAAACACCTTTTGGCGAAATTCGCTTCAAATACTCCGTAATAATGAAACGTTTGGCATACAATACATATATATTTATCAGCATGGCAGTCAATTGTTGATACAGGGTATCGATAAACGTAAGTTAACGCAACATTCGTTTAACGTACGATGGAATATTAACGAAGCTTATAGTGTTTTTTTTGTTCCATCATATAGCACCAAACATTTTGAATCGGAATTTTTTTCGAATAAAAATTATCATATATTAAGTAAACAGTTGGAAATCAATGCACATTATCAGCCAACAAATGAAACACGCTGGACTATTATGAATAAAATTTTGCAAAAACAAAATACTGGCAGCACAGAACACTTAAAAGCTTATCATGCTAGCATTGAATTACGTAAAAGCATAAAGTCCGATAATTATGTTCTTCTTAAAACCGAACTTATTCGAAATATATTTACGGGCAACGCTTTTACATCTGTAGGCTACGAAATGCTAGAAGCCTTACAACCCGGATGGAATCAGATTTATAGCGTACAAATTCAACGCAACCTATCGCAAACCATGCAAATGGTAGTTTCGTACCAAGCACGTGCTGCACAAAACTCCAAAACCATACATACGGGCAATATAGAGGTCAGAGCATTCTTTTAGGGTAAATTATTCATCGGAAGCTCTCGGATTAAGCGAATCCATAAATCAAAAAACCTTTTCTGGTAAAGCGTCTGCAAAGCTAAAAAGTTGATTTTTCTTAATCGTATTGTATTAGAAATTTTTTTATGCAATAATGAGATTAACCTAACCGCAGTATTTTCTAATGATGTTCATTTTAACTATTTTTGCCAACTTAACATGAATTTATTGTTTTCCATATCATCCGATATCTCTTTGTGGTACTTATTGTTGATTGTACCCATTGTTATTTCAATAGTAAGTTATTTTTACAAAAATGATGAGTCGTTAAACGAAATGCCTGCAATAATCAAAAAAAGTGCAAAAATTTTAAGAATTTTAACTTTCACACTCATATTTCTTTTAATATTATCTCCTTTCTTAAAATGGTATTTTACAGAAATAAAAAAACCATTAATAGTCATTGCCTTAGACCAGTCGCAATCCATTACTATTCATAAAGACTTTAATCGTCAACGAGATCAAATAAATGCTTTTTTGCAAAATGTTCCATCAACGTTAAGCAATGTATTCAATGTTCGTATCTTATCGTTTGGCAAAGAAGTTCGAAACTTCGATAGCCTTCATTTTGCCGATAATCAAACCAATATTTCGGAAGTTATCAATTATACTCAGCACCAGTTTGAATTCGACAACCTGGCAGCCATGTTAATCATTTCGGATGGTAACTTCAATACCGGACACAATCCTCTATACATGCCTCAGCCCATCACATTTCCAATTTACACAACTCCACTGGGCGATACTACAACCAGAAAAGATCTATACATCGACAAAATCGTTTACAACTCAAATCAATATACGGGTATCAATATTAAACTACAGGCACAAATCAAAGCTTTTTTGCTAGCAGGCAACAGATGCACCATTAAACTTTACAAAGACAAAAAGCTGATAGACCAAAAAACCCTACAAATTAACAGTCAAAACTTTTTTCAAACCGTAACATTTACCGATTTTGCCGAAAAACCGGGCACGTATACGTATCAATTCGTCGTTGATAGCCTCGCTGGAGAATTTTTATATGAAAACAACAAGAAAACTGCCGTTGTTCATGTAAGCAGTCAGAAACAGCATATAGCCATTGTCTCATCTTTTCCTCATCCCGACGTAGGTACTTTATACACTTTACTTGAGACTAATCCGGCCTTTGAAGTTGTATTAACAACACCTGAAAAAGCGCTCGACTCTATCGATCAATGGCATGCAATAATCTTATATCAGTTGCCAAACAACCAATCGAATAGTACTGCACTTCTGAAAAAGATTGGCGAAAAACAAAAGCCCGTACTGTTAGTTCTCGGTTCGCAAACAGTTTTATCATCGCTCAATTCGTGGTTTACTACACCTTTGATTGTTCAAACCAAAGCCGGACAATTTGAAGATGCTTATATTCATTGGGACAACACCGAAAATATTCTCAACGTATCACAGGATCTAAAGGAGACTTTCGAGCTCTACCCCCCCCTTTTGGTGCCATTTGGCGAATACAAAATACCCGAAAACAGTGTGATTGTAGCCGCTCAAAAAATAAAGCAAATAAAAACGTCCAAACCACTTATTTTCGTAACCGAATGGCAACAAGGAAATAAATGTATGGTTATATGCGGCGAGGGTTTTTTCCGTTGGAGAATGTCTGAATACTTACAAAAACAACAACATACATTTGTTACAACCTTTTTCAATAAAATGATGCTATATTTGCTCTCGACCCAGAAAAAAGAACGGTTCATTGTTCATCACAAACCCGTATTCAACGAAGGAGAAAATATTCTGTTTGAAGCCGAATTATACAACAAAATATACGAACCTATTGCCGATGCCGAAATTCAGTTGCAAATAGAATCGGTTGAACGAAATGAAAATTACAACTTTTATTTCGACAAGAATCAGCCATTTTATGCTTTAAGTATTCGTTCACTGCCTGCTGGCGAATACAAATGGATAGCACAAACTCGATATAATAGCGAGTTGTTCAAACAAAAGGGGGCATTTATCATTCAGCCATACAATGCCGAATTGCAAGATTACATTTCGAACCATGCACTTCTTAAACAACTTTCGTTACGAACTGGTGGAGAGCTTATCCCTATCGATAGCCTTAACCATTTAGACAAATATTTGAGTAAACACGACAATATGGTACCCATTTCGAATACAGAAGAATCGTACACCTCAATCATCAATATCAAATGGATATTGTTCTTAATCATATTGCTTATATCGGCAGAATGGTTTTTACGCCGTTTTTATGGTAGCCTATGATGTACAATAATGATATTTTATATTGGACAATTCTTTGCTTAATTGTTATAAATTTTGTATTCGAAAAATATCTCGAATACTTAAATTTTAAATCTTTGCACAGTCCCATCCCCAAACATTTAACTGACATCTACCCCGAAGATGAGCATCAAAAACAAATTGCTTATCACAGTGAATATTACCATTACGAATTACGCCACGATTTGTTCTTTTTTGCTATTACCTTAATAATTTTTGCTTTTCAGTTTCTTGGTCAATATGACCTATGGTTACGCAATTTCATCAAAAACGATTTCTTACTAACACTTAGCTTTTTAGCCAGTTCGAGCTTTGTTTTTTATCTGTTACAATTACCATTCGATTATTACGAAATATTTGTTATTGAACAAAAATATGGATTTAACACCACCACCATTAAAACATACATTACTGACCAAATCAAATCTTTATTAATAGGTATTGTCATCGGATTACCGCTATTGTGGATTGTATTTCAGTTTTATGTATTTGCCGATTCGTATTTCTGGTTGTACACATGGGTGGTCATATTGACTTTTTCGTTGTTTTTTACATTCTTTTATTCGAAACTGATTGTACCGTTGTTCAACAAGCAAACTCCCCTGCCCGATGGTGAATTAAAAGATGCTATTTACAGTTTTTGTCAAAAAGTAAATTTCCCTGTTAAGGAAGTTTACGTTTTAGATGCATCGAAACGTAGTAAAAAGTCTAATGCTTATTTTACGGGTTTTGGAAAAAACAAACGCATCGTTTTGTTCGATACCCTTATCGAACAAATGACGACAGACGAAATGGTTGCTGTTTTATCGCACGAAATAGGACATTTTAAGCACAAGCATATCATCAAAACGTTTATTTTAAACAGTGTACAAATGCTTATTACACTTTACATTTTATCTCTATTTATTAAAAACGAACATCTGACAATGGCTTTGGGTAGTACTTACCCTTCGTTTCATTTGGGTATCATCAGTTTTTCTATTTTGTTTAGCCCTATCACTTCCATCATTTCTGTTGCTTTTAACTATTTATCGCGATATTTCGAAAAGCAAGCCGACCTGTTTGCATTATCGCATCGGCAAGCCATACCGTTGATAAGTGCCTTAAAAAAACTCAGCAGAAACAATTATAGCCATCTTACACCACATCCTTTATACGTTAAGATACACTATTCGCACCCACCTTTAAACGAACGTATTAAACTGTTGATGCATGATGAACACATGGATCGTTAATATTGGCAACGAACTGTTGAATGGTCATACCGTCAACACGAATGCAGCCTATCTGTCCGAACAACTTCATAAACTGGGCTTCGACGTAAGCAAAATAGTTTGCATAAAAGATAAGCCCGAGGACATTACTAACATACTAAATGAAGCAACTCATCAATGTTCTCTAATTATTATTAGTGGCGGATTAGGACCAACATTAGACGATCTTACCCGAAAATCATTATCCGAGTTTTTTCATCGTCCATTGATTTTTCATGAAGATTTATGGAACGAGATTCAGCAAAAATTTTCGTTTAGAAAAATGAAAGCTCCAGAGATAAATAAAGTGCAAGCATACATGCCGCAAAGTGCTATGATTTTTAAAAATACAATAGGAACTGCTGCAGGCTTTGCTATCATTGACAAACAGTGTTGTACCATTTCGCTTCCCGGTGTACCGTTTGAACTCAAGCATATTTTTGAACAAGAAGTAAAACCATTTTTGCGAGCATACTTCAAGCAATTAAATCCGTTGCAAGTTAACACGCTTTTGTTTTCGCTCATCACCGAATCGGAATTGGCCGAAAAACTCTCTGCTTTCGAAGAAGAACTCTCTAAGCACAATGTTAAAACTGCCTTTTTGCCACAACCGGGATTAATTAAAGTAAAGTTTTATCAACAGCACAATAGCGAAGAGGTAGAATTGGTAAATAAAATAAAGCAATTCGCAAAAACTTATCTGTCTGATTTTCTAATATTTGACGAAGATGTATCGTTGCCTGAAATATTGCACAACATGATGATTACAAAAAATGATTCGCTTTGCACAGCCGAAAGTTGTACAGGGGGGTATCTGGCAAATCAAATAATCAGTACTCCGGGTAGTTCTAAATACTTTAAAGGGAGCATTATAGCATATTCGAACGAAATTAAACAAAACATTCTTCAAGTACCTGCTGAACTTATTAAGCAACATGGTGCAGTGAGTCGTCAGGTAGTAGAATGTATGGCAAGAAATGCTTTAAATATCCTTAATGCAGACATTGCTATTGCTACTTCGGGCATTGCTGGACCTGATGGAGCCACTGAATCTAAACCAGTGGGCACTACTTGGATAGCTATTGCTCGAAAAAAATATATGTGGGCAGAACAATTTATCTTTGGAAACGACAGGTTTAGTAATATTCAACGTACAAGTAATACAGCATTGGCAAAGCTTATATTATTATTAAATAATAAAGCATTGTAACACAACGTAGTATGTAAATTATTTAGTACGATCATTTAAATAAACCACAAAATATTCATTAGGAGTTCTCACATAAAGCAAATTAATCTATTACACTATTAAGAAAAATCACTTTTCTGGTGTAATGCTTGCTAATATCTAAAATTGATTTATTTTTAATCGCTTTGCATTAAAAATTTTTTTAATACTATACCGGAAGATCTATTTCAACAGATTATTTGATTACATTTTTCATTAACCTGCTTTTCTCAAAATCTGAAAAAATGAAAATATATTTTTTGACACGTTTAAAAAACGTTTTATTTTTGTATAAAAATCTTTAAAGCATGTTCAATTATATTCGTCAAAATCTTGTAGGTAAATCCCTTCGCAAATACATAAATGGGGGGGGGTAATAGCCTTATTATCAATTAGTTATATGGCATTTGTGCCACAAAACATGTATGCTCAGTTTAAAATAAAATGCGAATCGCCCACCTCATGTGATGGATGGTTGTATCATAATAATAAGATAGGTATCGGAACAGGCTGGAGCGAAGCCTATGTGCCCCGTACCACCTTGCACCTGCACGAATTTAGTTCAACCAATACCTATTTAAATATAACTAATCAAACAACGGGCTTTCCTGCGGTCAATCAAAACATTGGTCTTTTTGTAGGCATGACAGGCAACAAAGCTACCATAAGCAATTTTCAGAATGACAACCTAGTGTTGGCTCACGGAACGTCCGAACAAGTAGTGCTAACTCCAACAGGCAATATGGGTATTGGTATTGCTGCACCTCAAAATGTATTGCATGTGCATAAAACAGTAGGTTTAAGTCTAAATACAGGAAACAGCCATTCAACGGAATCATCAACTATCTATGGCATACAACTAACCAATACCAACACTGGCACGGCATCCAACAGTGGCTTGCTGATAGGTTTAACGGTAAACGGCTCGGCACGCATTGTGCAACAAGGAGCATTGAGCTTATCGCTGGGCGTAAACAATTCCAATGTTATAACCATAAGTTCAACTAGCAACGTAGGCATAGGCACAGCTACACCGACAGCCAAGCTTCATAGCAAAGGAACAGTCCGCATGGAAAGCATACCAACTATAAGCAATTACAACAACGAACAAGTGTTGCTTACCGATGCACAGGGCAATGTAAAACAGGCTCCTGCTAATCTTATAGCCGATAACTTAGGCAACCACACGGCAACGCAAAACATCAAACTCAACGATAAATGGCTAAGCAACGATGCCGACAACGAAGGCATAAAAATCAACAACAACGGCGATGTGTTGATATACGGTAATCCTTCGAATGGCACAAAAACCTTTGAGCAAAACAATGGTTTCGAAATTGTAACACGAGGTCGTATTCCTGAACGACGAGGTATTAGTGTGGACGAAGATGCCAACGGCATTCCTGCCGGCAATGTAAATTTCTGGATACACAACTGGCAAAATCCTGCTGCGTTTAACTTTATGCGAAACGACCAAGGCAGTGTAAAAAAATTAATGACCATAACCAAACACGGTAATGTAGGCATTAATACCGATAACCCAACAGCCAATCTACACACCAACGGCACAGTTCGTTTTGAACAATTGCCACCGCTACAGCAAATAACCGACGAACAGCTGTTGCTTACCGATGCACAGGGTAATGTAAAAACATTGCTGGCAATACAACTCAAAGACAATTTGGGCAACCACATTGCCACACAAAATTTGAAATTATCAAACTTTTGGCTTAGCAACGATGGCAGCGACAAAGGCATTCAACTCAAAGACAATGGCAATGTACAAATAAACAGTGGCATAGGTCAGGTCAATATAGGTCAAGCCTATTCGGGTGCTCCCTATTACTTATCGAGCTACATCGGCTTCAATGCCCAACGCAACCAGCAAGGGCAATGGACGTTTACCACCGATGGCGCCAACAACGGCGGGGCTGCCATATTGAGCGATATTGTAGGGAATTTA
>CALGPK010000078.1 GCA_937960415.1 uncultured Bacteroidales bacterium | reverse complement strand
GCATTGTACAACGAAGAGCAACGTCGTGTTTTATCGGTGCGTCCCGGATTGACTGACTTTGCTTCTCTACGTTACATTAACGAATCGGACGAATTGGCACAAATAACCGACCCGGAGCAATATTACATTCAGCATATTATGCCACAAAAGCTTGCTTTATCGCTCCAATACATAGATAAACAAAATTTTTTAACAGATATTTATATAATAGTTAAAACCATTTTTAGAATTTTGCGAATTAAACATAAATAGAGCATAGTATGGCAATAGAAATTGTATTTAACCCGATAGAGCGTTACGAAATAGAGCATGTGATACTCGATTTTAATGGCACGCTTGCCATAGATGGGAAAATTATTCCCGAAACCCTGCCTTTGATTAAAGCACTTACCGAACGTGTCAATATTCATGTGATTACTGCCGATACATTTAAAATGGCAGCCGAAGAGTTGAAAAATGTACCGGTTAAACTTACCATTCTCAAATCTGGTCAGGAAAAACAGCAAAAACTCTTTTACATGGAAAACCTAGGACGCGATAAATGCATTGCCATTGGCAATGGAAGCAACGATGCAATGATTTTATCCAGAGCAGCTATTGGAATTGCTGTTATTCAGGCCGAAGGTACTTCTATGGAGGCTATACAGTCTGCCAACATTGTTTGTCAGCATATTGTTCATGCACTTGAACTATGTTTAAATCCAAAACGCATTGTAGCAACACTTAGAAAATAAACGTTTTTATGAACGAAATACTAACCGTCGAACATATTTCTAAAGCTTATGGTAATAAAGTTGCACTAAACGATGTTTCGTTTCGTGTTCATGAAGGCACTATTATGGGACTGTTGGGACCGAATGGCGCTGGTAAAACCACACTCATTCGTATTATTAATCAAATTTACATAGCCGATAGCGGAAAAGTATATTTTAATGGTAAGCCCATATCCATCGACGATGTTATTCGTTTTGGATATTTACCCGAAGAACGTGGTCTGTACAAAAAAATGAAGGTAGGAGAACAGGCTCTTTATTTATCTCAACTTAAAGGACTTTCACGCAAACAAGCGTTAAGGGAGCTTAAATACTGGTTCGAAAAATTTGAAATTACTTCGTGGTGGAACAAAAAAGTCGAAGAACTTTCAAAAGGTATGCAACAAAAGGTGCAGTTTATTATCTCTGTTTTACATAAACCGTCTGTACTTATTTTCGATGAACCTTTTTCGGGCTTCGATCCCATTAATGCAAATCTGATTAAGGATGAACTGCTGGCTATGAAAAAAAATGGCGTAACCATTATGCTATCAACTCATAATATGGCCTCGGTTGAAGAACTTTGCGATGAAATTGTCTTAATCAATGCCTCAAAAAATGTATTGAGTGGCGATGTTAAACAAATAAAGCAACAGTTCAAAGAACACATTTACGAGATAGTATTTAAAGGATTTATCAACTATGTCGATTTGGCTAACCGACATCAATACGAAATACTCGAACATCGACAGGATAATGAGCATCATATAATTAAGCTTCGATTGCTCGACACATCGATTAAAACCAATACATTAATCGAAGCGTTATTATCCGTCGGTGAAATAACCTCTTTTAGAGAGCTACTACCATCGATGGACGAAATTTTTATTAAAGTGGTAAAACAAACTAATCAAGAAGATAAATGAAAAAAATACGTATCATCATTGCCAGAGAATATATAACCAGAGTTCGAAAAAAGTCATTTATTCTAATGACTATTATCGGTCCTATTCTTATGGCTGCATTGTTTATTGTACCTGTATGGATATCTACACTCGAAGATAATGAAGTAAAAAAAATAGCAGTGGTTGATAGTTCTCGTTTGTTTATACACTTATTGCCAGAAACAGAAAAAATCAAATTCGACTATCTAACTAATATTAGTCTTTTACAAGCCGAAAAACTCATTGGAACCAATAATTACTATGCAGTTTTATATATTCCTTCAATAGTACTTTCAACTCCTATTGTTACTTTATCATCGCCCAAACAACCAAGCTTACAGCTTAGAATGCACATTTTAAGTGCATTAAAGAGCCAAATTGAAAGTTTTAAACTAATCAAAAACAACATCGACCCAGAAGTAATACAATCGGTAAAAACTGATGTTAAAGTAAGTGTTGTAAAACTTAACGACGATGGCACACGCGAAGTAAAGTCGTCCGATCTGCAAATGATTCTTGGTTTTATAGGTGGTTTGCTTATTTATTTTTTTATTTTCTTGTATGGTTCGCAGGTGATGCGTGGTGTTATCGAAGAAAAATCGAATCGTATAGTAGAAGTTATTTTATCTTCTGTTAAACCCTTTCAACTTATGATGGGCAAGATTATCGGAATTGCTTTAGTTGGCTTAACTCAATTTGTTTTATGGGCATTTCTAACTTTTTCATTAGTTACTACACTTTCAGCAATTTTGCTAAAAAACACAACCATCGTCGAACAGCAAATAGCGGCTCAAAGCATTATGCAAAAACAATCAACTGTTGACATGAAAGCAGAAAAGAACTTCGATTTTAATGAACTTTCGGCAGTATTCGATACCATTAAATTAATTGATTTCGGAGTGATGATTTTTTCGTTTTTGTTTTACTTCATTTTTGGCTATTTAATGTACTCTGCATTGTTTGCAGCTATAGGTGGGGCTGTAGATAACGAAGCCGACACGCAACAATTTATGCTACCTATTACCATTCCGCTAATTCTGTCTATTGTACTTATGTCGAATATTACAACTAATCCCGAAGGTCCTATTGCATTCTGGTTTTCGATGATACCACTTACCAGCCCGGTAGTAATGATGATGCGAATTCCGTTTGGTGTACCATGGATCGAAGTATTTATTTCGGGCATTTTACTTATTCTAACCTTTATTTTTACCACGTGGCTCGCCGGAAAAATATACAAAACAGGAATTTTGCTCTACGGCAAAAAAGTTACTTACAAAGATTTGTATCAGTGGATAAAAAACAAATAGCGATATGAGAGCGGCAGTCATTGATCTGGGAACAAATACGTTTAATTTATTAATTGCTGAAAAACACAATGGAACATTTTACGAAATTCATCGCGACAAACGTTCGGTAAAAATAGGTAAAGACGGTATTGCACGTGGCGAAATTTCTAGCGATGCCTACCTGCGTGCCATTATTGCCGTGAAAGATTATGCAGAAATAGCTCAACAATATCAGGTGCAAAAAATAAAGGCAGTTGCTACATCTGCTTTTCGTTCTACCAAAAATGGAATTCAACTTGCTAACGAAATCAAACAGATTATCAATACAGATGTCGAAATAATCGACGGGCAACAAGAAGCCGAGTACATTTATTATGGTATCAAAGCAGCTGTTCCGCTTACCGAACAAAATGTATTGATGCTAGATATTGGCGGAGGCAGCAACGAACTCATCATTGCCAATAAAAATACTATTCACTGGAAACAAAGTTATGCACTCGGAATTTCGAGACTTATAGATATGTTTAATCCAAGAGACCCGCTTTGCCCAGACGATATTAAACGAATTTCGGAATATATAAAATCGAATCTCACTTCATTTGACGAAGTTTTGAAACAATATCGCATCGATACTTTAGTAGGATCGTCAGGATCGTTCGATCTTTTGGCTAACATGGTTCACTACAAAGAAAAGCAAAAACCCATAGATACGCTGAAAACTTTCAATATACTTAATGTTTTACAAACCATTCGTCTGCTCGATATGCTTATTATTTCATCGTACGAACAACGAAAAGATATGCAGGGAATGGATATGACGCGTATTGAAATGATACCCCTTGCTGCTTTATTTATAAGAACCATTTTGGAATATTTTCACTGTAAACAAATTATTCACTCTGCCTATGCAATAAAAGAAGGTGTGTGGATTAAAAGTTTCTTATAGAATACTAATTTTTTATAAGTTGCTTTACAAAATGTTCCTTTCCTGTATTGATGGTGTAAACGTACATGCCTTTTTTAAGTGTTGAACCGTCGAATTTAAATGTAAATTCGCCTCTATTGGCAATCGCTTTTTCTTCGTAGATACGATTGCCTAGTACATCGAACACTTGCAAAACAACAAGCTGAGTAGAAGGAGAATATATACTTATTTGAACCGTCGAATTAAAGGGATTGGGTTGTGGGTTAAATATCGTAAATTTATTGGTAGCAACAATCTCATAGCCCGACGATTGATTTACAACCATCACTAGCGATGTACTATCTATTTGTTCGGGCAAAGCAGTTGGTTGTCCGTAAACTAAAATATATGGAACTACAAACACTTTTAAGGGATATGTACCCGCTATGGTTGGTGTGCCACTTAATAAAATGCAATAACGTGTAAGCGGATTGGTAACTGGAAACTCGCAATTGCTAGGGTTACAAGTATAAGACAAACCATTGGGTAGGTTTTCTACTTTGCTAATTTTTATTTTATTGATGTTAACGGTTTGTCCACTCCAAACAAAAGTTGCCGGAGGTATAATAGTAACTACCTGAGAATAAGGTATATTAACCGTTGCTGGTGGAAGCACTTCGGGACACATTTCACCAGGGTTTCCTACATCATTACAACTTTGGTCTGGTGTACATTGAGAATAAATTTTCTGATAACTAACTACCAATAGTAATAATATAAGCGAAAAAAATATCTTTTTATTCATACGTTTTTTTTACAAATGTACATTAAATTTTTCAATTACACACACAAAGACGAATAAAAATACAGTACAACTTATTTTGTTGCTGCGTGCTCGAAGCACAGTATATTTGCCGAAACAATTTTTTTAAGCTGGAGTATTTTCAAAAGCAGGTATCGCGTTTAGAAGAGATTATTGGCATAGCGTAAAGCTCGGGTAGGTTTCTGGTGCTCAATCACCGTCATGGCTAGCGAACGCAGTGAGCCAAGCAATCCCTACCTGCCTTCCTGTACAGCTTTGCAGATTGCTTCGGGCTTAAGCGAGGGACTCGTAATATCAATAGGGATAATAACCTGTAATTGGATTTATAGGACAAAGTTAATATTTTATGATAACATACATTTTCTAAAATGAACGACGGTCGAGTGTATGTGCCGTAAGGGATTGCGGGTTACTTTCCCGTCCACCGACACGAAAGTTTGAGCAGGCTACAATGCTTAAATTCCCACTGAAACCCTTATGGCATAAACACTTTGTTATGGGCTGTAAGTATTAAAACAAATAGCTTATTTTGAATCCTAAATTGTACTTAAAAACAAAATTAATTGTTTGACTTTGAGAATTGTTTACAGATGGAAGTATCGTTTGCTTATTCTCAATTTCTGAATAGACAAAACTGCTAGCATTTGCCTCCAAAGATACTCTAATAAAATTTGATATTGTCAAACGTACACCACCCAGTGGCGTAAAACCTATCCCTTTGTCTTGTTTTACTGTTGAGAAATTAGAAAAACCACTTAGTGATTGTGACTGTCCATTATAAATTCCATAAAATAAATTTAAATCAATACCCCAATATAACTGAAAGTTTTTTTTATCTATATGATTCTTTTCAATCCCAATAGATATAATATTTTGGTTCCAGTCACCTACTGTATTGAGAGTATCCGCATCATAAGATTTATTTCCATTTATTTTCATACCAGCACTAAAGTGGTCAACAGCAATACGTAATGAGTTTTTGTCGTAATGCTGTTTAAAATATACGCCACTGATAAAATTTAAATCAAGTATTTGTTTTACAGGATCAGAAGGAACGGTTATATTTGAGTAGTTTACTAAATTGTAACCTATTTCGTTTCGTTTCGTTCCATTTTGTTCTTGTGCTTCAGTTTTTTGAAAAACTAAAAAAAG
>CALGPK010000077.1 GCA_937960415.1 uncultured Bacteroidales bacterium | reverse complement strand
GAAGCAGACCGCATCTTTTCTATGCTTATGGGCGACGACGTGCCTCTACGACGCGAATTTATTGAAAAACATGCTAAAAATGCCAAAATAGACATTTAAATACTTTATGAAAGCTCGAAAGCTTCATACGCATAAAACACTGATATTTTACACACCCGACATCAGTTCAAGTATTGAAATACCTTTAATAGAAACTATTAAGGCAGGTTTTCCATCGCCTGCCGATGATTTTATAGAAGTTCCGCTCGACCTAAACAAAGCACTTATCAAGAACCCCTCTGCAACCTTCTTTGCCCGTGTGGTAGGAAACTCGATGCAAGATGCCAACATCGACGACGGCGATATACTCATCATCGATCGCAGTATAAAACCCACCGACGGAAAAATAGCCGTTTGCTTTGTCGATGGAGAATTTACCGTTAAACGACTTCAAATCAGAAAAAACGAATGCTATCTGCTGCCAGCAAACAACATATACAAGCCCATAAAAGTTACTGCTGATAACGACTTTATCATCTGGGGTATTGTTACGCACATCATAAAGGCCGTTTAAGCCTATGTTTGCTCTTCTCGATTGCAATAATTTTTACGTTTCGTGCGAACGTGTTTTTCGTCCCGATCTTAATAACAAACCTGTTGTAGTATTATCGAACAACGATGGTTGCGTTATTGCCCGCAGTAACGAAGCTAAATCTCTTGGCATTCCTATGGGTGCACCTATGTTCGAATATCGAAAACTTATAGAACAGCATAACGTAGAGTATTTTTCGGCCAATTTTGCTTTATATGGCGATTTTAGCCGTCGAGTAATGAGTATCGTTGCACAATTTTGTTCCGACATAGAAGTTTACAGCATCGACGAGGTATTTATCGATTTCAGTCAGCAATTTATCAATGGCTCGCTGAACGATTTCGCCCAAGAGCTACGCTCCACTATACTTCAATGGACTGGCATACCGGTAAGCATAGGCATTGCTCCTACCAAAGCCCTTGCTAAAATAGCCAACCAAATAGCCAAAAAATTCCCCGAACGCACCCAACACGTTTACATGATAGACGACGACGAAAAACGCATCAAAGCCCTTAAATGGATAGCCATTGAAGACGTATGGGGCATTGGACGACGATATGCCCGTAAACTAAATGCCTTGAATATACACACAGGATATGATTTTACGCAACTCAGCGATAGCTGGATACACAAAAACATGACCATACAAGGACTACGGCTAAAAAAAGAACTTCAAGGTATTTCATGTCTTAAGCTCGAAGAAGTAAGTGATAAAAAAAATATATCTGTCAGCCGATCGTTCGAAAAAGAACTAACAACACTTGCCGATATAAGCGAACGAATATCAGCTTTTGCTGCCAAAGCATCCGAAAAATTACGCAAACAGCAATCGGTTTGCAGTAGCCTTATGGTCTTTATTCATTCAAACTTTTACAAAAAAAACGAAGCACCTTTTTATCGTCAAAGCTATATAAACCTGCCTGTACAAACTGCTTCGAGCATCGAAATTAGCAAATACGCCAAAATGGCTATAAAAAACATTTACTTCGAAGGCCAACCAATAAAAAAGGCAGGTATTATACTAACGAATATTGCACCTAACAAATATATCAACCTCAATTTATTTGAAGCCTACAAAGAAAATCAACATCAATTGATGAAAACCATCGATACTATCAACCAACAGTATGGCGAACATACAGTTCATCTGGCATCGCACGAACCATCGCTCAAATGGAAAACCTTACAACAACGGCTTTCGCCACGCTACACCACCCAATGGAGCGATATATTAAAAGTTAAATAATCAAAAATACACTTTACAAAACGATATTTTTTTGTTATTTTTGCCATAATTTTAGGTGATGGAGTTCGCCTTTAACCGCAATAGTGCTGATAACTCCTACTAACTTGTTAAAAGTGAGGAGTTATGTACATTAACGAATTAGCACTACCGTTAATTATTGCAAGTGTAATTTTTTTCTCCAGTATTTTATCTATTCGATTAGGGATATCGGTTGCCATTATTGAAATTACATTCGGTGCTATACTTGGCAATGTTGGCTTTAAACCACAGGATTGGATGATTTATCTTGCAAATTTTGGTGGAATATTGCTTACCTACCTTGCCGGTAGCGAGATAGATGCAAAACTATTCAGAACAAAATTTAAACCCAGTTTTTTAATTGGTTTCTTTTCATTTTTTGCACCGTTCATAATGGTATTTCTTTTTACCTATTTTGTTCTTGGCTGGCAACTTGAGGCTGCAATGATTGCCGGTATTGCATTATCCACTACTTCGTTAGCTGTTGTTTATTCGGTATTGGTCGAAATGGGATTGACCAAAACATATCTTGGTAAAATCATTATGGCATCTACCTTTGTAACCGATATGGGAACAGCTTTGTCGCTTAGTATATTATTTTTTAAACCAACCCTTTACACACTTTTGTTCTTGATAGTTTCTACATTGGTGATAATTTTGTTACAGCGTTTTTCGTTGTTTCTTTTACGAAACCACACAATGGCAAATAAAGTTATTGAGCCCGAAATAAAACTAATATTCGCTATACTCATTCTTTTTATGTTTCTTGCCAAACTAGGTGAACAACATGCCATTTTACCTGCCTTTGTTCTGGGAATGCTTATGTCGAAACATTTTAAAGAAGAGCGTAAAACCTTTGTAATAAGCCGAAAACTGAGAACCATTGCCTATGCTTTTATTACACCTATTTTCTTTATTGTTGGAGGCATGAAAGTTTCTATCCTGCTTATTATCGGTGCGTTTGGTATTTTTGTAATTTTATTTCTGTTGAAACTTATCAGTAAGTTTTTAGGAATCTGGGTTTTTGTTACTAAGTATCTCAAAGAAAACCGTATGTACACCACGTTACTCATGAGTACAGGACTTACTTTTGGTACTATATCGAGTTTATTTGGATTACAATCGGGATACATAAACGAAACACAATACTCGGTACTCGTAGGTGTAGTTATAGCCAGCGCTGTTATTCCTACATTTATAGCACAACGTTGGTATATACCTAAATACGAAGAAGATAAATTATCGTAAGTGGAACAACATTTTTATATAAAATCCATTGCTACACAATATCAACTCCATGAAATTCTGGGACAACTGGAATCGTTGGATTATTTTGTACAACAAAAAGTAATAAATATAGCCATTTTAGGTCAATTCAAATCAGGCAAAAGCTCATTTATCAATAGTTTTATTCAAAAAAACATATTACCAACGAATGTACTGCCTGCCACATCTGTTATTACCATCATTCGATACGGCCTAAACGAAACCGCACAAATTGTTTTCTCAGATAATAGTATTAAACACATCGAGATAGAAAAACTCGAAGAATATGTTACCGAAAGCAAAAATCCGAAGAATATTAAAGATGTTAAAGTTGCCATTGTAGAATTACCCGAATTGGTCGATTTAAAACCAATCGAAATTATCGATACTCCCGGCATTAGTAGTTTTTTTAAAAACAATACCGAAACCACCCAAAGTTGGTTGCCCGAAGCAACTATAGCTATCGTGTGCATAAGTGCCGAACGTCCCCTTGCCGAACAAGATATAGAACTATTTAATCAATTACAACAATCGGCTTTTAAAACCTACTGCTTGCTTACCAAAACCGACTTCTTTTCGGATGATGAAATAAATAAAATTCAACAATTCCTGAGCGATTCTTTATATCAGCTATATCAACAACAATACACTGTTTTTCCCTATTCTATTTATCGAAATACAGAAACATATCGAAAAAAAATTCTCGATGAACTGCTAAAACCAATCATTCAAAAACACGAAGATATTACAAAACAAATATACCAGCATAAACTTAATGTACTGAAAACCAAAACTATAAACTATTTTGAATTAGCATATCAAGCATCGCTCCGAAGCGATGAAGAACGTCAACAACTTAAATTAAAAATACTCGACGAGCAAACCAATGCAAAATTCATTCAACGCCAATTACAGCTCATATCTATCGACCAAAAATCGAGCATACGAAACAAAATATTAACGATACTCTTAAACCACGAAAAACATATAACCGAACAAATAGAACAAGAATTTGATCGACAATTTCCATTATGGCGTGGCAACTTATATCATCTCACCGAACAGTTTAAACAATGGCTAAAAGAACGGCTAACCACGCATTTGCATCAAGTGCAACAAACCGAACAAACTACCTTCGAAAAAATAATACACCAGATTAATCAGCACTATAGTTTGTACACACACCACTTTAAAAATCGTTTGAGCGACAATGTTTTCAGGACACTTGGCATTAAGCTTACCACCGAGTCGTGGACACCCGAATATCATCCATTAAAAAAAACCGACGTATCTGTATATCGTCCTTTCGATTCGCATATCGAGCTGTTATGGTTCATGTTTCCGATGTTTATTTTTAAGCCTATTTTTCGAAAACATTTCAAAAAACAAATTGCTACAGAAGTCAGTAAAAATATACACCGACTAACGTCCGATATATCCGAAGTTATCAAAAAACAAATTGACCAAAGCAAAGAGCAAACACTTCGCTACTTACTTACAGAACTCAATACTATCGAAAAAGCCTTGAGCGAAAACCAAAGCCCAACCCATGAGTATGTTGAGATAATTGAAAAGTTGAAAAATATGTAAACAAAAACGCTATACTTCTTAATGGCACCCACACCCACGTTCATTCCATGGTGTTTTCTGGCGAGGCTTTTTGATGGTAGCAAAGGGCGTTTTGTCAATTATCTCGTACACCTTGCGTATGGTATAATTTATGCACGACTTGCACACATGTTCGGCATAAAAAAGCTCATATCGGTTTAGTGTTTTATTTTTGCGGGCAAAAACAAGATACTCTTTACCCTTTACATACGTTGTTGTATCGACTGTTGTATAAACCAAAAGTCGGCTATAGTCTTTACCTTTTTGAATCTCAGTTATGTCGAAATCAATCATTTTTTGCTCCTCACCCACCGTATTGGCTAATATTTGTTCGTAAGTAACGATAGCAGTAAAAATCATATCGGCACTTTTGTACATTCGTTTAATCGAATCGAGTGGCAAGGTTTGCTGGCCAAAAATGAAATGAACAAAAGATATTAACCAAAGACTAACGACTGAGCTTTTCATCTGTTTTCTGCATTGATTTGTTTAATATATAAAAATCAAAAATACCTACTGCATATCCCCATCCATAAGAAACATGCATCAATAAAAACGTAATTATCAAACGTATATTGTCGGCTATATTTGTGTAATAACCAAACGAAATAATGAAAGCAATTAAAAGATATAAGTTAAGCGGCATTATTGCAAGATACCAAAATTGAGGTAAGAAAATAAGGCAACAAAACAAGAGTAATAAATATAGTACAAACATAAAAGGCACCAGTTGACGAACGGTTGTTATGGTTCGATGCTTACGGTTGACATATACTTTCCAATAGCCATATTGGTAAAACTGTCGTATTAGTTTTTTCCACGACGTACGAACATAATATCGTGCTCTCAACTGCCTGGATAAAAAGATACGAAAACCCGATTTAATTAGCCTAAAATTAAACTCATCGTCCTGATTGCGAATGAGCTCTTCGTCAAATAAGCCCACAGCATCGAACACTTGCCGACGATACATGCCAAAGGCCACCGTATCGACAAAACCTTCGTTAAGTCCCGTGCGAAAGTGGGCACTCCCCACCCCAAAAACCGACGACATAGCTGCACTAATCACCTCGGTAGTACTGTTTTCGGAAATATTTAACAAAACCCCACCCACACAGGCTATTGCATCATTGTTGTTCAATAATTCAACAGCCTTGACTATATAATCTTTTTCCAATTCGGCATGTGCCCCAAGAATCATAATGTAATCGGCATCAGAAGCATAACAAATACCTAAATTTAAAGCATACGGCGTAGTTTTATTGGAATTATTGAGTAATAAAATTTGGCTGTATCTGTGCTGTAATTGAATTATTTTTTCTCGTGTTTTATCGGTACTAAAACCATCTACTACAATAATTGAAATTTGCGATATGGGATAAGACTGCTGCAACAAAGAAAGCAAGCATCTTTCAATATAATGCTCTTCGTTACGACAGGGTATTACAATAGCTACTTTTTTTTGTGTCATTTAAATAGTTTATTTACTTCATCAACAAAAGTCCTTACTAACTCAGGAAAAATAGCTTTTTGCTGAATAATAGTTCGATTGTAGTTAAATACTTTTTGCGTATCTATTTTTTTTATTTCCTGCACTAAATTAGTATTGCTGCCAGCTATAATACCATTTTTTCCGTGCTCAATCCATTCGCGATTGGCAGGTATATCCGACACAATGGGCACACAACCATGAGCCATGGCTTCGAGCAACGAAACCGATGTGGCATCGCTTTCGGGTAACGAAAAATAGAACTGTGCCTGAGAATAATAATGGTTTTGTACTGGTTCCGTCAAATAACCCACAAAATCTACGAACAACCTAATCCCCAATTGTTCGGCTAACTTATTAAGCTCATGAAACTTATTGCCATCGTTGGCAATAATTAAACGAGCATTGGGAAAAGCTTTCTGTATCTCTGCAAAGAATTCAAGTACCTTATCTATGCGATAATTATGGCTCAAAGCTCTGTTGGAAAAGAACAACATGGGCACTTTATCGTGCAATTTTACATCGGGTATAGCCGCTAATCCAAAAGGAAATGTAAGAATTCGTGCCTTTTTATTTAGTGTGCTGATTTTTTGAGACATATAATAAGAATCGGACGTAATTAATCGTGCTCTTTTTAGTGCGAACACTACTATCCATCGCTTTAACAAATAATCTTCGGATGCAACTAAAATATCGGTGCCCCAAGCTGACAATATTAATTTTGAACGCTTTGTTTTGCATATTGCAGATAAAAACCCGTAACTGGTGATGTAGTGAGCATGTATTACATCGGGATCAATAGTTGCAAATAATTTTTTTAAACGCAAATAAGCCTTTATCAGTAAGAAATTATTGCCCGATGGTTTGGTAGGAATATTAAACTCAAAACATTTTTCTTTGGACACAAAGGTAAATATTTCTTGAGAGCAAGTTTGAAAAGTAATGACATACAAATCGATATACGAATGCAATTCGCGAATCCACTTTACCAGGTGTGGACTACGAGCATCGCCCAGAATAATATATTTTAATCTACTGTTCATTTAATAAAAGTGTATCAATTAAATGCTCAAACAATTTGACCTGATATGATCGATGGTGTAAATATATCAACCTTGTATTATACGGCAAGACTTGCTTGTTTCTCCAAAGATCATAAGCAGCTAAGATAGCTTGCTCTATTTCGTCAATATTATAAAAATCGGCCACAAAACCTGCATTGCATTCCTTTATCAATTGGGCTGCTACATCCTCCCTGTCCAGAAGGCCTATTATAGGCCGCATGGCTCCAAGATAGTCGAACAATTTAGCTGTATAAACTCCCTTATAATTACTGGGTGGATGAATAAGCAATAAGGCATCGGCCATTTGAATAAGCTTTATACTTTCATTATACGGAACCTTTTCTAAACGCTCAACATACGGTGTAAATTTAGCAGGGATTCGAACTGCTGAGCTTTGTCCTACAAAGATTAAGCGCCAATTAGATAACAAATTTTGCTCCATAAGTCGTTCTATAGCCTCAAATAAGGTAACGGGAGTACGATTGGCATAAAACGTACCCGCATAAATCATAGTAAAGTACTCGTTGAAATGCAAACGCATTCTGGCCTCAAAATCAAAACCATTTCGTATTTCTACAATAGGAATGTTTCGAAAATTTTTTGCTTGCAGGTTAGCTACAATAGGTCCCGAAACCGAAGCTATTGCATCGACCTTTTGCAATATTTCATTTTCTATTAGTAAACACTTATTTTGTTGATTTTTTGGGATATACTGATTATTACTTAAAGCATCTCTTAAATCAACAATAAGTCGTGCCTGTGAATATTTATGCTTAATAAATAATCCTATTTGAGCTACTTCTACCGGAGGTGATGACGCTATTACAACAAAAGGCTCTGCATCTAAATGCTGCTCAATAGCTCTTATGATAGGCTTTTTTAAACCTTTAAAATATGAAACACCAAGGTTAATAAGGACTCTATTCCATAAAGCCTTAATCTTATGAACAACATACGAGGTATTTTTATCAAAACTGGCATAACGAATCAAGCACTTGTAACGAACAGGAACCAGTGTAACACCTTCGATATCGGAAATTATATCTTTGTCGTACGGAAAAAAAACAAATACATGATATTTATTTTTATCGATGTATTTAGCTATGGCATACAAGCGCTGACTTGCTACCGATTTTATCGGCGGATAGTAGGCTGTAACGATAATTAGTTTAGTTTTTTTAGGATTGCTCATTAAGTAAAATTGATTTTAATGTTAACATATTATTCGGAGAAAAAGCTTTAGAAACCCAGTCTTTAGCTTCAGCATTTAAGTGTAATTCTTTACGTTTATGCAGGTTATACAATTCTTTAATCGTTAAAACAATTTCTTGGTCGCTTTTAACATAATACGTATGTGGCAAAGGCCGATTGTAAATAACGTAGCGTTGAAGCGAAAGTGACTCAAGCACAAAAAAAGATAATCCATCGTGTTGCGGAAAACGCATACACACAACCGATTGTTGTATATAATCGTTCATATTACTAATCCAACCCAATAAATGTACATTTTCGGACAAAGGAATATCGGCTTTATTTAAGCCTGCTACCATAAAAGAAACTTCTGGAAGTTGGCGTGCTATACGATCGAGACGTTGAATACCATAAAACTCCTGTTTGTCTTGTGGAATATAAAGCAAAACATTGAATTTGTCTGGAAATGGTATAGCTTGCATTTCGGTTTTACTAACCGTAAAAATAGGTAAAAAATTAACAAAAATATTAATTTCTTTAAGTTCTTCTATAAACCACGGAGTATCAGTTAAATGTATTATTTGTTTTTTATGCGAATAACTATCTTTAATTGTTTTGTAACTCTGCTTCGCACGAATAACATCGCTACCTACCCAATGCATAACGACCCTCTTTTTCAGCCAAAAAGCCAAATTCAATGCATGGCTTTTCTCTATCGTACCGTTTATAGAATAAACCGTTGTTGCAAAAGGCAGATACAACAAATATTTTATCTTATCTAAAAATTTATAGTAAGTATCAAGCTGGATATATTTGTTTCTTGAATCGATTTGTTTTAACGACTGTCTAACTTTTGCTGCAAAATAAGGCAAACCTATGATTAACACCAACTTCATTTACTTAAAGCAGAACTAATTTTTAAATACCACCCAAGTAATATTATAAAATACAACGACATAGAAATGCTAACTATTCCCAGACTAAAATATATTCCATGTCCAATATTTCCACCAACAAAAATAGAAAGAATTATCAAGCTATTGCCGATTAAACTAAACAAAAAAGCTGTTTTTTGCCGATGCAATACCAAAGGCAAAGTGCTCATCGGGCTAACTATCATTGTAAACATAAGCCACGGAGCCATATACTGAGCCATAACACCAGCCTTATCCCACCCTTTGCCTAAAAACCACTCAAACAAATATGGAGCAAAAAAAATAATCAACAAAAACAATGGAATAGCTAAGGCCGAGATAAATAGTAAATTCTTAACAACAAAAGAACGCAAATTTTGATGCTCGTGAACATATTTTGATGCACGATGAAAAAAAACCTGTCCCATCGACGATCCAATTAAAGTTAACGGTGCAATAAGCAAACGATAGGTACGTGAATAATAGCCTACATCTTCGGCCGTAAAAAAATAACTCAGCAACATTATCACCAAACTTTGCTGGAAAATGTCGGTAAAAGCATGCCATGTATTTATTTTAGGAAAATCGGAATATTCTTTAGCCATGCTTTTCATTTCGCCTTTTTGAACAAGTTTTAGGGCTTTATAGTCTTTTTTAAGAAATGTTCGTAAAAAAACAAAGAAACTAACCAATTGACCTACGAGATACGAAACAATAAGCCCCCACGTACTCCATTTTAAAATTCCTAAACCCACATTACCCGTAGCATTGCTTGCACTTTGAACGACACGTCCGAAGCTAATTGTCTTAAACTGCTCGTATCGCAGCATCCAATAGTTCAACGCTTGTGTAACACCCGCTATAAACACAGAAAATGGAGCTATCCATAAATACACCAGCAATTTATCTGTTTGATAGATAAATACGAGTTTGTCGCCAAATAGAATTAACAGCAACAAAACAAGAATACCAACGAAAAATGAAATTAAAACCGACAATGCAAGAATGTTAATTGAACCACGATGATTCGAAGGCAACATAATGGCTAATTCGTAACGAGCCGTAGCAATCACCGAAAAAATGGTCGTTATGCTTATAAATTGAGCAAACAAAGCAAATTCTTCGGGAGTATATATACGAGTTAAGACAGGTTCTACCAAAAACGAAATGAGCTGAGCAACTACACCTCCCGAAAATATTGTCATAAAGTGACGAAAGAATGATGATTGAAACAGCTTCACGACAAATGTTTTTTAAAAATGTTACGTATGGTTTTCAATTGATTCTTACTTAAAACACGATTTACATTGACTGGTAAATTGATGATTCTCTGTGTTAACTGCTCGCCCACCACACATTGCCCCGTAGAGTAACCATAAGCATAACTACCTGCCGGATGAACCACTGCATTGAACCATTCGCCAAAATAAATCTTATGTTTTAGCATATCTTTCTTTATCTCATCTATTTTCTGTTGCAAAACATACTCATCGAACCATATAGGAAAACGAACCATAACATACGAGTCATTCTGAATCATTTTTATTCCATCGATTCCGGCAAAGTAATCATAATAAACCGAGCATATCTGTTTTTTCTTACCATTAATTTGCTCAATATCTTTTAATTGCAATATCCCAAAGATCAACAAAAATGATGATAATTTTTGTGGATATTTAGGCGGAAAATCTCCCGATAATTCTATATCAGAAGTTTTATACGTAAGCCCTAACCGATTGCAAACAGCGAACAAAGGAACCTTAAAAAACGATAAAACTCGATACGATGTAAAAAACAATAGTTTAAGCGTTACAAATATTCTAAAAACATCTAATTTCGTTGGACATGAAACACTATTGTACATACGTTTTACCGAATCAAGCAAGCGAGCATTATTAACAACCAGAACTCCCCCCATTCCGGTAGTAATGGGCTTGGAGAATTCCATGCTAAAAAACGAGGCATCGGCAATGGTGCCGGCAAGCTTCCCCGACCGACTTGCTGAGCCCATACAATGAGCCGCATCTTCGATAATAACTAATTGTGGGTATTCTTGTTTAAATACTTCGATATCTTCGAAAACAATGCCAAAATTATGCGACACTATTACAACGCGCGTTCGATCGGTAATAGACTTACGCAATAAATCGTAATCAATATTGAGATGATGTGGCGAAATATCTACGTACTTTATCGAAGCACCGGTATATTTAATGGCATTCGTAACAACTACACAGGTATAACCACAAACAATTACCTCATCATTTTCCGATAAATGAAGCGATTTGAGTAATGTATAAAGTCCCATCCTTCCGGCTCCAAACAAAAAAATTTGTTCCGATTTTACTCTTAAAAAATCTGCAAATAATTGTTTAAATAATGCTTCTCGTTTTTTTCGTCCTAAAAAAAGATACTTAGGCCATTGAAACCAATGTTTCAACAAAAGTGAATTGCATGTAAACGTTATGGAAGCCATTAGTCCAATTTCTTAACCGGTTTAGCAGGGCTACCCGCATACAAAAATCCCGATTCCAGATTGCCTTTCACTACAGAATTGGCTGCCACTACCACATGATCGCTTATAGTTGTACCCGGCAATAGTACACAATGTGCACCAATAAACACATTGTTACCTATTTGTATGTTGCCTTTTATGTATTGATCTTTGAATAGGAAGGCTGATTGAATTCCGTTCGAAACACAAAAAAACGAGCAAAAAGGTCCAATAGCCACATTATGACCAATACTAAGCAACTGGTCCTGTATCAGTAAATAACCGTATGGTGCTATGTGCGAATGATTTCCCATAGAAAAATATCCACCTGGGCTAAGATATATGGTGCAAGCTTTGTAAATAATCGAATTTTCTCCTATGTTAACTGCTTTTGCATTTGTAATTTCTACATTATGATAAATTTGAGAATATTTACCAATACGAATTCCACGAGCAATAAGAAACCAGCATTTCAATCTATTTTTTATACGAACGAAAAAAGCCATTCATTTTTTTAGCAAATATACACGATTATTTATTTTAATCGACATCGAAAACTTCGACAGTAAATTGTTACCTAAAATGCGCAAATAAAATAACACTGACTGGGAAAAAACCTTACAGGTTTTTAAAAACCTGTAAGGTTTAATGTCGCATAAACCTCCCCGCTATGGCGGCAATATAATATAGCACACGCATAACACGGATAGAACAGATTTATACGGATATAATCGGTGTTTATCCGTGAGTTATCTACAAAGCATCGTTTGATTTCTTAATCCCCAATTATTAGATTAAAAACAATACCATTGCAATTAAATAATCTTTTTCATAAAATTTGTATTTTTGGCAAAAAAATATATGTTTTCAGGTATTGTAGAAGAAGCTGCACCGGTAGTTAAACTCGAAAAAGAAGGCGGTAATTTGCATATTACCATGAAGTGCTCGTTTGTTAACGATTTAAAAATTGATCAGAGCATTGCACACAATGGTGTTTGTTTAACCGTCGTTAGAAAAGACGATGAAACCTATACTGTAACAGCCATTCAGGAAACACTACAAAAATCGAACTTAGGCTTACTTAAAGTTGGCGACAAGGTTAACCTCGAACGCAGCATGACCATAAACAAACTACTCGATGGGCACTTAGTTCAGGGGCACGTCGATCAAACTGCCATTTGCACCGAAGTTAAAGAAGCCGACGGTAGCTGGTATTACACCTTCGAATACGACCCATCGACAGGTAATATAACGGTCGAAAAAGGATCTATCAGCGTTAATGGCGTGAGTCTTACAGTAGTAAATTCACAAACAGGAAAATTTTCGGTAGCCATTATCCCCTACACATATCAGGTAACTAACTTTCATCAAATTCAAGTGGGTACGGTCGTTAATCTTGAGTTTGATATCATTGGCAAATACATACAAAAAATTCTTTCGGCACAGTTAGAACACTGGAAAAACATGCTCTTACATAAAAACTCATGAATATTCAATCATACAAATCTTTTCTTTTTTGTTCATTAATCATTTTGCTTTTTATTCTCAATTCGTGCAAAGAACAAACTTACCATGGCTTTACGCTAAAAGAAAACGGCATCTATTTTAAGCTCCACAAATTTGGCGATACACAGGTACCAGTATCAGTTAATTCGTATGTTACGTTTCACATTAGCTATGCAACACCTAACGATTCTATCTTTTTCGAAGCCATTAGAAAAGCCAAAATAGTAAATCCTGAATTTCCAGGATCTATTGAAGAATGTTTTTTAATGCTCAATGAAGGAGATAGTGCTTCGTTTTTAATCAGTGCCGATTCGTTTTACCTCAAAACATTGCAACAACCTCTACCCTATTTTTTCCCAAAAAACAGCTATATAAAAATCAATTTAAGCATCCTTTCTGTGAAAAGCGAAAAAGAATACGAACAAGAAAAAAAAGAATTTCTTGCATGGATTGAAGACTTTGGCGAATACGAAAAAGCCATATTAAAAAAATATCTCGAGAAACATCATCTGGAATATTCTCCATCCGATACAAGCATATATAAAATTCTGGTACAAAAAGGCGATTCGTTGACCATCAACTATGGTGATACGGTATTGATGCACTACGAAGGTTATTTTCTTAATGGAAAGCTTTTTGATAGTACTCGCAAGCGTCACGAACCATTTACATGGGTTGTTGGTACGGAGTGGCAAATTATTAAAGGGCTGGAAAAAGCCGTCAGAACAATGCACAAAGGCGAAAAATCAATTTTCATTATTCCCTCGTTTCTTGCATTTGGCAAGACAG